>DATFQO010000080.1:0-35832 GCA_035264245.1 Solirubrobacterales bacterium
GTCCCGGGTACCTGCGGGTCCGCCCCCACGACGCGGATGAGCTCTCCCACTACTCGTCGGGGATGAGCGACGTCGAGTACCTGTTCCCGATCGGCTGGTCGGAGCTGGAGGGGATCGCCAACCGCGGCGACTTCGACCTCACCCAGCACGCCAAGTTCAGCGGCGAGAAGCTCGAGTACTTCGACCAGCAGACGAAAGAGCGCTACGTCCCACACGTAATCGAGCCGGCCGCCGGAGCCGACCGCGCCACCCTCGCCTTCCTCGTCGACGCCTACGAGGTCGAGGAGGTCGAGGGCCGCCAGCGCACGGTGCTGCGCCTGCACCCCCGCCTCACCCCGGTCAAGGTCGCGGTGCTGCCGCTGGTCTCCAAGGAGGGGATGCCGGAGAAGGCGCGTGAGATCTTTGCCGACCTACGCAAGCGCCTCCCCGCCGAGTTCGACGCGGGCGGCTCGATCGGCAAGCGCTACCGCCGCCAGGACGAGATCGGCACCCCGTGGGGCATCACCGTCGACCACCAGACGATGGACGACGACACCGTCACCCTCCGCGACCGCGACTCCCTCGAGCAGGTCCGGGTCCCGATCGAGGGACTGGGCGACGAGCTGGTCGGACGACTCGAAGCTCCCTGGCGCTCACCGAAGCTGGACTGAGTCGCAACTCTACGGCTTGCGGGAAGCCGGTTCGAGGCTGACCATCTCGATCACGTAGTCGACGGCCCCGGTTCCGCTGAACAGCCGTGACGGGGCAACCATCTCGCGGATGCCTCCAGCCCTCATCCCCACGATGCCGCTTTCCCAGACCCTTCCAAAGGCGTCGGAACCGAGGGGGAAGGTCGCCGGTGGAGCGGGTGGCCAGCCGTAGTATTTGACCTCGCCGGTCTCGTAGACGGCGCCGGCGTAGTAGATCCCCACTTCGTCTCCCATCTGGGCGGCGGGGCCGGCGCCCTCCTCGAGGTCCCTGGTGAGGAGCTGCTTCGAGGCCGGCCGGTCGGCGGGATCGATGTGCGGTTTCTCGTTGACCTTCCCGCCAGAGATGGTGGCGAAGGGACCTTCCTGCGGGTAGGAGCCCACCTTCGGCACGTCGGGCCGCGCGGCAATCAGCCGGACCAAGTATTCGACTGGACCGTTCTTGTAGGCGAGGCGCGACGGTATGAGGAGTCTGCGGGTGCCTCCCACTCTCATTCCCTCGATGCCTTTTCCCCAGCCAGGGCTTATCGCGGCGTAGCCGAGGTGGAATGGCAAAGGCGGAACGTCCTTTCCCCAGCGGCGGACGAACTCTTCATTCCTGTCGAGAAAGGTGCCGATGTAGAGGACTTCGAGTTGATCCCCCCAGTGAGCCACCGCTCCCGTGCCGGTTTTCAGGTCTTCGATCACCAGCTTCTTCGAGTCGAGCTCTTTCGTTGGCTGGGCCTGATCGCTCTCACTGGTGCCAGTCCCGGCCGTGTCGGTTGCCGACTCTCCACCACCACAGGAGAGGAGGGACATCGCTAGGCAGAGCAGCGCGATTGAAAGACAAAACTTCATTACGCAGTATCTACATATGCAATGGCGATTTTTCAACGCTCGCAGTAATGCGCGTGTTGCATGGGCGTCTCTTCCCGCTTGCACCCGTCCGCCTAAAGGGGGAGGCTGCGGCGACCGACATCGCCTGAGTACCCCCATCCACCGGAACGGAGATCATGGCTTACGAGATGAAGATTCGCGGCACCGAGCAGGAAGTGAAGGTGCGCAACCCCTGGGCCGTGGCCCTGCTGCCGTTCGTCACCTTCGGCATCTACCACCTGGTCTGGTGGTACAAGGTCAACAAGGAGCTGAAGGCCTACGGCGAGGCCAAGGGCTATGACCTCGGCCAGAACCCGACCAACTCGGTCCTCGCGCTGTTCCCCGGCGCCATCATCGTCATCCCGGCCCTCGTCACCTACTGGCGCGGCACCAAGCGGGTCCAGGGCGCCTCGAAAATCGCCGGTCGCGAGCCGGTCAGCGGCTGGATCGCGCTAATCCTCTACCTGCTCCTCTCTCCGGGCATGTGGGCCTACCTGCAGGTCTCGCTCAACCACATCTGGGAGCAGGAGGCCGAGCCGCTGCCGGGACAGGAAGCCCCGCCGGTGACCGGCGACGCGATGCCGCCACGCCTCGACGACAACTGAGCACGAGACCGCGACGGGCGTCGCATATCGACGCCTGTCGCGGTCTCGTCACTTCAGTCGCTGGCTGACGGGCGGTCCGGCATCCAGACGCGACGCAGCGGAATCGCCTGCTTCGCTTCGTCCGGCAGCTGGGGGTAGTGCGTGAGGATCAGGTCGAGCAACTCCTCCGGGCCGATCAGGCGCATCTTTGGCATCCCGGCGGCCGCCTGCCGGGCCGGCGCCGTGTAACCGCCGACGGCGATGAAGACGCCGAGCTCGGTGTCGGCGAGCGTCCCGTTCAGCGCCTGGACCTCGCTGGAGCCGATTGCGCCGCTGCCGGACTTGCACTGGATCTTCAGCAGCGGCCTCTCCACTCCCAGCGGATCCTTGGTCGCGACGATGTCGATGCCGCCGTCCGCGCCGGGAGGGCTGACCCGCGCCGAGTAACCGAGCGCCTCGAACAGCCAGCCGCAGAAGCTGGCGAAGTCATGGCCCTTGAGGGTCGTGCTGAACTCCTTGAGGATGAAGTCGCCGGTGAGTTCGCTGATCCGCTCCACGTCCGGCTCGTCTTCTGAGACGGGTTCCAGCTCCGGGGCCAACGGCTGCTCGGCGACGACCTCAGGGCCGGGGGCCGCGCCGTCCCCCAACGCCGCCAGCAGCTCTCGCTTGTGCTCTTTGATCGTGTACACGGAGAGAGCGGACCCGACCTCGTAGAGGCAACCGCTGGTGAACCGGTCGCGGGGGATCTCGGTCTTCAGCCACTCGACCGAGCGGCGGTTCGGGTATCGGCCCCAAACCTCCGGCTGGTAGGCGTACTCACCGGCGATCCGGCCGATGTTGATCGTCCGATCCGCCTTGCGGGAGTAGACGACCAGCTCGCCGACCCGCATGACGTGCCGGAAGCGGAGCAGCTGTCCGGCGGCGTTGGCCACCCAAGCCTCGCTGCGGTCGGGGAACGACTCGCGCAGTCGCGCCTTGAAAGCCTCGCGGTCGTCCGGAAGCTCGGTGAGATCTCCGGCGTCCGGCCAACCGACCGCGATCGTCCCGGCTCCGACGAGCTCGTAAGCCCCTCGGTGGTGAAGTCCCCAAAGCAGCTCAGCCACGGAGAAAAACCTATAGGTCAGGAGGAAAGAAAGCGCTTGACCGCCAGCGCGTCGTCCTCCAGTGCCGCCGCATCGCGCTTGCGCACCTTGCCGAGCCGCTCGATCGTCACCTTCCCGCCGGCCATCCGCCAGGTCGCGACGGCGCGACCGTCGACCAGGGCGAAGGGGCGGAAGATCCCGTTGTTCGTCACCAGGATCCTGTGCGGGCCGACCACTTCCTCGCGCGAGGTCCAGCCGAGCAGCAGCGGGTCGTAGGCGCCGAGCAGCCGCGGCGGTGGCAGGGTCGCGGGATCGGCCCGGCCCTTCAGGTCGACGAGCCCGTCCTGGCGCTGATCCAACTCGGCGGCGATCGCCTCGAGCCCGGCGTGCGCATCGCGCAGCGGCAGCCCGGCCCACCGCGCCAGATCGCGATCGTCGGCGGGTCCGTGCCCGACCAGATAGCGGCGGGCGAGCTCCGCCAGGGCCCCGGCCCGGTCGACCGGCGCCGGCTCGGCGAGCCAGTCGCGGACGAGGACGTAGGCATGCTCCTTGCCGAACATTGGACCGCGCACGAGGATGCCGCGAGCGGCGGCGAGGAACATCAGGTGGATGAATGCCTGACCCTCGGTCCGCACGCCGCCTTCCGTCAGCCGCGCCCGCAGGTCCCGGCCGCCCAGCGGTCCCTCCTCGACGAGCGTCTTTTCAACCGTGGCCATCGCCTGGTCGGCGGCGCTCTCCGACACCCCCTCCTGTCGCAGCCGACGCTTGCAGCCAGCGAAGTGGGTTGGCGTCGTCAGCGCGTGTAGCCACGGGTAGTCCTCGCTGCGGACCAGGTGAAGCGTCCCCCGATTGAGCCAGGTGATCAGCAGCGAGCGGTCCTCGCTCAGCGCCCGGTCGACGTCGGCCGCGCTCACGCCCTCGGTTCGCGCCCGCACCGCCAGCCGCGCCCCGCGCTGGTCCTGCCCCTGCACTGCCAGCAGCCGCTCCGCGACCGCCTCGGGTGAGCGCAGCGGCTGGCCCGAAAGGGCCTGGGCGGTCAGGCGTTCGGCGATCGGCGCGGGGGACACCTCCCGATGATGACGCCGAGCGCTTCTACTTGACTTTCAGCAGTTCGACCAGGAAGGCGAGGGTGGAGTTCGGCGGGATCGAGGGGTAGATCCCTTCCGGTCCGTAGGCAAGCGACGGCGGGATGAACAGTTCCCGCTGACCTCCGGCCTTCATCCCCTGCACGCCTTGGTCCCAGCCCTTGATCACTTCACCGGCGCCGAGCTCGAACGTAAACGGTTCATCGCCATTCCAGTTGGCGTCGAACAGTTCCTTGCTCTTGTAGAGGATCCCGACGTAGCGGACTGAGACTTCGTCCCCGGCCTTCGCCGTCGCGCCGGAGCCGGTCTTCCTGTCCACGATTACGAGCTTCTTCGGCAAGCGCCCCGACGGAATCTTCGGCTTCGGCAGAGCCGCCACTTCTTCGGCGGCTTTTTCTTCTTCCTTCTTGACCGCCGCTTCTTCCTTGCTCCTCTTCGACTGCGCCGCGGTGGTCGAGCCGCCGCCACCGGTCTCAGTGGTGGACGAGTCGTCTCCACAACCGACGAACAGCGCCAAGCAGGCGACGATGATCAGGATGAGCCTTTGCATCAGCGCCAGCGGCCGACCGGCTATTCGATCGCTTCGAGGTCGACGACGAAGACCAGCGTTTCGTCCGGCGGGATCGCCGGCGGGGCGCCGGCGGGGCCGTATCCGAGTTCAGAGGGGATGATCAGCTCGCGACGGCCGCCGACCTTCATCCCTTCCACGCCCTGGTCCCACCCCGGGATCACTTCGCCGGCGCCGAGGGTGAAGGTGAACGGTTCGCCGCGATCCCACGAGGCGTCGAATTCCTTGCCGCTCTTGTAGTTGACGCCCACGTACTGGACGGTCACCGCGTCGCCCGCTTTCGCACCGGCGCCGGTGCCCTCTTCGAGGTCTTTGGTGACCAGCGATTCCGGCGGTGCCCCCTTCGGGACCGTCACCTTCGGCTTGGTCTTCTTCGAAGATTCGGTTTCCGCCGGAGCGGCCGCTTCTTCGGTTGAAGCCGCGGTCGAGCCGGAATCGGTGGTGGAATCGTCGCTGCCGCAGCCGGCGATGAAGAGAGCGAGGCAGGCGCCAATGATCAAGAGATGTCTTTGCATCGGCGGGATACTAACCCGAAGCCGCGTCAGGGGCGACGCTTGGGCAACGACTCGACCTCTGCGGCGCCGATCGTGAGAACGACGCCGCCTTCGTAGATCTGGCCGACCTCGGGGGCGTCGACGAAGCGCTGCCCGCCGGGGCCGCGCTTGGTGTCGAAGAGGATGCCGTCGAAGATGTGCGCCTCGGGCGCGGCCAGCACCTTCACGACGCGGCCAAGGTTTTCCCCCTCGCTCGAGAAGACGGGAATCCCTCGCTTCGCGACCAGGTAGGAGACAGGGTGTCCAAGATCCTCCATTCGCGGCGAGCCTAGCGAACCCGAAACCGCGGTCTACACTGGCGCCGGGACCAATCCAGTCTGGGGAGGAATCGATGGGCATGAATCTCGCTTCGATCGTCACCGAGAGCGCGGCCACGGCGCCGGAGAAGGCGGCCGTCCGGCTCGGCAACCTCGAGCTGACCTATGCCGAGCTTGACGACCGCAGCGCTCGCCTCGCCGCCCTCCTGCTCGAGCGGGGGCTCCAGCATGGGGACCGGGTCGGGTTGATGCTGCCCAACGTCCTCGAGTTCCCGACTTCCTACTACGGCGTGCTCCGCGCCGGCGGCATCGTGGTGCCGATGAACGTCCTGCTGAAGCGGCGGGAGATCGCCTTCTACCTGGAGGACTCCGGCGCCAAGCTGCTGCTCGCCTGGCACGGCTTCGGCGAGGAGGCCCGAGCCGGCGCGGCCGATGCCGGCGCCGAGCTGATCGAGGTCGAGCCCGAGTCCTTTGCCGCGCTGCTTGGCGGCCAGGAGCCCGACTCCGAGGTCGCCGAAACCAATCCGGGGGACACGGCGGTGATCCTCTACACCTCGGGCACGACCGGCAAGCCGAAGGGCGCCGAGCTGACCCACTCCAACCTCTCGCGCAACGCCGAGATCGCCTCGCAGACCACCTGCGCTGTCGAGCCGGGGGACATCGCCCTCGGGGCGCTGCCGCTGTTCCACTCCTTCGGCCAGACGGTGAGCATGAACGCCTCGCTGCGGGTCGGCGCAACCCTCACCCTGCTGCCCAAATTCGACCCCGGCGAAGCGCTGGAGATCATGCAGCGCGACGACGTCACCCACTTCTACGGGGTGCCGACGATGTACGGGGCGCTCCTCCACCACCCCGGCCGCGAGGACTTCGACACCTCCTCGCTGCGGATCTGCATCACCGGCGGCGCCTCGATGCCGGTCGAGGTTCTGCGCGGCTTCGAGAAGGCCTTCGAATGCGAACTGCTCGAGGGCTACGGCCTTTCCGAGACCTCGCCGGTGGCGAGCAGCAACCATCCCGGCCGGCCGCGCAAGCCGGGGTCGATCGGCACCCCGTTGCGGGAGGTCGAGATGAAGGTCGTCGACGAGGACGACGCCGAGGTCCCGCTGGGCGAGGTCGGCGAGATCGTGATCCGCGGCCACAACGTGATGAAGGGGTACTGGGAAAAACCGGAAGCAACCGAGGAGGCGATGCGGGGCGGCTGGTTCCACACCGGCGACATGGCCCGGATCGACGAGGACGGCTACTTCTTCATCGTCGACCGCAAGAAGGACCTGATCATCCGCGGCGGCTACAACGTCTACCCGCGCGAGGTCGAGGAGGTTCTCTACGAGCACCCGAAGATCCGCGAAGCCGCGGTGCTCGGCGCTCCTCACGACCAGTGGGGCGAGGAGATCTGCGCCGCCGTCGTCCTCCACGAGGGCGAGGAGCTGACCCCGGAGGAAGTCAGCGAGTACGTCAAGGAGCGGATCGCGGCCTACAAGTACCCGCGCCAGGTCTGGTTCATCGACGACCTGCCGAAGGGCCCGACCGGGAAGATCCTCAAGCGAGAGATACTGGTCCCGTCACCCGCCGAGCCTGGCACCGACGCCTCCTAGCTGATTTACTCAAGCGCTCCCGAGTATTTAACCAGTCTGCTCGGGAGTCACAGCAGCGCGCTCGGGAGGCGCCTGCGCTCAACATAGGAGAGAAAATTGGTCAGCAGACGACTGGCAGCGATCGTCACCGCGATCGCCCTCTGCATCACCGGTACCGCCCTGGCACCCGCCGGCGCGAGCGCCCAGGACCCGATCCTGTTCGTCCATGGTTACGTGGAGAGCGCTTCGGTCTGGAACACGATGATCGGCCGTTTCGAAAAAGACGGCTACGCGAAATCATCGCTGAGCGCCTACAGCTACAACACCTCGCAGTCGAACAAAGTCGACGCCGAAGAAGTGAAATCACGGGTCGAAACCCTGCTCAAAAACACCGGCGCGACGAAGGTCGACATCATCGCCCACTCGATGGGCAGCCTCAACAGTCGCTGGTACGTCAAGTTCCTCGGCGGCGAAAGCAAAGTCGACGACTGGGTCTCCCTCGGCGGCCCCAACCACGGCACCGAATTCGCCAACTTCTGCGGCAGCACCTCCTGCGTGGAGATGCGAATCGGCTCCAAATTCCTCGGCGAACTGAACGCCGGCGACGAGACGCCGGGCACCGTCAACTACGGCACCTGGTGGTCGCCCTGCGACGAAATCATCAACCCCGATTCGAGCGTCGCCCTCAGCGGCGCCACCAACAACAAAACGGCGTGCATCTCGCATACCGCATTGATGAACGACGAAACGGTCTACAAAAGCGTCCGCGAATTCGTCAAATAGCAGCTGCTGTGCGCGATCCTGGCCGGCTGGCCAGGATCGCGGTAGTCTCCACGGTGCCCTTCTATGCACCAAAAGGAGACGAGATGAGCGTCGCTTCCCAGCGCCTGATGGACAACATCACCTACGAGGATCTGTACCAGCGCTGGGAGCACGGCAACTGGAGCGCCTACGACCTCGATTTCTCCCAGGACCGCGCCGGCTGGGAGGCGCTGAGCGACATCCAGCGGCGCTCTGCGATGTGGATCTACTCGATGTTCTATTACGGCGAGGACCGGGTCGCCGACACCCTCGCCCCCTATGTCACCGCTGCCCCGACCGAGGAGATGTCCTACTTCCTCGCCACGCAGCAGGTCGACGAGGTCCGCCACTCGATCTTCTTCCATCGCTTCTTCAAGGAGGTGATCGGGGTCGGCGGCGAGACCATCCAGCAGACGCTCTCCTCCACCCTGCCGCAGCTGAACTGGGGCTACCGCGGCATCTTCGACCGCCTCGACCTGATGGCCGAGGAACTGCGCAAGGACCGCTCGGTGGCGAAGTTCTGCCAGGCGATCACCCTCTACCACCTGATCGTCGAGGGCAGCCTCGCCCAGCCGGGCCAGCACTTCATCGAGGACTTCTTCGCCTCCGAGGAGACGATGCCGGGGTTCACCGCCGGGATGGAGAACGTCTCCCGCGACGAGCAGCGCCACATCGGCTTCGGCGTCAAGGTCCTCTCCGAGCTGCTGAACGAGCCGACGCCGGGCTGGCAGGAAAACCGCGACGCGGTGATCGAGCTGCTGCGCGAAACCCTGCCCTACGGGCCGGCCGTCTTCTCACCGCCGAACATGGATCGCTCATATACCGAGTGCTACGGCTTTTCGCTCGAGGACATCTACGCCTTCGGGATGAAACTGATCCGCCAGCGGTGGCGGACGATCGGCTTCCCGACCGAGGAGTTCCCCCCCGGCGTCTTCCCCTTCCCGCCCGACGACGACGAGAAGGGCCTAGCGGAGCGCCAGGTGAAGATGATGATGGCCGGGGTGATCGGCTCGCCGGAAGGGCCGCCGCCGAGCAAGGACCCGGAGATCCAGCGTCTCTACTTCGACCTGATCAGCCGCGTCGCCGACCCGGCCGCCGCCAACGGCTCCCCGTTCGTCGTGCAGTGGCGCTTCACCGACGCCGAACCGTGGCACCTGGTCCTCGACAACGGCTCGACCCGCACCGAGCCGGGCGAATCACCCAACGCCAACGTCACGATCGAGACCAGCTGGGCCGACTGGATCGCCGCCGGCAAACCCGACGCCAACCAGATGAAGATGGTCCTGCAGCGCCGCCTGCGCCCGCGCGGCAAGGTCAAGGACCTGGCGCGGTTCCGCAAGGTCTTCAACTAGCTCTCCCCTCCAGCACATAGCAATCTTGCTATACATAGCAGGATTGCTATGTCTGGTCCTGATGATCGAGAGCTGTTCGGCCTGATCGCCGAACGCGTCGCCGAGCGGCGGGTCACCTGGGGAATCTCCCAGCGCGAACTGGCCGAGCTTTGCGGGACGACGCAGTCGGCAATCGCCCGGATCGAGCGCGGCAAACGACCGCCGCGGATCGACACCCTGGCGCGAATCGCCGCCGCTCTCGACTGCGAGCTCGTCATCGAGCTCCGCCCGAGGACGAATCCGCCTCCGAGAGGCAGAAAAGGAGAGTTGGGATGAGCGAGAAGAGTAAAACCCGGTTTCGACCAGCAGGCAGCCGGGTGGGGGACGGCGAGATCGAGACCAGCACCGCCGAGAGGGTCCTCGCCTTCGTCCTGGCCGTCTTCATCGCGATCGGCGCTTTCTGGGCCTACGACAAGCTCGACGAGGTCGCCAAGCCCGAGACGAGCAGCTACCTCCCCAACCAGGCGCTTGTCGACCGGGAGGAACTAACGGCCATCACGCAACACCGAGAAGCGATCCGCGAGATCGCGGCGGCGGAGCGCGAGCGGAGGACGGCGACGCGCCGACTCGAGTTCCGCCGTGAGGCCTACCGAACGGCGCTTGACGCCGGCGAACCGTCGGCCGAGTTGCAGGCCGGGTACGAATCCGCCCAGGCAGGATTCGCATCGACCTCGCAGGCGCTGAAGGAGGCGGCCGCGACCGAGGCGCAGACCAAACCGGCAGCTGCGCAGGCAGAAGCGCAGGCTGACGAGCTGCGGGAAGACGCCGCGGCGGAAAGGGACGACGAACAGACCAGCCACGACCGGATCGTCTTCCTTCTGCGCCTGGCCCTGCTGATCGTGATGCTGGCGATCTCCTATCGCCTGCTGATCCGCCTGCGCTCGCGAAACTCGCGCTATCTGCCTGCGGCGCTCGCTCTGATCGGAGCGACCGCGGTTCTCGCCATTGGCATGGCCGGCGACTACACCGGCAGCTACCTCGCCTTCGACGAGGTCGGGCCGCTGGCGATCTCGATCGCCGGTATCGCCCTGACGCTGGCGGCGTTCGTCGCTCTGCAGCGATTCCTCGCCAAGCGTGTCCCGGCGCGACGGGTCCGCCGCGGAGAGTGCTCCTTCTGTGGGTTCCCCCTCCGTGGCACGGCTCACTGTGAGGGTTGCGGGCGCGCGGCAATTGCCGCCTGCTCCAACTGCGGCCAGGACCGACGGGTCGGAACGCCCCGCTGCGGCCACTGCGGCAACCCGTAGGCGGCCGCGCCCGGCGGGGTGTTTCAGGAGATCGGGGGCCGGCGGTCCGCCCAGGGCCGCTCGGCCTCGAGCTGGGCGGCGAGCGAGAGCAGCATCGCCTCGGAGCCGCGGCGGCCGACGACCTGGATCGAGAGCGGCATGCCCTCGGGGGAGAAGCCGGCGGGAACTGCCATCGCCGGGTTGCCGAGGTGGTTCCAGGGGACGCAGTAGGGATAGAAGCGGCTCATCCCGAGCACGGTCTGCAGGGCGCCCTTGCCCTCCCAGCGACGGATCGGCAGCGCGGTGCCGCCCATCACCGGCATCACCAGGACGTCGTGGTCGTCGAAGATCGCGTTGACGCGGGCCTGCTCCGCCGGCCGCCCTGCCATGACGTGCTGGTAGAGCCTGCCGGGGAGGATCTTGCCGAGCCGGCCGAAACCGCGGGTGCGGCTTTCGAGGCGCTCGGGATGGGGAACCGCTTCGACGGTCTCCCCCACGCCCTTGAGGAAGCGGGCCGAGATCGAGTCCCCGATGTTGCCCCAGTCGGGGTCGCGCTGAGCGATGTCGTGGCCGAGCGAGCGCAGCAGCTCCGCCGCGTCGGCGACGGCCTGCTTGGCCTCGCCGGAGACGGTCGGCGGCGCCAGCGCGCGGGGGGCGCGGGTCGAGTAGGCAACCCGCAGCTTGCCGGGCGGCGTCTTTGCCGCCTCGACGAAGGGGCGGTCAGGTGGCGGCGGCGCTTCGTCCTCACGCGAGCCGCCGGAGACGATGTCGAGCCAGAGCGCCGTGTCGAGGACCGAGCGGCTGAGGCAGCCTTCCACCGCCAGCCCGCGCCAGCCCTCCAGGTTCGGGGCGAGCGAGACGCGGCCGCGGCTGACCTTCAGCCCGAAGAGCCCGCAGGATGCGGCCGGGATCCGGATCGAGCCGGCGCCGTCGCCGGCCGAGGCGATCGGAACCAGGCCCGCCGCGACCGCCGAGCCGGAGCCGCCGCTCGAGCCGCCGGGGGTGCGCTGCGGGTTCCAGGGGTTGCGGGTGACGCCGTAGGTGGCCGACTCGCTGAAGCCGCAGATCGCCATCTCGGGCAGCAGCGTCAGGCCGACGACGATCGCGCCGGCCTCGCGCAGGCGCCGCACCACCTCCGAGTCCGCTTTCGCCGGCTCGGTGAAGCCGTCGGTGCCATGGGTGTTGATCTCCCCGGCGACGTCGATTTCGTCCTTGATCGCGATCGGCACACCGAGCAGCGGCCGCTCCTCCCCCGCCTTGATCCGCGCCTCGGCCTGCTCAGCTTCCAGCAGTGCCTTCTCGGCGAAGACCTTGCGAAACGAGTTCAGCTCAGGATCGAGCCGTGCGATCCGGTCCAGGCTGAGCTGAACCAGCTCCTTGGGAGAGACCTCCCCCGCCCGAACCATCTCCGCCTGCTTCGCCGCGCCAGCAAAAGCGATGTCATCTCCACCCACGCGCCCCATCCTATTGGCCGTCCAGCCAAAGCCTGTCGCAGAGGGGGCGGGTGCCCCTCTCACAGAGGCTCAAGAAGTCACGAACGCGCCCACAAGTTCGCCCAGCTGCGCGACGGTCTCTGGGAGAGGGGCACCCGCCCCCTCCTACTGATTACGCCTTCGCCGGCTCGGGCTCACCGGAGTCAGACGAGCCGCCCTCGAAGCTGAAGTCCGGCACCAGCTTGTCGAGCCAGCTGGGGAACCACCAGTTCCAGGAGCCCATCAGCTTCATCGCCGCCGGGACGAGGATCAGCCGAACCAGGGTGGCGTCGAGAGCGATCGCGACGGCGCAGCCGACACCGAGCTCCTTGATCGAGGGCACCCCGGTGAGGACGAAGACGGCGAAGACCGAGGTCATGATCAGCGCCGCCGAGGAGATCGTCCGGGCGCTCGAGGAGAGGCCCTCGGCGACGGCGCGCTCGTTGTCCCCGTGGACCATGTAGCGCTCGCGGATCCGCGACATCAGGAAGACCTCGTAGTCCATCGAGAGGCCGAAGACGATCGCGAAGATCAGCGGGATGTTGATCGTGTCCAACGCCCCCTGGCTTTCGAAGCCGAGCAGGCCGTCGAACCAGCCCCACTGGAAGATCGCGACGAGGACACCGAAGGCCGCGCCGATCGAGAGCAGGTTCATCAGCACCGCCTTCAGCGGCAGGATCAGCGAGCGCAGCATCACCATCAGGACGAGGAAGGAGAGCGAGAGGACGAAGAGGATGATCTTCCACATCGAGCCGCCGACCTGATGACGGACGTCGTCGCCGCGGGCGGTCTCGCCGCCGACGTTGACTTCGGCCATCTGGGACAGGGCCGAGGCGGGGACGACGCTGTCCCGCAAGCGGCCGACCAGCGCCACCGCCGCATCCGACTCGCTGGGCGCGCTCGGCGTCGCCTGGACGAGAACGGCGTCCTCGGCGTACACCGGCTTGCCGACGGCGCTGACGCCGCTGGTGCCTTCGAGGCCGCGGACGAAGGCGGCGACGGCCGCTTTGCCCTCCGCGCCCGGCGCACCGTCGAAGCCGGCGACGATCTGGACCGGGTCGGTGCCGCCGTTCAGCTGCTCGGAGGCGAGTTCGTTGCCGACCCGGACGTCGCTGTCCTTCGGGAACTGGGCGATCGCTTCGGTCCCGGTCTCGAGCGAGAGCAGCGGGCTGGCGAGGAACAGCAGCACCGCGGAGACGCCGATCACGGCGGTCCACGGCCGCTCCATGACCCGCACGGTCCAGGCGCGCCAGAAGCGGTTTTTCTCCGTCGCGACCTGGGCGGCGGTCTTGCGCCGGTAGAAGCGGCGCTGGAAGAAGCCCTCGACTTTGCCGACGATCCCGCCCGGCAGCACCCGGTCGCCCAGCATCGCGATCAGCGCCGGCAGCAGCGTCGTCGCGGTCAGGATCGAGACGGCGACGACGGTCATCGCCCCGAGCGCCATCGAGCGCAGCGCCTGGTTGTCGACCATCCACAGCCCGGCAAGGGAGATGATCACCGCCAGCCCCGAGAAGGAGACGGCGAGACCGGAGGTGGAGAGCGAGAGCGCCCGCGCCTCGGCCTGGTCGTGCCCGGCTTCGCGCTCCTCGCGGTAGCGGGCGAGGATGAAGAGGGAGTAGTCGACGGCGACGCCGATCCCGATCATCGAGGCCATGTTGGTGACGAAGACCGAGGTTTCCAGCTGCAGCGAGAAGAAGTAGATCAGCGCCCCGGTAACCAGCACGCTGACGAAGCCGAGCGCCAGCGGCAGCGCCGCCGCGGCAAGCGAACCAAAGACGACGAGGAGGATGATCGCGACGATCGGGAAGCCGGTCCCCTCGGCCTTGGCGAGATCTTCCTTGGAGATTTCCTGCATCCCGGCCCAGATCGTCGGCTGCCCGACCAGGTAGGGGGTGACGCCGGCGTCGGCGCTGCCCGGGTCGAGGTCTTCGCGCAGGGTGGCGGCGGGGTCGATCAGCTCATCCGAGGAGAGGTCGCTGCGCAGCGGCACCAGCACCACGTCGGTCTCCCGCAGCTGCCGGCGCGCCTGTACAGCCGTGGCAGGAGGCAGGGTGACGTCGTCGAGGGTGGCAACCTCCTCCCGCACCCGCGTCACCGCCGCGCTCCGCTCTGCCGCGCTGGCACCGGGCGCCGCCTGCAGCACCACGGCGATCCCGTCGGCCTGCGAACCGAACTCGTCCTGCAGCGATTCGCTCACCCTCATCGACTGGCTACCGGGAACGTCGAACCCTCCGCCGGTCAGGTGATCGGTCTGTTTCGAAGCGAAGGGAAGGGCGAGGAGCACGATCAGAACCCAGGCTCCAACCACGATGCGGCGGCGCCGTCCAAGGAACCCCGCCAGTGATCTCATTGCGTCTCTCATGCCATCTCCCTCGTCGCCGGGTTGTGATCTGGGGGAAGCCTCCCCCGCCACCGGGATCCGGGTCTGTGAGGGGCGTCACTACGTGCGCGCCGTCACGCCTATCCCTTCTATGTATAAGGCGCGCTCAAAAGACGCGCCGGGGGGCTTGGCATTCTCGCCTCGTGGACCCAAGGCAGCAAAGCCTCATGGCGATGGACCTGGAGGAGCTTTTGGAGGCGCTCCACAGCCCCGTTCCGGGTTCGGCCAACCACGAGTTGACCAAGATGCTCATTCAGGCGCGCATCGCCGAGAGGGAGCGGGATGCGGCACGAGATGCAGTTCGCTGGGCGCGCCTCCAAGCGTTCGGCACGATGATCGCGGCCATCATCGCGGTTGTTGCCTTCCTTGTAAGCATCCTCTAAGCGGCCAACCGCTTCAGGGCGGGATAGGCCGTGGCTGATCGCGGCCTACTGCTTAGGCGGGTCCGGCAGGTATTGCCGAAGCGCCCGGATGGCATCCTCGGTGTAGCCGAAGATTCCCCGCATCGCCCAGGCGACCTCCTCCCCGTCCACCACGCGGACCGCGCCCTTGGTATCAAGGGTTATGGCCAACCCATTGGTGAAGTGCATGTGCATTTTCTCCTTGGGGTTGGCGGGATGGGCGAGGACCTTCGCGAGGTTTGCGCTGTCTTTGTTCTCGGGATCGATCGTTCCCCTGATGACCTCGATCCGCTCGACCTTGATGTTCCGCGACCTCGATCTGTCCAGTTCGACGGATTCGTTCCGAACAGCTCCAAAATGGAGAGAGCGGTGGCGGTCGATCCTGGCGAGCTCGTTGAGAGTCCAAAGCTCGGCGTAGTTCCAGAGGTCGCCTTCTTCAAACGGTTGCAGCCGCTTGACAGCTGCCCGTGCCTCGCTCGTAGCCGTAGCCAGTTTGTGTCCGGCCGTGCTGTCGAACATGTCCGGTCCTCGGCCGCTGAACCCGTCCCTATCAACATCGCCCACGATTGGAAAGCCAGAGCGTTCGGCCTGCTTGGGCGTCATTTTGCCCCCGCCGTTAAGCGCATACGCGACGTACTCAAGCGAGGCGCGCGCGTTGTAAAGAAAATCCCCAATCAACAAAGGCAGGGAGCTATCGGGGGGCTTGATCTCCTCAGCCCGGACGATGTAGGACGGTGGTTTCGGGTCAGGGTTTACCCGGATCGTGTAGCCGTCGACCTTCGCCCACCTCTCGGTCAGAGCTTCCAGTTCCTCCAGGTAGTTACGCGCCCGCCCGAGCTTTAAATCGTGCGCCAACAAGATGGCGGAACAATAGAGGTTGTCAAGCGACTTGACAAGAAGCCCGGCTGTCAAGTAGCTTTACAACATGCCACCGGCCAACCGACACGAACCGAGGCGAGCGAAGTCTTCGACCTCCGACTACTCGGTGACGGAGTTCCTAGCCGAGTTCCCCGATGACGCCGCCTGCCTTGAGCACCTCTGGCGGACCCGCCACGCACCCGATGGGGAGCATGCGCACTGCCCGAAATGCGATGCCGTCAAGGTCTTCAAGCGCTACGCGACCAAGCAGCAGCGGCAGTCGTGGACCTGCACGGCCTATGGCCATCATCTTCATCCAACCGCCGGGACCATCTTCCACCGCTCCTCGACTTCGCTGCGCCTGTGGTTCCACGCCATGTACCTGATGACGAGCACTCGATGCGGCATATCTGCCAAGCAGCTAGAGCGCGAGCTTGGAGTCCATTACAAGACCGCCTGGCGCATGTTCAACAAGATCAGAAACCACTTGATGGCCGAACCCGACCCGGCCCCTAGCCTGCGCGGCAAAGTCGAGGTTGACGAGACCTCTTGGGGAGGAAAGCCCCGGCGCAAGTTCAAAACCCGCCAGGAGGTCATCGCCTTCCGCCAGGCCAAGCCCACTGTGCTCGGGATGGTCGAGCGCGGCGGGCGCGTCCGGGCGCGCGTCATCCCGTCGCGGCACGGCCAGCCCTTAAGTGACGCCGTGCGGGCGAACGTGAACCCGGAAGCCATCCTCTACACGGACGACTGGATGTCCTATCGACCGCTGAGGCGGGAGTACGCCGACCACCGGGTGATCAACCATTCCGCTGGCTCCTACGTCGAGGGCGACATCTACACGAACACGATCGAGGGGTTCTTCGGCAACCTCAAAACGGGGATGCGCGGCAACTACAAGCTCGTCTCCCGTAAATGGCTCCAGTCCTACCTAGACGAGTACGCCTGGCGCTACAACCATCGCCGCTCGGGTCAGCGCTCGATGTTCCATGCTCTCGTCAAGGAAGCGGCGAACCAGTGAGCGAGGCGGCGGTGATCCGCAAGATCAAGGCGGCAGCTCGCAAGCGCGCCAAAGCTGATGAGGCGAAACAAGCGGCGACTGAAGACCTACGCCGTCAATGTCTGGCTGCCCGCGAAGCAGGCATCCCGATCACCCTGATTGCTTCTGAGGCCGGACTTTCTCGTCAGGGCGTTTACGACCTGCTGGGGGAGCGACCTTCCGCATAGCGGCGTCGAAGTCCCCTTTGGTCGGCACCGGGATTTCAAGTCCCTTGTCGGTCTTCTGCTTCTTGGCCATTGGGTCAAGGCTAGCTGCTCCCCACAATTGTTAAGAACAGATTGAGGGAGATGCGAACGTAGACGAACGTAGACGAACAGAGGCGAACGTAGACGAACGCGGAGGAACGGAAATGCGGGCGTCCAGCCGAAATAGGGCTTTCCATGCGTGAGAAAGCGCCGGCCGTCTCCCTAGACTGGTGAAGCTTCGTTAGCGCGGAGTGGGCCCCCGTAGCTCAGCTGGATAGAGCACCTGTCTGTCTAACGGGAAGTCGCAGGTTCGAGTCCTGCCGGGGGCATTCTTGCTTTCTCTCGAAAGTCCTCTACCCCAGGGGCGAAGTTCAACACGACGACATAGAGACTTTGTAGTCTGTACGGCAGACAGACAGGTTGCCCTTCTAGCTGAGTGAGACCTCCCGGAGGTTCTCTGCCAGCCATTCGGGTGAGACCTATTGACAGAGGACCCGCTTCGGCGGGTCCTCTGTTTTTTTAGATCCATACTGAGGCTGCGGTGCCTTCCGCAAGTGGCTTTCAGCCGGCGAGCCCCTTGGTCTCCCGAAGTAGCTTGCCAGGCTCGATCTCCAGCGCCTCTGCGAGCCGCACAATCGCCACGGTGCGAGGCAGGCACTTGCCGCCCTCCCATTTCGCGATCCGGCTCTGATCCCGCCCCATCCGTGCTGCCAGCGCGTTGCGTCAGGCCCGTTCGGTTGCGGGCGATCCGCATGTTCCAAGCGAACCGCTCGGTGATGGTCGAGAGCGTGATGTGTTCGGAGGGCATCGCTACTCGATCCCTTTTACGAGATCAGTCAGAGGAACCTCAAGGGCACGGGCGACTCGCAGCAGCGTCGTCAGCCGTGGGCAGGCTCGCCCGGTCTCTAGCCGGGAGACCTCCTGCGAAGCCGCGTATAGCCGGAAACCCAGTTCCGCTTGCGACAGTCCCGCTCCTCGTCGAGCCTCAGCGATGTTGCAGCCGACCTGCTTGCCGACGCTCACGACAGCTCCAGAACGTCGCAGATGTAGAGCGCCTGCCGGGTGGGCAGCACCGCTCCCTCGCAACGAAACAGCAGGCCGCCTTTGACGAGTTGGCGCACCGCCCTTTCGATCCCGTCGCGCTGGCTGTAGAGCTCGGTATCGCCCAGTTCGCGGACCACATCCGAGATCCGCAGCGTTGACGGGTGAGCCTCGATCACATGGCGCAAGACCGCGCCCTCTTCGCGTCGATCCTCAGCGGCGTTATCGGCCGCTGGCCTACCTTTGTCCTGCATGGGAAGTCCACCTTCCTGTGCCGGGCCGGGGGCCGTTCACGCGGTGCCCCGGCCGCTTGTCTGTTGTGGCGCAGGAAGCTAGGGCGAATCAGGGACCGATTTCGCTTCTACATAGAAGGGATAGGCGTGCGCGCCGTCACGCCCGATCCGTACCCTGGGCCGATGATCGTCGACTGCGCGGCCTACCAGCGGGGAAGGCGCCGGGAGGGGGAGCTCTCGATGGAGCGGGCCGGGGAGGCGGCGCGTGAAGAGGCGACCTTCGTCTGGCTTGGCGTCGTCGAGCCGAGCGAGGCGGAGTTCAAGTCCGTCGCGGACGAGTTCGGACTGCACGAGCTGGCGGTCGAGGACGCGGTGCGGGCTCACCAGCGGCCGAAGGTCGAGGCCTATGGCGACACGATCCACGTCGTCGTCAAGACCGCCCGCTACGTCGACCCCGAAGAGGTGATCGAGCTCGGCGAGATCTCGATCTTCGTCGCCCCCGATTTCGTCATCACCGTCCGCCACGGGAATGCCGACCTGGGTCCCGTGCGCAGCCGGCTGGAGCAGCGTCCCGACCTGCTCGAGAAAGGCCCGGGCGCGGTCCTCTACGCGATCCTCGACCACGTCGTCGACCGCTACATCGATGCCGCCCAAGGCTTCGACCAGGACGTGCGCGAAGTCGAGCTGCAGGTCTTCGGCGAAGGCCAGAACCCGACCGAGCGGATCTACAAGCTCGAGCGCGAGGTGCTGGAGTTCCAGGCCGCGACGGCGCCGCTGGGCGAAGCGCTCGAAGAACTCTGCAGCCGCAACTTCGCCGTCATCCCGCAGAACCTGCACGAGTACTTCCGCGATGTCGAAGACCACCTGCGCCGCGTCTCGACCCGGATCGAGAACTTCCGCCAGTTGCTTGACAGCGCCCTGGAAGCAAACCTGACCCAGGTCTCGATGCGCCAGAACGAAGACATGCGGAAGATCTCCGCCTGGGTCGCGATCGCCGTGGTGCCGACGGCCATCGCAGGCATCTACGGGATGAACTTCGAACACATGCCCGAGCTCGAATGGAGCCTCGGCTATCCCGCTGTGCTCGCCCTGATCGTGGCGGTCTGCTTCTTCCTCTACTGGCGCTTCAAACGCGCCGGCTGGCTGTAGCTACTCGGCGCCGAGCAGGTAACGGGCCGAGGCGACGCCGACCGAGAAGGCGCCCTGGGTGTCCCGGGTGGGATCGGAGAGCGCCTGCAGGGCGAAGCCGTCGCCGAGCGCGAAGAGGTAGGAGACGACGTCCTCGGCCGAGAAGCGCAGGCTCAGCACCCCGTCCTCGTCCTTGCTGCGCAGGACCTCGGCGACGTGCGAGCGGGTGCGCTCGAAGAGCTGGCCGACCTCGCGCTGGATGTCGGGGTTGCGGCGGCCGGCGCTGAACAGCTCATAGAGGAGGAGGAAGAAGCCGGGTTCGTTCTCGATCACCTCGGTGAGGCTGCTGACCAGGGCGTCGATGACGTCGTCGCCGGTCTTCGCCGGCGCCAGCCGCGCGTCGAGCCGTTCGACCCGCAGCTCGGTGTCGCGGCGCACGACCTCGACCAGCAGCCGCTCCTTGGTCCCGAAGTAATAGTGGAGGAGGCCGCGGCTGACGCCCGCCTCGCGGGCGACGTGCTCGAAGGTGGAGCCGGCTGCGCCGCGCCGGGCCACGGAATCGCGCATCGCGTCGACGATCCGCTGCGCCTTGTCGCCGCTCAGCTCCCGCTCTTTGGTTGCAGCCTCCATCGGGGCCTCGTCCGGATCTAGCTCAGGACCCGTTGATGCTCGTGGTCGAGGTGTACTCGAACTCCTCTTCGGCGCCGAAGAGAGCGTCGAGGACAGCCTTGCGCGCACCCTCGCTGACGGCCAGGGCGATTACCGCGCCGACGATCGCGATCAGCAGCAGCTTGCCGATGCCGCCCTTGCGCTTCGGCTTCGACCGCAGGGTCTCAGAAGCTTCCTGCAGGCTCTCGGCGGCCTTGCGCAGGTCCTTCTGGACCTTCTTGTCGCTGGTCACCGCCTTGACGGTTCCCTTGCCGTTGCCGGTCGCCCGTCCGTAGGCGCTCTTGGCGCTTTCGAAGGCGTCCTTGAGGCTGTCACGCAGCTCTTCGTCCTCGATCAAGCGCTGCACGTAGGGGTTCTCGCGGGCGGTCTCGTAGATGTCACCGGCGCGCGCGGTAGTCGTCTTGCTCATGCCTTCTCCTCGCTGGATTCCGTGGCCATCACCAGAATAACCCTCTACCCCGGCTTAGCGTGAGCAAGCAGCCAGGTGTCAGCCCGGACCCACGCCATCCAGCAGCACGCCGTTGCTGCGAAAGCCGGTGTGGGCTTTGCGCAGGTCGCGCAGCCGCAGCGGCGCCAGTTCGGGTCCCGGCAGCCGGTAGCGGCGGATGAACAGCTGCCCCACGTCTTCGGCCCCGGTTTCGCGGAAGCCGGACCCGAGCAGGCGGCGCGGAGGGCGCGGCGCCTCGCCCATCGAGACGAATGCGACTTCGCGGACCAGCCAGTCGTAGCCTTCCGAGGCTTTCAGCTGGATCGCCCCGGTCGAGAGGTAGAAGCGCAGCGGCGCCTCGCCCAGCACCCAGCTGACCGTCGCCCGCGGCCCATCGGGCTCGCCGAGGTGGTCGGCCACCGCCCGCCAGTCCGGCCGCTGCAGCTCCGAGGAGGTGCTGGCCCAGACGCTGAAGCCGAGCGAGTAGACGACGAGAACGGCGGCGATCGCGGTGGCGAGGCGCCGGGCCCGCGCGGTTGTCAGCGCCACGGCGACGGCGACCAGCAGCGGCACCAGCGCCGGCAGCAGGTTGCGGGCGAGGACGAAGTCCTTGCCGGCCGAGAGGATCGCCAGCGCCAGCGGGATCCCGGCCGCCGCCGCGGCGACGGCGAAGGGGACGAAGGCGGCGCGTCGCTCGGCGCGGCTGCCGCGCGCCACCAGCAGCGCGAAGGCCGCCGCCGCCAGCGCCAGCGGCAGCAGCGCCGGCTGCCACTGCTCGGTCCGGCCGATGACGTCGCCGGTCTCTCCCACCATGAAGGTGATCGCCGCTTCGGCGAGCCGGTGCCCGAGGGTGAATTTGCCGATCCATTCGGCGTGGCCGTAGGACATCTGGTGGATCGCCAGCGGCGCCAGCAGCAGCACTGCCACGGCGACGATCCAGAGGCCGTCGAGGATCGCCCTCCCCCGCCGGCGCGCCAGCAGGACGACCTCGGCGATCAGCGGGAAGACCGCGAAGTAGTGCGTGGCGAGAGCGAGTGCCGAGAAGACGCCCCAGAGAACGAAGTCCCGCCTGCCGCCGAGTTCGCCTTTCGTCCCGCCATCCGCAACAAGAGGCGAACTCGGCTGGGGCTGCATCGCCCGCACGCAGAAGAGCAGCGAGAGCGCGCAGAAGAACCCGAGCAGCGCGTAGGCGCGCGCCTCCTGCGAGTACCAGAGCAGCATCGGGTTGACTGCGACCAGGGCGGCGGCGACCATCCCGGCGCGGGCGCCGCGGAGTTCGCGCCCGACGAGGTAGGCGACAGGAATCGTCGCGACGCCGGCGACCGCGGACAACGACCGCAGCCCCCACTCGCCGTTGCCGACCACCTGGGTCCAGGGCCAGGCGAGCGCGTAGTAGAGCGGCGGCGCCGACTCGGAGAAGCCGACCGCGTCCATCGCGTGGCCGAAGCCGACCCGCAGCACCCGGCTGGCGGTGACGATCTCGTCGTGGTGGTAGGCCTGAACGCCGAGGGTCGCGAAGCGCAGCACCGCGCCGAGCAGGGTCAGTCCGGCGACGATCCAGAAGGCACGGGAACGCTTCCGCACGGCCTAGCGGAGCGCGGCGTCGAGGGCCTGGGAGACCTCGTCGACGAAGACGAACTCGAGGCTGCCGAGCTCGTGCTCGGGGATCTCGGCCACGTCCCCCTCGTTGCGGCCTGGCACGATCACCTTCTTGATCCCCGCCCGCTGCGCCGCCAGGGACTTCTCCTTGAGGCCGCCGATCGGCAGCACCTGGCCGGTCAGGGTCACCTCGCCGGTCATCGCGACGTCGTTTCGGACCGGGCGGCTGCTGAGCAACGAGGAGAGGGCGACGGTCATCGCCACCCCGGCCGAGGGCCCGTCCTTGGGGACCGCTCCGGCGGGAACATGGACGTGGACGTCGTGCTCGGCGAACCAGTCGCCCTCGACCTTCGGCGCGATCTCGCCACAGTGGCCGCGCACGTAGGAAAGCGCCGCCTGCGCCGACTCCTTCATCACCTCGCCCAGCTGGCCGGTGATCGTCAGCTTGCCCGAGCCCGGCATCGCCGTCGCCTCGATGAAGAGGACGTCGCCGCCGGTCGGGGTCCAGGCGAGGCCGGTGGCGACGCCGGGGTCCTTGGTCCGCCGCCGCTGCTCGGCGAAGACCCGCCGCCGCCCCAGCAGCTCACGGGCTTTCTTGCCGGAGATCCGCACCTTGCCCTTGGACTTGCCCTCGGCGACCTGGCGCGCGACTTTGCGGCAGACGGTGCCGATCTGGCGCTCGAGGTTGCGGACCCCTGCCTCCCGCGTGTACTCCTCGACGATCGCCGTCAGCGCCGCATCGGCGAACTCGATCTGCGAGGGCTTCAGCCCGTTGGCCTCGATCTGGCGATCGACCAGGTAGTGGCGGGCGATGTGGCGCTTCTCCTCCAGCGTGTAGCCGGCCAGCTCGATCGTCTCCATCCGGTCGAGCAGCGGCCCGGGGATCGTGTCGAGGACGTTGGCGGTGGCGATGAAGACGACGTCGGAGAGGTCGAATTCGAGGTCGAGGTAGTGGTCGCGGAAGCTGTCATTCTGGGCCGGGTCGAGCACCTCGAGCATCGCCGAGGCGGGGTCGCCGCGGAAGTCGGCGCCCATCTTGTCGATCTCGTCGATCATGAAGACGGGGTTGCGCGAGCCGGCGTCGCGCAGGGCGCGGATGATGGTCCCCGGCATGGCGCCGATGTAGGTGCGGCGGTGGCCGCGGATCTCGGCCTCGTCGCGGACGCCGCCGACGGAGATCCGCTCGAACTCGCGGCCCAGCGCCCGGGCGATCGATTTGCCGAGGCTGGTCTTGCCGACGCCGGGCGGGCCGACGAAGCAGAGGATCGGGCCGGGCGAGTCCGGGTTCAGCTTGCGCACCGCCAGGTACTCGAGGATCCGGTCCTTGATCTTCTCGAGGTCGTAGTGGTCGGCATCGAGCACCTTGCGCGCGTGGCGCAGGTCGAGGTTGTCCTCCGTCGCCTTAGCCCAGGGCAGCTCCGTCAGCCACTCGAGATAGGTGCGGATGACGCCGTGCTCGGCGGCGGCGGGCGGCAGTTTCTCCAGCCGCGAGAGCTCGCGCTCGGCCGCTTTCAGCGCGTGCTCGGGCAGCTCGGCGGCGTCGATTTTCTCCCGCAGTTCGTTCGCTTCAGCCAGCTGCTCGTCCTCTTCGCCGAGCTCGTCCTGGATCGCTTTCAGCTGCTGGCGGAGGAAGAACTCGCGCTGTCCCTTGTCGATCTCCGACTGCACCTGGGTCTGGATCTGGGTGCCGAGCTGGACCACCTCGAGCTCGCGGGCGAGGATCCGCGAGAGGTGGCGCAGCCGCTTGGCGACGTCGGCCTCTTCGAGCAGCTTCTGCTTCTCCTCGGTGCCGATCCGCAGGGCGCCGGCGATCAGGTGGGCGAGTGCCGCCGGCTCGTCGATGTTGGCGATCGCCATCTGCAGCTCCTCGGGCAGGTACGGGATCTGCTCGACGATTTCCGAGAAGGTGCGCTGGACGTTGCGGCTCAGGGCCTCGAGCTCGGGAGTCGGCTCGATCACGTCGGGCATCTCGGCGATGCGAGCGACCATGTAGGGCTCCTCGGCGACGAAGCTGCCCAGTTGCACCCGCTGCATCCCCTGGACGAGGATCCGCAGGGTGCCGTCCGGGACCTTGACCATCCGGGCGACGGCACCGACGACGCCAACGCCGTAGAGGTCCCCGGGGCCGGGCACCTCGTTCTCCGGGTCGCGGGCGGTGACCATCGCCAGCATCCGGTTGGCGCCGAGGACGTCGTCGATCAGCTGGATCGAGCGGCCCTGGACGACGGCGAGGGGCGCCAGCGTCTCGGGGAAGGTGACGGTGTCGCGTAGCGGCAGGATCGGCAGCGCCTCCGGCAGCGGCTGGTTGGCGCGGATCGCGTCCTCCGCGTCGAGCGGCGCGTCGACCACTTCGAGGACCGGCGCCCCCTCCATCACTTTCGGCCTATCGGGACCCGGCGGGTGGTCTCGTCGGGGTCCCGCAGCGGCAGCTCGATCCGCAGGATGCCCTCTTCGTAGGTGGCGCTGGCGCGCTCGGCGTCGACCTCGACCTGCAGCTCGACGACCCGGCGGAAGTGGCCCGAAGGGATCTCGATCTGCTGGTAGACGCGGCCCTCGCTCTCCTGCACGTGCCGCTCGCCGACGATCGCCAGGTGGCGGCCGCTGACCTCGATCCCGACCTCCGAGAGCTCGATCCCGGCGAGGTCGACCTTGACGATCGCCCGCTGCGGGTCGCCGCAGTAGTACACGTCGACGTTCGGCGAGAAGCCGCTGGCGCGGCGGCTCACGTACCTGGTCCGAGTCCAATCGACGAAAACGTCACGCTGGGGCATCGGGCACAAAATAGCCCGCTCTGGGGTCAGGCGGGGCGCGAGGCCCAGCGGGGGGCGCGCATGAGGAGCACTGGCTGGCGT
Organism: Solirubrobacterales bacterium; assembly: GCA_035264245.1. Taxonomy (GTDB): domain Bacteria; phylum Actinomycetota; class Thermoleophilia; order Solirubrobacterales; family 70-9; genus VAYN01. The sequence goes on from DATFQO010000080.1 coordinate 24,963, forward strand.
GGTGGAACTAGGCCCTCTGGTCGGTTGGGCCGGAAGGTGGTGCAGGCCTCGTTCAGCTCCAGGGCGCAGAGGAGATTTTTGCGGAAATAGCAGTCCTCGCAGGAGGGTGGCTTTGGCTTGCGCGGCACGGCGGGCATGTTTGCACCGCCGCCGGGTAAGCGCGAGGGCCGTTTCCGCAAATCGCCACGTCTTTGAAACAGCTTCGTCACAGCTTCCCTGCGTCTTGCGGAAACGCGGGTCCTCGGCGCTAATATCGAAGCCGATGGAGGGTCATTCCCGCAGCGAGAAGCTCTCCGCTTCTCCCCCACTTTTCAAGAGCGACTTCCTCAACTTCTTCTCCCGGGTCCACCCCGCGGTGCCGGCGATCGTCTTTGGGCCGGTGGTGGTGGCGATGGAGTGGATCGGGGGCGGTCGCGGCTACGCCGCCTGGCAGCTGGCGCTGTTGACCCTGGCCGGGATCGGGGTCTGGACGCTGACCGAGTACTGGCTGCACCGCCTGGTCTTCCACTGGGAGCCCGACAACGCCTTCGGCCGCCGCATGCACTTCATCATCCACGGCATCCACCACGACCATCCCAACGACAAGATGCGGCTGGTGATGCCGCCGTCGGTCTCGATCCCCCTGGCGGCGCTCTTCTTCCTCGGCTTCTGGGCGCTCCTCGGCAACGCCGCCTTCCCGCTCTTCGCCGGCTTCCTCCTCGGCTACCTCTTCTACGACTACACGCACTACTACGTGCACCACTTCGTCCCCAAGACCGACTTCGGCAAGCGGCTGCGCGAACATCACATGCGCCACCACTTCCAGGACCACAGCTACGGCTACGGCGTCTCCTCGCCGCTCTGGGACCACGTCTTCAGGACGTATCCGAAGAAGCGCAGCAAGTACCGCGCTTAACGCTTCCGCACCCGTCTGTCACAAACCGGGATGCTGTCTCGTCTAGAGGGCATGAACGGATCCAGGAAAGCTGTAGTGATCGGTGGTGGGCCGGCTGGCCTGATGGCCGCGGGGCGCTTGGCTGGGGGCGGGATCGAGACGGTCCTGCTCGAGGCTGGTTCTCATCTCGGCGGACGAGCCGCTTCGGAGAAACGGGCAGGGTTCGTCCTCAATCAGGGGCCGCATGCCCTCTACATCGGTGGACCGGCGAGGCGGGAGCTGCGGACCAGCGGGGTCGATCTGGACTGGTGGCAGCCGGCCTCCCCCGCTTCGGTCTTCCCGCGGGACGGGAAGCAGAAGCGGACCCTCGGGGGATCGGCGGAGCTTGGGCGCTGGTTCTTGAAGCTGCAGCGCGCCGAGCCGGGGGAGCTGGCCGGGATCTCGACCGGTGAGTGGTTGCGGCAGAGCCTGCGCTCGGAGCGGGCGCGGGCCAGCGCGGCCGCCCTGGTGCGGGTGACGACCTTCGTCGCCGACCAGGAGAGCCTCAGCGCCGACGTCGCCGCGACCCAGCTGAAGATCGGCCTCTATCCGGGCGTTCGCTACCTGCGCGGCGGCTGGCAATCGCTGGTCGACGCCCTCGCCGCGAGGGCCGCGGCCGACGGCGCCACGCTGCGCACCCGCGCCGCCGCCCGAGGCCTCGAGCGCGGCCCCGACGGCTGGCAGGTCAGGCTCGACGAGGGGACGCTGCGGGCGGACCTCGTGGTCGTCGCCGGGGGTGGACCCGACGCGGTCGCGAAGCTCCTCGGCGGGCGCGCTCCCGCCGCCCCCGGACCGGCGGCCGAGCTGAGTGTCCTCGACCTCGGCCTGAAGACCCTGCCGCGCCGCTCGCGGCGCTTCGCCCTCGGGGTCGACAAACCGACCTACCTCTCCCGGCACTCGCCACCCGAGCACCGCGACGGCGTCCTGCTCACCCTCGCCAGCTACACCCGCGAACCGCGGCAAGCGCTGGAGGAGCTGGCGGACGCCGTGCAGCCCGGCTGGCGCGAGCAGGTGACGCTCGAGCGCTTCCTTCCCCGCATGGCCGCGGTCTCGGCGACCCCCACCCCGGCCGGCGGCGGCCTCGCCGGGCGGCCCGCGGTCGACCGCGGCGAAGGTCTCTACCTCGCCGGCGACTGGATCGGCGGCGAAGGCTGGCTGGTCGACGCGGCGCTCGCCAGCGGCGCCGCCGCGGCGGCGGCCGCCCTACGCGGGCAGGTGCCGGCGGCGGCATGAGGGACGACGCCTTCGCGGCCTGCCGGCCCCGCCTGCTCGGCATCGCCTACGGGCTGCTGGGGGAGCTGACCGAGGCCGAGGACGTCGCCCAGGACGCCTGGCTGCGGTGGCAGCAGGCGGACGCCGATGCGGTCCGCAATCCCGAAGCCTTCCTGGTCACGGTGACGACTCGCCTCGCCCTCGACCGGCTGCGCTCGGCGCGGGCGCGGCGCGAGGTCTACGTCGGACCCTGGCTGCCGGAGCCGCTGCTGACCGATCCCGAGACCCCGGAGACGAAGGCGATCGAGGCGGAGGCCCTCGACCTCGCCCTGCTGGGCGCGCTGGAGCGGCTGAACCCAGTCGAGCGCGCCGTGCTCGTCCTCCGCGACGCCTTCGACCTCGAGTACGCGGAGATCGCCGACATCCTCGACCGGACCCCGGCCAGCGTCCGCCAGATCGCCAAGCGCGCCCGGGATCACGCCGGCGACACGAGTCGGAGGCGGGCGGTGAGCGAGGAGGAGCGCCAGCGCCTCGCCGACGCCTTCCTGCTCGCCTCGGTCTCCGGCGACGTCGACCAGATCCGCGACCTGCTCGCCGCCGACGCGGTCATGTACTCCGACGGCGGCGGTGTCGTCACCGCCGCGCGCAAACCGATCTATGGCGCCGACAAGATCGCCCGCTTCATGGTCGGTGTGCAGCGCAAGTCCGCCTTCCCGACCGACCCCGTCTTCACCCCCGTGCGGGTCAACGGCGATCCCGGCGTACTGATGGACAGCGCCGCCGACGGCTTCCTCAGCATCGTCGCGGTGGAGGTGGCCGACGGGGCGATCCAGGCGGTCCGCTTCTTCACCAACCCAGAGCGTTTCCCGGCCGAGTTCCCACGCACCTGACTCATCGGGTTTCGCCTTGATGGCCACACAGTTCCTGACTGTGCCTACGAACCGGAAAGTTAGCCAAGTATTTGAAATATTCCTTGGACTCACCCGCTGCGGGTGTCACAGTGTGTATGACTCTGCCACACTCCCCCCACCGGGTATTAACTTTTGGATGGAAAGGAACTAGATGCCCCCCAGCACCAACCATTTGGACGTCGCTCGCGACGCCCTCGAGCGCACTATTCGTGAGCTCGAGGATCAAATCAAGCAGGCCGAGCAGGCCCTGGCCGCCCTTGGCGGCAAAGCAGTAGGCCGCCGTGGACCCGGTCGCCCGCGCGGCAGCTCCAACAAAAAAGCCGCCAAAGCCACTAAAGCCGGTGCCCCCACGCGCCGCCGCCGCAAACGCCGCGGCGGTACCCGCGCCGATCAGGCGGTGAAACTGATCGAAAGCCAGCCCGGCATCAGTGCTTCCGACGTCGCGAAGCAGATGAAGATCAAGCCGAACTACCTGTACCGCGTCCTCGGCGACCTCGAGAAAGAGGGTCGCGTGAAAAAGGACGGGCGCACGTACCACCCAACCGGCGGCTGATCGGTACCCATCGTTACCGCATGAAAGAGGCCGGCAGATGCCGGCCTCTTTTTTTGTGCGCCTCTAAGCGCGCGACGGTATGTCGATCTGACTAGACGAGCCCGAGCTGACTGACCGCGTCGCGCTCCTCCTGCAGCTCCATCACGCTGCGGTCGATCCGCTCACGTGAAAACTCAGGCACGTCCAGCCCCTGGACGATGCTCCACTCGCCGCCGCTGCAACTGCAGGGCATGCCGCAGATGATCCCCTCGCCGATCCCGTAGGAACCGTCGGCCGGGACCGCCATCGAGACCCAGTCACCGTCGGGCGTACCCAGCACCCAGTCGTGGACGTGGTCGATCGCCGCATTCGCCGCCGAGGCGGCGCTGGAGGCACCGCGGGCGTCGATGATCTCGGCGCCGCGTTTGGCCACGCGCGGGATGAACTCGTCGGCGATCCAGGCCTCGTCGTCGACCGCGTCCCAGGCGCTGCCGCCCTCGACCTTGGCGTTGACGAGGTCGGGGTACTGGGTCGGCGAGTGGTTGCCCCAGGCGATCATGTTGCTGACCGCGGAGACCGGCTTGCCGAGCTTGTTCGCCAGCTGGGATATCGCGCGGTTGTGGTCGAGCCGCATCATCGCGGTGAACCGCTCGCGCGGCACGTCGGGCGCGTTCGACATCGCGATCAGGCAGTTGGTGTTGGCCGGGTTGCCGACCACCAGGACCCGCACGTCGTCGCTGGCGCCGGCGTTGATCGCTTCTCCCTGCGGCTTGAAGATGCCGCCGTTGGCCTCGAGCAGGTCGGAGCGCTCCATGCCCGGCCCGCGCGGGCGCGCGCCCACCAGCAGGCCGATGTTGCAGCCGTCGAAGGCCTGCTTCGGGTCGTCGGTGATGTCGATCCTGCTCAACAGCGGGAAGGCGCAGTCGTCGAGCTCCATCGCGGTGCCCTCGGCGGCTTTGACCGCCTGCGGAATCTCCAGCAGGCTCAGCTCGACCGGCGTGTCCGGGCCGAGCATCTGGCCGCTCGCGATTCGAAACAAGAGCGCGTAGCCGATCTGCCCGGCGGCGCCGGTGACCGTGACCTTTACGGGGGTGGTGCTCACTTAATCCTCTCCTCGATTCGGGGTTTGGACGGTTGGAAGAGCGTTACGCCATCGCGCGCCGGAGGTTCTCGTCAATCGAGGCGAGGAACTCCTGCGTGGTCTGGTACTCCTGGCCGCCGCCAACCAGCAGGGCCAGGTCTTTGGTCATCTTCCCGCTTTCGACGGTCTCCACGCAGACGCGCTCCAGCGTCTCCGCGAACCGCGGGACCTCAGGGGTTTCGTCCATCCGGCCGCGGGCGGCGAGCCCGCGGGTCCAGGCGAAGATCGAGGCGATCGGGTTGGTGGAAGTCGGCTTGCCCTCCTGGTGCTGGCGGAAGTGGCGGGTGACGGTGCCGTGGGCCGCCTCCGCCTCGACAGTGCTGCCGTCGGCGCTCATCAGCACGCTGGTCATCAGCCCGAGCGAGCCGAACCCCTGGGCGACGGTGTCGGACTGGACGTCGCCGTCGTAGTTTTTGCAGGCCCAGACGTAGCCGCCCTCCCACTTCAGCGCGGCGGCGACCATGTCATCGATCAGGCGGTGTTCGTAGGTCAGCCCGGCGGCCTCGAACTCACTCTCGAACTCGGCCTCGTAGACCTCGGCGAAGAGGTCCTTGAAGCGGCCGTCGTAGCGCTTGAGGATGGTGTTCTTGGTCGACATGTAGACGGGGAAGCCGCGGTCGAGGCCGTAGCGCATCGAGGCGCGGGCGAACTCCCGGATCGAGTCGTCGAGGTTGTACATCGCCATCGCGATACCGCCGCCGGGGAAGTCGTAGACGTCGAGCTCGACCGGCTCGGAGCCGTCCTTCGGCGCGAAGGTGAGGGTCAGCGTCCCCTCGTCCGGGACGACCAGGTCGGTGGCCCGGTACTGGTCGCCGAAGGCGTGGCGGCCGATCACGATCGGCTTCGTCCAGCCGGGCACCAGGCGCGGGATGTTCGAGATCACGATCGGCTCGCGAAAGATGACGCCGCCGAGGATGTTGCGGATCGTCCCGTTCGGCGAGCGGTACATGCCTTTGAGGCCGAACTCCTCGACCCGCTCCTCGTCGGGGGTGATCGTCGCGCACTTGACGCCGACCCCATGGCGCTTGATCGCTTCGGCGGCTTCGACCGTGATCTTGTCTTCGCTCGCGTCGCGGCTCTCGATCCCGAGGTCGTAGTACTCGAGCTCGACGTCGAGGTAGGGAAGGATCAGCTGCTCCTTGATGAACGACCAGATGATCCGGGTCATCTCGTCGCCGTCGAGCTCGACGACCGGGTTCTCGACTTTGATCTTCGGCACCGGGCGCGATGCTATCTGCCCGGCGCTCTGGCTGACCGGCCAGGGCATGGCACAATCAGCACTCGATGGCAACCGTCGAGCGCAAGACCTTCGGCAACCACGAGGTGGTCAACCAGCCGCCGCCGCTGGTCGACTACAACGTCTTCGAGGCCGACACCGTGCTGGTCGAGGCGGTGGACCGCGAGGGCGCGGAGTGGGACCGGGAGCGGATCTCCGCCGCGGGCGAGTACGCCGGCAGCGAGGTGGCCCAGGAGCTGGGGCGGCTGGCCAACGAGAACGGTCCGAAGCTGCGCACTCACGACCGCTTCGGCAACCGCGTCGACCTCCCGGAGTTCCATCCCGCCTGGGACGAGCTGCTGGGGGTCGCGGTCAGCCTCGAGCTTCACTCCTCGCCCTGGAAGGACCCGCGACCGGGTGCCCACGTCGCCCGCGGCGCCGCCTTCATGTGCATGTCGCAGGCCGAGGCCGGGATCGGCTGCCCGATCTCGATGACCTACTCGGTGATCCCGGCGCTGCGGACCCAGCCCGAGCTCGCCGCCGAGTGGGAGCCGCGCTTCCTCTCCTCCACCTACGACCCCGCCAACGCGCCGGCGGCGGAGAAGCAGGGCGCGCTCGCCGGGATGGGGATGACCGAGAAGCAGGGCGGCACCGACGTTCGCGCCAACACAACCGTGGCCCGGCCGGTCAACGGCGGCGGCGCCGGCGCCGAGTACGAGCTGACCGGGCACAAGTGGTTCATGTCGGCTCCGCAGTGCGACGCCTTCCTCGTCCTCGCCCAGGCCGACGGCGGCATCTCCTGCTTCCTCTTCCCGCGCTGGACGCCCGACGGCGCCCGCAACCGCTTCCGCCTGCAACGGCTGAAGGACAAGCTCGGCAACCGCTCCAACGCCTCCAGCGAGGTCGAGTTCGACGCCGCCTCCGCCTGGCTGGTCGGCGAGGAGGGCGCCGGGGTGCGGACGATCATCGAGATGGTCAACCACACCCGGCTCGACTGCGTCCTCGGCGGCGCCACCGGGATGCGGGCCGGCGTCGCCCAGGCGATCCACCACGCGAGCCACCGCTCGGTCTTCGGCCGCGAGCTGGTCGAGCAGCCGCTGATGCGGAACGTCCTCGCCGACCTGGCGATCGAGTCCGAGGCGGCGACGATCTCGGCCCTGCGCCTGGCGCGGGCCTACGACGAAGCGATCGGCGGCGACGAGGAAGCCCAGCAGCTGAAGCGGATCGCCAACGCCGTCCTCAAGTACTGGATCTGCAAGCGAGCGGTGGTGCATGCCGCCGAGGCGCTCGAGTGCCTCGGCGGCAACGGCTACGTCGAGGAGTCGGGGATGCCCCGCCTCTTCCGCGAGAGCCCGCTCAACTCGATCTGGGAGGGCTCGGGCAACGTCCAGTGCCTCGATGTCCTGCGGGCGATGGTCAAGAGCCCGGCCGCGCTGGAGGTCTTCTTCGCCGAGGTCGCCGACGGCGCCGCGCGGGAGCCGCGGCTGCAGGCATTCGCCGCCTCGCTGCGGGAGGAGATCCCGGGCGACCTGGAGACGATCGAGTCCCGCGCCCGTCGCGTCGTCGAGCGGATGGCGCTGGCGCTGCAGGCCTCACTACTGGTCCGCTACGGCGACGAAGCCGTAGCCGACGCCTTCTGCGCCTCCCGCCTCGCTGGCGACTGGGGCCAGGCCTTCGGGACGCTGCCGGCGGGGACGGACTTCGGCCGAATCATCGAGCGCCATAAGGCACTCGCTTAGTTCAGCGGAAGTTGTTCCGTTTCGGGGACGACTGCGCCAACTCAATCCCCTCCTGAGGGATTTGGACTTTTTCCCGACGCTCAGCAGCAACCGAAGGCGCTCGGGATCAAGATCACCCCCGCTAGTTCCGGCCGTCCCCCATTCGGGATGCGAGAACTTCAAGCCGCCATGCTCTCCAGTCGTCAGACTGAGATTGTTGAGGATGGAGTAAGCGATACCAACAACGGCGACCAGCTGTTTTTGAAGCCCCTCCTCCAAAGCGGTCCCTGGCCCTCTAACTAAACAGTCCCGCTGGCATTCAACCCGCCGTCGCGTAAAGCCCGTCCTACCTGCTCGATCGTGATCACACCCGAGAGGCGGCCTTCGGCGTCTACTGCCATCAGCGCGCCGAGGCGCCGCAGGTTCTGGTTCGCGAGCAGGGAGTCGAGCGGGGTGTCGTCGCGGACGAAGAGGCCGATGTCGTGGTCGACGAATTCGGAGACGTGGGAGCCGGCGCGGGAGGTCTCCGGGACCTCATCGGCGCGGTCGCGTTCGATCAGACCCAGGAACCGATGCGCCGCGTCGACCACCGGGAACCAGGGCCAGCGGTAGCGGAGGAAGTACTCGTCGAGAGCCCGTTCGACGCTGAGGTCGCCGGGGATCGTGACCGGCTCGCGGTCCATCACGTCGGCGACGCGGACGTCGCCGATGCGGTCGGTCAGCGCCGTCTGCATCGCGGCGCCGCGGGCGGAGCCGTTGATAACCAGCCCGACCAGCGCCAGCCAGATGCCGGTGAACGCGTAGCCGGCAAAGGCCAGGGCGATCCCGCCGCCGATGAACAGGTAGCCGAAGACGCGGCCGAGGTTGGCGGCGAAGCGGGTCGCCGAGTTGCGGTTCCCGGAGCGGTACCAGGCGAGCGCTTTCGCGACCCGCCCGCCGTCCATCGGGTAGGCCGGCAGCAGGTTGAAGACGAGGACGAGGATGTTGATCGTCACCAGCCAGGCGACCAGCGCCATCAGGCCGGAGACGTCGGACCTCGATTCGAGCAGGACCGCGTCCTCGAACCCGCTCCAGCCGGCGGCGGCGACGCCGACCGCACCGAGAAGGATCGCGATCGCGAAGGTCACCGCCGGGCCGGCCAGCGCCACCTTCATCTCCGTCCCCGGCGAGTCGGCTTCGCGGTCCATCCGCGCCATGCCGCCGAAGATCCAGAGCTGGATGCTGGTGATGCCGATCCCGTTGCGCATCGCCGCCACCGCGTGGCCGAACTCGTGCAGCAGGATCGACCCGAAGAAGCCGACGGCGGCGAGCAGCGCCAGCAGGAACGGCGTCGTGCCGGATTCGTCGAGGATGTCTTCGAAGTTGCCGGTCATCCAGAAGATGACCAGGAACAGGACGATGAACCACGACCAGTCGACCGTGACTTTGATCCCGCGGAAATGGAAGAGGGTGATCGAGCCACCGCCGAACATGGGCCCATGGTAAGCGGCTAGCGTCCCCGTCTGATGCAATCCGACGTGCAGTGGCTGCGGGAGCGGCTCGAGGAACTGGAGCGGATCGAGCGTCCGTCCGCCTCCGACGGAGAGCGGCAGGCGGCCGAGTGGATCGTCGCGCAGCTCGGCGAGCTGGGCGCGGAGGCGCGGATCGAGGCCGAGGACGCGCACGGCACTTACTGGTGGCCGCTCGGGATCGGCGCCGCGCTCGGCGCGCTGGGAGCGGTGGCGGCCCTGCGCGGCCGTCGGATCCTCGGCATCCTGCTCGGCGCCGCGGGGACGGCCGGGATGGTCGACGACTTCCCGCCGGGCCAGCGTCGCCTGCGCCGCGTCCTCCCCCGGCGCACCACCTACAACGTCGTCTGCGAGCTCGGCGACCCGAACGCCGAGCGCACGGTCGTCCTCAGCGCCCACCACGACGCCCCCCACTCCGGCCTCGTCTTCCACCCCGCAATCCCGGAGCTCGCCGACCGCCTCGGGATGCTGGAGCGCACCGACACCAGCCCGCCGCTGATGGCCCCGGTGGTCGGCGGCCCGCTGCTGGCGGCGCTCGGCGCTGTGACCGGACGCCGCCTGCTCGCCAAGCTCGGCCTCTTCCTCGGCCTCGGCTCGGTCGCGGCGATGGCCGACATCGGCGCTCGCAAGTCGGTCCCCGCCGCCAACGACAACGGCACCGCCGTCGTCGCCCTGCTGGCGCTGGCCCGCCGCTTCGGAGCCGACCCGCCCACGGGGATCCGGGTGATCCTCCTCTCGACCGGCTCGGAGGAGTCCTTCAGCGAGGGGATCAAAGCCTTCGGCGAGCGCCACTTCGGCGAGCTGCCGCGCGAGAGCACCTTCTTCCTCTGCCTGGAGACGCTCGGCGCCACCCACCTGCTGGCGCTGCGGGGAGAGGGCTTCCTGAAGATGCGCGACTACCCGCCCCGCGCCCTCGCCTTCGTCGAACGCGTAGCCGGCGAAGAGGGCGTCTGGCTCTTCCCCAACCTCCGCACCTACAACGGCACCGACGCCTTGGAGCCGCGGGTGGCCGGCTACGAGACCGTCGCCCTCTGCAGCTGCACCGACCAAAAGCAACCAGGCCGCTACCACTGGCCCAACGACATAGCCGCCAACGTCAACTTCGACACCGTCCAGAGAGCCATCAACCTCTCCGACAAGGCGGTCCGTCGCCTTGGAGAACGCTGGCTGTAACCCACAAGACGGCCTGAACGGGAGGCGGGGGTCCCCCACCACGCGCCAACGTGACGAATTGCAAAGTGACGAATCCCGACTACGCAATCGGGATTTCGCGCTATAGCATCCGCGCCCGTGCCATCCCATGACGTTCTCGTAATCGGAGCCGGGCTAGCCGGCCAGCGGGCTGCCCTCGCCGCCGCCGAGGAAGGCGTGTCGGTCGGGATCATCAGCAAGGTCCACCCGGTCCGCTCGCACTCGAACGCCGCCCAGGGCGGAATCAACGCGGCGCTGAATCCCGGCGACTCGTGGGAGTCCCACGCCTTCGACACGATCAAGGGCTCCGACTACCTCAGCGACCAGGACTCGGTCGAAATCATGACCCGCGAGGCGCCGGAGGAAATCCTCCACCTCGAGCACCAGGGCGTCACCTTCCACCGCAACGAGGAAGGCAAGCTCGGCACCCGCGCCTTCGGCGGCGCCTCCGCCGCCCGCACCTACTACGTCGCCGACATCACCGGCCAGGCGATCATGCACGTGCTCTACGAGCAGCTGATGAAGTAC
>DATFQO010000081.1:0-29422 GCA_035264245.1 Solirubrobacterales bacterium
GACTTCGTCACCCTCGACGAGCTGCTCGACGACATCGGCGTCGACGCGACCCGCTGGTTCATGCTTTGGCGCAGCCACGAGACGACGGTCGACCTCGACCTCGAGCTGGCCCGCAGCCAGTCGAGCGAGAACCCCGTCTACTACGTCCAGTACGCCCACGCCCGGATCGCCAGCATCCTGCGCAAGGCCGGGGAGGAGACCTCGACCGAGCCAAGCGCGGCGGGCGAGCGCTCACCGCTGCAGGACAGCGAGAAGGTGCTGGTCAAGCGCCTGCTCGAGTTCCCAGAGGAGGTGCGGACCGCTGCCGCCCGGCGGGCGCCGCACCGTATATGTGCCTACTCGACCGCGGTCGCCGCCGACTTCCACGCCTTCTACCGCGACTGCCAGGTGGTCGGCGCCGAGGGCGAGGGAGTCGAAGCCTCGCGCCTGGCCCTCTGCCTGGCGACGAAGCGGACGATCGCCGCCGCGCTTGGGCTGCTGGGGATCTCGGCGCCCGAGCGGATGTGATGCTGCGGGGCCGCGGCAGGCTCTCGCTGCTGGCGGAGATCGCCGGTCCCGCCGAGGGCTCGCGGGGGTGGGGGCTGACCGGAGGCGACTTGGAGTCCCTCCGGGCCGTGCTCCCGGAACTGGCCGCGCACCGGGTAGTGGCTGTGGCGGGAGAGGGGGAGGAGCCGGTCGTCGCGGCGATCGCTCTCGCCTCGGCGGCAGCCGCTGCCGGCCGCCGCACGATCCTGGTCGACTGCGACCTGGCCCGGCCGCGGCTGGCGGCCCACGTCGGTCTCGAGCCCGTTCCCGGCCTGCACGAGTACCTGCGCTGGGAGGCCGAGCCCGCCGAGGTGCTGCAGCCGGTGGCACTGGCCGGCCCGGCGAGCGCCGGCACCGGCGGGCAGCTGGTCTGCGTCTGCGCCGGGCGCACGGCGACCAGGGCGGAGACCCTGCTCGGGCTGCGGAGCTTCGCCCACGTCGTCGAGAAACTGCGGGTCGCCTACGAGCTCGTCCTCCTCGTTGGCCCGCCGGTCCTCGGCGAACCCGCCGCCGCCCTGGCCGTGGTCTCGCGAGCGGACGCCGTCGTTGCCGGGCTGCCGGCGGATCAGGCGGAGGGCCGGGCGGGACGGGACATGCGCGCCGCGATCCGGCGCCTACCGGTACCGGCACTGGGCGCGATCGCGGTCGGCGAGTCATGAATCGGTGGGACTTATGGTCGCTATAGCGACCATAAGTCCCACCGCTGCGACCTAGAGGTCGTAGCGGGCGAGGTCGGCGTCGAGGCGTTTGGAGTCCTCGCCGCTGGGGCCGGCCGCTCGCGCCGCCGGGCCGTCGTCATCGCCGCCCGCGCGGCGCCAGCGCAGGACGCCGATCGCCAGCGCCACGACCGCGATCAGGAAGGCGACGATCGGGACAAGATAGGCGGAGAGGCTGAACCCCGAGTCCGGCGGCAGCGCCAGTACTTCGTCGCCGTACTCGGCGACCAGCGTGTCCTTGATCTCCGCTTCGCTTTTGCCTTCGTCGATCAGGCGGTTGATGAAGACGCGCTCGCGCTGAGCCTGCGGCGATTCAGCCAGCTGCAGCAGGGTCCCGCAGACGGGGCACATCACCTGCTTTTCGATTTCGATCAGCGAAGCGCGCTCCGCCGCTCCAGCGGCCGGCGCCAGCAGCGCCAGCGCCAGGGCGGCGACCAGCGCCAGGCGCGCCATCACGACGAACCGCCGGGCAGCAGCGGCGCCACCTGTTCGCTCAGGTACTCCTCGTCGACCGGGCCGACCGCGTGCAGGCGCAGCCTCCCCTGCGGGTCGACCAGGAAGCTCTCCGGGACACCCGTGGTTCCATATTCGTGGGCGGCGTCGCCGTCGCCGTCGCGCAACTGCGGGTAGCCGACCTCGTATTCGCGCGTGAAGGCCCGGCCGTCCCCGCTGAGGTCGCGGGTGTCGACCCCGAGCACGGTGAAGTCCGGACCGCCGTGCTGCCGCTGGAAGTCCTCCAGCGCCGGCGCCTCCGCCCGGCAGGGGATGCACCACGAGGCCCAGAAGTTGACCAGCACCCAGCGGCCCCGGTAGTCGGCCAGCGAGCCGGTCCCGCCACCCTCGAGCTGGGGCAGCGGCGGGTCGGGCACGGTGTCGCCGACGGCGAGCCCGGAGGAGCCCTTGCTGACCAGCCCAAAGACGAGCAGGCCGACGACGGCCACCACGGCAAGGACCGCTATGGAAGAGCGAACGCTCACGGGGCGTGAAGACTAGATCCCACGGCCGCCCGGCACCCCGCCCACGACGTAGAATCACCTCCACGCGGACGTAGCTCAGTTGGTAGAGCGCAAGCTTCCCAAGCTTGAGGTCGCGGGTTCGACCCCCGTCGTCCGCTCTCCTCATTCTGGCCCCGAGTCGTCAATGAGCCGCCCCCGGCAGATCGACCCTTGATTTAGGGCGGCGGACGTGGTGCGGTGGTGATTGCAATCACCGAGACGAGGAGGAGACATGTACGCACGGGTTGCACGGTGGGAGGGGGCCAGCGCCGAGGCCCTGGATCAGGCGGCTGCCGGGATCCGCGAGAACGCGGCATCGGGACCGCCGGAGGGCCTACCGGCGAAGAAGTTGCTCCTACTGCAGGACAAGGAGGGCGGCCGCTCGATGGCGATCACCCTGTTCGAGACCGAGGATGACTACCGGCAGGGCGACGCGACCCTGAACTCGATGAGCCCGCCCGGTGACGGCATGGGCAAACGGTCGAGCGTCGACAAATACGAGGTTGCGGTCGAGCTGGACGCGTAACGGGCTTACCTGGGCGTTGGTCTCAGGCCATCGCCCAGGTCTGCTCTGACTCCTCGAGCGAATGCTCGCTCGCGGTGTTGCCGGATGCCGCACCCGGCAGCCGGTAGAAGTGCTCGGTGGCGCCGCGCACCTGGCGCTCGCGCACCAGCTCGATCAGCCCCGCTTTGGCAAGCTCGGTGACGTGGTAGTTGGTGTTGCTGAGGGGAATCTGCAGCTCGCGGCTGAGATCGCTGGGGGAGAGGACCCGGCCGCCGTCGATTCCGAGGATTTCGAGGATCGAGACCCGTAGCGGGTGGGCGGTCGCCCTGGCCAGGCGCTCCCAGTTGACGGGAAGCGAGGAATGGCCATTGCCATTTCCGTTATGCCCGTTTTCCGGGGATTTCGCCGGAGAATGACCGTTTGCAGAGGCAGTGGGGGGGGAATGTCCGTTTTGAGATGGCATGAGGCGAGATTACCAAAAAATATTGACTTGGGTCATCAATTTCGGGTAGTCTTTTCGTTGAGGATGCTTCCAGGGAGGAAAAATCCACGCCTTGCACAGCGGTGCGCGCCAGCGCTGCTCGTCTTCCTTCTCGCCTTCTTCGCGGTCGGATCCACGGCGTCGGGGGACACCGGCGACATCATCGCCCCCAGCGATCCGACCCACCCTTCGGTCAACTCGGGCTGGCAGGCCGGCACCTGCATAGCCGATCCCTGCTCGATCGCCACTCCCGAGCTCTTCTTCGAAACGGCCGGAGCACACCCCAACTTCGGCTTCACCCAGTTCATCATCAAGCACGGGCCCCCGCCGGGCGAAGCCCCGGTCGACGAACTGAAGACGGTCCGCGTCGACCTCCCGGTCGGGCTCAGCGTCAACCCCAGCGCCACCGTCCGCTGCAAACTCGCGGTCTTCAAAGCCGGCGCCAGCGGCTGTCCGGCGAAATCGAAAGTGGGGGAAAGCTTCGTCACCGCGGCCGGCCCGCTGGGCCCGATCGCGCCGACGCCTGGCGTAACCCAGGTCCCCGTCTACAACGTCGAACCGATCCAGGGCGAGGCGGCACGCTTCGGCCTCGAACTCGCCGGCAACGAAGTCTTCCTCGAAGGCGACGTCGCCTGGTCGAGCAACTACCACGAGGGCTTCACCATCCACGTCCCGGCTGCCCTGCCCAGCGACCTGGGCGACGTCCTCGGTCTGCTGACCGGCCAGAAAGGGCTGATCCTGAAAAACCGCCTGGTCTTCGAAGGCCGCGCCGGGGACGGCACCTTCCTGACCACGCCGACCACCTGCTTCGGTCCCGCCTACGCCGACGACTGGGTGCCGGGCCAGCAGCCCGGCGGTCCTTCCGGCCAGATCTACTCAACCTTCCTGCGCGCCGACTCGGTGGGCAAACCCGATCCCGAATTCCCGAAGAACTCCTCCTTCTTCGAGTCGCCGATCCCGCCGCGGAGCGAAACCAGCGGCCCGGGCACCTCACCCAAAGACTGCGACACGATTCCCTACGAGCCGACGATCGGGGTCGATCCGGGCACGGGCGAGACCAACTCTCCCGCTGCCGCCAGGGTTGAAATCGACGTGCCGCACCTGCTCCCCGACTACCTCGCTGGAGAGGACGAGCAGGACAGCTCCCACACCAAGGCCGCGACCGTGACCCTGCCGCTGGGGATGGGGCTGAACCCGTCGGCCGCTACTGGCCTGCAGATCTGCAAGGACGCCGAGTTCGGAAAGGGCACCCGCAACCCGGTCGCCTGCCCGCCGCAGTCGATCGTCGGTCGGGTCAAGATCGAATCGCCGCCGCTGAAGGACCAGACCAATCCCCAGCCCGAAGAAAGGCTCGAAGGGAACGTCTATGTCGGCCAGCAGCTGAGCCGCGATCCGACCTCCGGCGACGAGTACCGGATCTTCATCGAGGCAAAGTCCGATCGTTACGGGATCTCGGCGCGGCTGATCGGCAAGGTGCGGGCCGACCCGCGGACCGGCCAGCTGAGCACGACGATCTCCGATGCGCCCCAGGTCCCCTTCACCTCCTTCGATCTGACCTTCAACGGCGGCGCCCGCGCCGTCCTCTCCAGCCCGCCGACCTGCGGCCCGAACCGCACGACCACCGCGATGACGCCCTGGTCGGGTACCCCCGCCGTGCATCCGGATGACGAGTTCGCACTGACCGGCGCCCCCGGCGGCGGCAAATGTGCGAAGACGATGGCCGAGCGGCCGTTCTCCCCGGCCTTCGCCGCCGGCCCGGCGAGCGCCAAGGCCGGTGCCTTCAGCCCGGTCTCGATCCGGATCGCCCGCGCCGACGGCCAGCAGGAGCTTAAAGGGACCGACGTCGTGCTTCCGCCGGGCATGACCGGCAAGCTGCGCGGGATCCCCTACTGCTCGGAGGAGGCGCTGGTGGCTGCCGTCGGCAAGGGCGGTGCGGAGGAGAGCGCCGCCCCCAGCTGCCCCGTCGCCAGTCAGGTCGGCGTCGCCTCGGTCGCCGCCGGCACCGGCTCCAGCCCCTACAGGATCGAGGGCAAGGTCTTCCTCTCAGGCCCCTACCACGGGGCTCCTCTCTCCCTGGCAGTGGTCACCCCCGCCACGGCCGGTCCGTTCGATCTCGGCACGGTCGTGGTGAGGGTGGCCCTGTTCGTCGACCCGGACACGGCGCAGATCCACGCAGTCGCTGACCCGATTCCACACGTCTTCGGCGGCGCCCTGCTCAGCATCCGCACGATCGACCTGGCGATGGACCGGCCCGACTTCACCCTCAACCCGACCAGCTGCGAACCGTTCGCCACCACGGGTGCCCTGCTCGGTGGCGGCGCCGACCCGGCCGACCCCGCGGCGTTCAGCGCCTCCCCGGTCAACGCGCCCTTCCAGGCAACCGGCTGCGACGCGCTCGGCTTCAAGCCGAAGCTGTTCACGAAGCTGATCGGGGGGCGCAAGACGATGCGGCGCAACGGCCACCCGGCCTTCCGCGCGACGCTCGTCGCCCGCCCCGGCGACGCCAACATCAAGCGGGCGGCGCTGACCCTGCCGCACTCGCAGTTCCTCGACCAGAACCACATCGGGACGATCTGCACCCGCGTCCAGCTCGCCGCCGTCGCTTGCCCGGCGCGCTCTATATATGGATACGCCCGGGCGCAGACGCCGCTGCTCGACGACGAAGTCCAGGGCCCGGTCTATCTGGTCGCCTCCGACCATGAACTCCCCGACCTGCTCGCCGATCTCCACGGTCAGGTCAACGTCCGCCTGCGCGGCGTCATCAGCTCGTCCAAAGAGCGGTTGAAGACGGTCTTCTTCCCGGTCCCCGACGTCCCGGTGAGCAAGTTCACGATCAACATGAAGGGCGGCAAGAAGGGGCTGCTGGTCAACTCGCGTGACCTCTGCAACCGCCCCAATCGCTCGGTCCTCAACTTCAAGGCCCAGAACGGCAAGAAGCTGAAGGTCAAGAAGCTGCCGCTGCGGACGCCGGTCTGCAAGAAGGCGCGCAAGCAGTCACGCCGCTGAGGCGATTAACCGCCCGTCCATCTGGGTACGGGCCACCTCAGGTGAGGACGCGACTCGGGAAGATCCTGGCGGGGGCAGTGGCGCTGGTGCTGCTTGCGGCGGCGCCTGCGCAAGCGGTTGACATCATCGCGCCGCAGCACAACCCGCCTGACGCCGAAGACGGGTGGCAGGCGGGAACCTGCACCACTGACGTGCCCCGCTGCTCGCCGGAGACCAAGAACCAGTTCTTCACCCAGGCGGCCGGTCATCCGCCCGTCGGGCTCACCCAGTTCATCGTCAAGCACGGCAGCGGCCTGTTCGGTGCCGAATCGCCGGTAGGCAACGTCCGCAGCCTGCTGGTCGACCTTCCGGCTGGACTCAGCGTCAACCCCATGGCCACCCCCCGCTGCGACCTGAAAGAGGGCGAAAGCCCCAGCGTCTGCGGCGCCCGCACGCCGGGGAGCCAGGTGGGTACCAGCAGCCTGACCGCGGCCTTGGTCGTGGCCGGCCTGGGCAAATCCCTCACGCTCCCCGCCTCGCCGGTCTACAACCTCGTTCCCAAGAACGGGCAGCCGGCACGATTCGGCTTCAGCGCCGCCGGCAACGACGTCTTCCTCGAACCGGGGATCGCCTGGGAGAGCGATTATCACGAGTTCTTCTTCATCCACGTGCCGAAATTGAGCCTTCCCGACATCCCGCTGCTGGAAGGGGTGCGGGTGCTGAAAAACCGCCTCGTGTTCAACGGCCAGCTGGGGATGGCGCCGGGCGCGGGCGGTGCGTTCCTGACCAACCCCAGCACCTGCTTCAACCCCTCCGATCCGGCCTTCCAGCACACCTACTCGACCTTCCTCCACGCCGATTCCTACGAGGAACAAGCTCCGGCCTTCCCGAACGGGGCGCAGCTTCTCGAGGCGGCGCTGCCGCCAGGCGTCGCGCCCACCGGCTGCGACAGAGTCCCGTTCGAGCCGACCACCGCTATCGCCCCGGGCACTCAGCAGGTCGACTCGCCGTCGGGACCGGGGGTCGAAGTGCTGGTCCCGTTCGACCCCGCCGCCCCGATCGCCAATTCCAACGTCAAGGACGCGGTCGTGACCCTGCCGGAGGGCATGGGGCTGAATCCCGCCGCCGCCCCCGGCCTGCAGATGTGCAGCAACGAGCAGTTCGGCAAGGGAACGAGGAACCCGATCGGCTGCCCGGAGGGATCGAAGATCGGCACCGCGGCGATCGAGACGCCGCCGCTGCCGGCGGGCTCGCTGACCGGCAGCCTCTACCTCGGCCAGCAGTTGAGCCGCGACCCCCAGTCCGGCAACGTCTATCGCGTCTTCTTCAACGCCGCCTCACCCCGCTTCGACGTCGACGTCCGGCTGATCGGAAACGTCAAGGCTGACCCGCGGACGGGGCAGCTGACGGCGATCTTCCCGGACAGCCCCCAAGTTCCGTTCACCGCCGCCAAGGCGAGCCTCGACCCGGGCAAGGGATTGCTGACGAGCCCGCCGACCTGTGGTCCCAATGCCGCCAGTCACGCGATGACCGCCTGGTCGGGGAGCCCCGATCGGGGTCCGCGGGAAGGCGGCTTCACCCTCGCCAAACTGCCGGGCGGCGGCGATTGCCCGAAGAACATGGCCCAACGCCCCTTCGCCCCCGGCTTCAGCGCCAAACCGAAAAGCGACGTGGCGAAAACCTTCACCCCCTTCACGGCCAGCATCACCCGCCCCCAGGGTCAGCAGGAGCTGAGGGGCATCAACGTTGTCCTTCCCGAAGGCGCCACCGCGAAGCTGAAAGGCGTTCCCTACTGCCCGCCGGACGCGCTCGAGAAGATCGAGCAGCGATCGGGCGCGGCGGAGAAGAAGAACTCCGTCTGTCCGACCGACAGCAAGGTCGGTGTCGCCACCGTGCAGGCTGGCACCGGGCCCTCGCCGCTGAAGATCGACGGTGACGCCTACCTCGCCGGCCGCTACAAGGGCGCGCCTCTCTCGATCGCGGTGGTCACGCCGGCGCTGGCAGGACCCTTCGACCTCGGCAACGTGGTCGTCCGCGTGCCCCTCTTCCTCGATCCGGAGACCGCTCAGATTCACCCTCGGACCAACGACATTCCCGACGTCTTCGGCGGCGCCAAGCTCGATATCCGATCGGTCGTCCTCAACATCAACCGCGACGACTTCACCCTCAACGGGACCAACTGCCGCAAAGGGGCGACCGCCGGCGTAATCAACGGGGGCGGCGCCAACCCGCTGAACCCGAGCGCGTTCTCGGCCTTCCAGGTCGCGGCCGAGTTCCAGGCCAGTGGCTGCAAGAAGCTGAAGTTCCGCCCGAAGCTGAAGCTGCGCCTGTTCGGCAAGACCCAGCGCGCCAAGCATCCGAAACTGCGCGCCGTGCTCGAGGCGCGCGGCAAGGACGCCAACATCCGCAAGACCTCGGTCGCGCTCCCGCACGCGCTGTTCCTCGACCAGGCGAGCCTCGCCAAAGTCTGCACCCGGGTCCAGTTCGCCGCCGAGAGCTGCCCGAAGAAATCGATTTACGGCAAGGCCCGCGCCTTCACGCCGCTGCTCGGCAAACCGGTCGAAGGCCCGGTCTACCTGCGCTCGTCGAACAACACCTTGCCGGACATGGTCGCCCACCTCAAAGGCCAGGTAGACATCGACCTCGTCGGCCGCATCGACAGCTTCAAGGGTGGCATCCGCACCACCTTCGGCCGGGTCCCCGACGTCCCGGTGACGAAGTTCGTCCTCACCCTCCCGGGGGGGAAGAAGGGCCTGCTGGTCAACTCGAGGAGCCTCTGCGCCAAGCCGGTGAAAGCAATCATCCGGATCAAGGCCCAGAACGGCCGCAAGGCCAACAGCAAGCCGAAGCTGCGGACGCCCTGCAAAGGGAAGAAAAAGGGCAAGCGCTCCAAACGGGGCTGAAGGACTTCGTCACCAAACAGTGTCATAACACTGTTTGGTGACACCGTTACCTGGGTAGTAACAAGTGCAGACACTTGAAAGGCCGGCACGGCTGTGTAATGTCTTCTGCGGGAGAGTTGTTCATGGGCGCTACAGGGGGCGTCCTCGTTAGGGAAAAACGAGGAGGAGAATTGATGGCAAAGCGCTCGCTCGCATTGCTTTTGGTGTGTATTGGATCCCTGCTTGCGCTGCCCGCGTTGGCGGCGGCGGATACCGGGGACGTCATCGAACCGCAGAACGAACCGCCGACGGCGGCAGACGGCTGGCAGTCGGGGACCTGTTATGAAAATCAGGTGGAGGAAGCGCCGGAAACGCCGATTCCCACCAAACCGACTGACGTGAGCAAACCGTTCTGCTCTCCCACCACTCCGGAGATCTTCTACACGCAGGCCGGAGGCCATCCTCCGTTCGGTTTCGACCAGTACATCGTCAGGCACCAAACTGTCGTTCCGGGAGTGGTTGAACCGTTGATCGAAGACGACGACGCGGACGGCCTTCCCTTCGAAGACCGGACGCTGAAAACGGAGCGGGTCGATCTGCCGCCGGGGTTCACGGAGAACCCGCAGGGTAGCCCGCAGTGCTCGCAGGGAGACTTCGAAAAAGTTGTCATCATCGGAGGCCAGCCCCGCCGCATTCCGGCGTGCGACCCGAGCACGATCGTCGGGCGCGAGGAAGTGTGGCTCGTCGTCAATACGGCCAATGCGGTGCCGAATCCTCTCGAACCCGGAAAATTCCTTCCGAAAGGCTTCGTGGTCTCGCCGGACCCGGCGAAAGGGACCCGCGTTGCTGTCTACAACCTGGAGCCGAACGAAGGCGAACCGGCCCGGCTCGGTTTCATCATCGCCTTCAGCAAAGTCATCGAACTCAAAGGCGACGTCGCCTGGGAGAACGACTTCCACGAGTACTTCACGATCGCGCTACCGGCGCCTTCTGTCCCGTTCTCGACGCTGAAAAGCCGCCTGGTCGCGTTCGGTCAGTCCGGCGACGGGACCCACATCACGACGCCGACCACCTGCTTCGATCCGAACGAGTGGCCGCACCTTTACTCGACCTGGTTCCGCGGAGAGTCGTACGGCGAACCGAACCCGACCTTCCCTGAAGGCTCTACGGCCTTCGAGGGGAAGCTGCCGCCCGGAGTAGCCCCATCGGGCTGTGATCGCGTCCCGTTCGATCCGGGGCTCGACGTCGACCCGGGGACGAACGCGGTGGACTCTCCCGCTGACGCGACGGTGACCACCACGCTGCCGTTCGATCCAGCCAAAGAAGGCGGGAAAGTCAGGAACGAAGGCAAAGAAGGGATCTCGCAGTCACACGTCCGCAAAGCGGAAGTGGTGCTGCCGAAGGGAATGGGGATCAACCCCTCGGGGGCCCAGGGCCTGGTTGCCTGCACCGACGATCAGTTCAAGAAGGGCCAGCGGGTCTTCGACAACGAATGTCCCGCCGCCTCCGACATCGGCAGCGTCGAGGTCGTGTCGCCGCCGCTGCGTGAGCCGCTCGTCGGCGACGTCTACGTCGGCACCCAGAACAGCCGCGATCCGGAATCGGGCGACCAGTTCCGGATCCTGCTCGAAGCCAAGAGCGAGCACGAGGACATCAATGCCCGCCTGGTCGGCCGCATCGTGGCGAACAAGACGACTGGGGACCTGACGGCCGTGCTCAACGACAAGCTGGTCGGCCAGTTCGCCGGCGATCTGCCCGAAGGACTGCCGCAGGTTCCGTTCGAATCGATCAAAGTCCATATTGACGGGGCGAAAAACGTGCTGACCAGCCCGCCGGTCTGCTCGGCGAGCGGGACCAGCCGGTTCGAACCGTGGGCTCGACCCGGCGAACTGAAGCCGGTCACCTCCTCGGTCACCCTGTCCGATGACCCGACCGGTGGCGCCTGTCCGAAAACGCTGGCCGAGCGGAAGTTCTCTCCGTTCTACAAAGCCAAAGTCAACAGCAGCAAAGCCGGCGCCTACTCGCCGTTCCACGTCAACATCGCGCGACGGAACGGAGAGCAGGAGCTGAAGGTCGTCGACGTCACCCTGCCCAAGGGCCTGACCGGCAAGCTCGCCGGCATCCCCTACTGCCCGGAGGAGGCCATCGCGGCCGCCAACGGTCGCAGCGGCAAGGAAGAGCAGGCCAGTCCGAGCTGCTCGAGCGCGAGTCAGGTCGGGACGGTCACGACCAAGTCCGGCAGCGGCAACAACCCGCTGCAGCTCGGCGGGAAGGCCTACCTGGCCGGCCCGTACAAGGGTGCCGCGCTCTCGCTGGTGACGATCACGCCGGCGGTGGCGGGCCCGTTCGACCTCGGCAACGTGGTCGTCCGGGTGGCGCTCAACCTCAATCCGGAAACCGCCCAGATTCATGCCGTCTCCGACGTCATTCCCGACGTCTTCGGCGGGGTGAAGCTGGACCTGCGTGCGATCGATCTCGACATCGACCGCAGTCAGTTCATGCTCAACCCGACCAATTGCTACTACCAGGAGACCACGGGGAACATCGACGGCGGTGGCGCTGACCCGACCGATCCGGCGGCGTTCAGCTCCTACCCCGTGTACGACCCGTTCCAGGCGGTTGGCTGCGACAGCCTCGGCTTCAAGCCGAATCTGAAGGTGCAGCTGTACGGGCCGACCAAGCGGGCGAAGAACCCGCGGCTGAAGGCTACGTTGACCGCCCGCAACGGCGACGCCAACATCGGCCGCACGGCGCTGCGGCTGCCGAAGGCCCTGTTCCTCGAGCAGAGCCACATCGGCACCGTCTGCACGAGGCCGCAGCTGGCATCCCACACCTGCCCGAAGGCCTCGGTCTACGGCAAGGCCTGGGCGCAGTCGCCGTTGCTCGACAAGAAGTTGCAGGGCAAGGTGTACCTCGTGTCATCTGACAACGAACTGCCCGATCTGCTCGTCGATCTGCGCGGCCAGGTGGAGATCTACCTGCGCGGCGTGATCAGCGGCAAGGGCGGCGGTCTGAAGACGGTGTTCCATGAAATCCCGGACGTGCCGGTGAGCAAGTTCGTCCTCAACATGAGGGGCGGCAAGAAGAGCCTCCTCGTCAACTCGGAAAACATCTGCAAGAAGAAGCAGCGTGCTTTCCTCAACATGCGGGGCTGGAACAACAAGAAGGTCAAGACCAAGAAGTTCAAGCTGAACATCGTCTCCTGCGGCAAGAAGGGCAAGAAGTAGGAGTCGTTTTCAGCGCACGTCGCCAGCACCGGCGCGGATGGCCGAATAGCCTCCGCGTCGGTGCGCCCGACCCTCTCAGTCCTGATCGTCGCCTACGAGAGCCGCGACGATCTCACCCGGACCCTGCCCGCCCTGCTCGCTGAGCTCGGCGAGGGCGACGAGCTGATCGTCGTCGACAATCGGCCGGGGGACGGCAGCGCCGAGGTCGTCGAGTGGCTCGCTCCCGCGGCGAGGATCGTCCGGCCGGGCCGCAACACCGGCTTCGCCGGCGGCTGCAACGCCGGCGCCGCCCTCGCGAGCGGCGACCTGCTGGTGATCCTCAACCCAGACGCCGTCCCGCGGCCCGGCTTCGGCGAGGCGATCCGCCGTCCCTGGGTGGAGGAGCGTGGGTGGGGCGCCTGGCAGGCGCTGGTCGCCGACGGCGAGGGCCGCCGGATCAACTCCGCCGGCAACCCGCTGCACTTCACCGGCATCACCTGGGCCGGCGGTCACGGCCGGCCGCTCGACCAGGCGCCGCCCGCCGGCGAGGTGACCGTCGCCTCCGGCGCCAGTCTGGCGATTCCGGTCGCTAACTGGCAGCGGTTGAGCGGCTTCCCAGCCGAGTTCTTCATGTACCACGAGGACGTCGACCTCTCGGTGCGGCTGCGCGCGGAAGGGCAGGCGGTCGGGATCGAACCCGGCGCCGTCGTCGCCCACGATTACGAGTTCGACGCCAGCGCGGAGAAGTGGTTCTGGCTCGAGCGCAACCGGCTCGCCTTCCTCGTCCGCGACTACCCGGGGGCGCTGCTGGCGCTGCTGGCGCCGGCGCTGCTGGCGACCGAGCTCGCCCTGCTCCCGGTCGCCGCCGCTGGCGGCTGGGGCCGGCAGAAGCTGCACGCGAACCTGGCCTTCCTCCGCTGGCTGCCGCGGCTGCTGCGCGAGCGGCGGCAGGTCCAGCGGCAGCGCATGGTCAGCACCGCCGAGTTCGCCGCGATGCTGACGCCCGACCTCGACTCCGAGCTGATCTCCCCGCTCGCCCGCTCCCGGCCGGCGCGCCTGCTCCTGCGCGGCTACTGGCGCCTGGTCCGCCTGCTGCTGCAGTAGCCGATTCTTCCCCCACCCTGGTGTGGCCAGGAATCGGAAGCGCTAGCTCGACTGGGTGATCGGGCGAATCAGGATCTCGTTGACGTCGACGCCCTCGGGCTGCTCCAGCGCGAACATCACTGCGCGGGCGATGTCCTCATCGCTTAGCGCGGCGTCGCCGGGGCGATTGTCGAAGAAGGGCGTGTCGACCATCCCCGGCTCGATCAGGGTGACCTTGATGCCGTGGTTGTCGTGCATCTCCCGGAGTTCCTGGCGCAGCGCCTCGCCGATCGCGGTCACCGCCCACTTCGTCGCCGAGTAGAGCGAGCCCGGCAGCACCCGCCGGCCGGCGATCGAGCTGGTGACGAGGAAGTGGCCGTCGCCGCGCTCGAGCAGGTGGGGGAGGGTGGCGCGGATCGTCAGCGCCACGCCGTAGACGTTGGTCAGGACCATCGAGCGCCAGTGCTCGGGCGACTCCTCGAGGAAGCCGCGGGAGGCGCCGAAGCCGGCGTTGGCGAAGACGGCGTCGATGCGGCCGAAGCGCTGGAGGGCGGCCGCGGCCAGCGCCTGCACCTCGTCCCACTCGGTGACGTCGCAGCGGACGGCAATCGCCCGCTCCTCGCCGCCGAGCTCCGCGGCGAGCGCCCGCAGCTCGTCCTCGCGGCGCGCCGCCAGCACCAGCCGGTACCTGGAAGCCGCCGCCCGGGCAGTCGCGGCGCCGATGCCGCTGGAAGCCCCGGTGATGAGCAGCACTGGATCTTCGTTCATCTACCGATTCTCTCAACTTCAGCCTGCCGGGCGAGTGTGCGGGGGTCGCCGGACACTCGGCGCGAAGCGCGTCCGCCGACCCCCGCACACTCGCCCCCCAATCGACCTTGCGATAATCCCGGATGCCTGTGGACCCTCAGCGAAAGCGGAAGATCCGGCTCGTCGTCGCGCTCAGTGTCGCCGTGCTGCTCGCGGTGGCGCTGATCTACACCTCCTTCTCGGCCTCGACCGAGGCCAAGGAGCCCTCGCAGCTGCTCTCCGCCACGCCCGGGACCAGCTACGAGATGAGCGGGCGGGTCGTCAAGGGTTCGATCGAGCGCGACGGCAACGGGATCGCCTTCCTCGTCGTCGATCGCGACGGCGGCAGCGAGAGCCTGCCGGTTACCTACGAGGGCGCCGTCCCGGACCCCTTCCGCGGCGGCCGCGAGATCGTCCTCACCGGGGCGATCGCCAACAACGGCGTCTTCGTCGGCGAGCCGGAAACCCTGATTACGAAGTGCCCGTCGAAGTTCACGACCAAGTCTGATGGCTAGCCTCGGCAGCGCCCTGCTGGGCCTTGCCTTCCTCGCCGCTCTAGCTGCCGGAGCGCTGGCGCTCGCCGGCCGCAGGGGCGACGAGCGCCTGCTCCGCCTCTCGCGCCGCACGGTCTACGGCTTCTGCGCGCTGCTCACCGCCTGCGTGGTGATCATCGAGCTCGCCTTCGCCGGCAACGACTTCTCCTTCAACATCGTCGCCGAACACTCCTCGATCGAGACGCCGCCCGGCTACAAGCTGGCGGCGATGTGGTCAAGCCAGGAGGGCTCGCTGCTGCTCTGGGCCTTCGTCCTCTCGATCGCGGCCAGCGTGGCCCTCTTTGCGACCCGGGACAAGCTGCGCGACCTGGTCCCCTGGGCGACCGCGGTGATGATGGGCGTCGCCGCCTTCTTCACCGGCCTGATGCTGTTCGCTCCCGACGTCGATCCGTTCTCGACGCTGAGCCCGGCGCCCGCCGACGGCATCGGCCTCAACCCGCTGCTGCAGCACCCGAGCATGATGATCCATCCGCCGATGCTCTACTCGGGCTACGTCGCCTTCACGGTGCCGTTCGCCTTCGCGATCGGCGCCCTCGTCACCCGCCGGCTCGACGCCGAGTGGATCCGCGCCACCCGCCGCTTCGCGCTGATCGCCTGGGCCTTCCTCGGCTTCGGCCTCCTGCTCGGCGCCCGCTGGTCCTACACCGAGCTCGGCTGGGGCGGCTACTGGGCCTGGGATCCGGTCGAGAACGCGGCGCTGATGCCGTGGCTGCTCGGCACCGCCTTCCTGCACTCGATCATGGTCCAGGAGAAGCGGGGGATGCTGAAAGTCTGGAACGCGACCCTGATCGTCGGCACCTTCTCGATGGCGCTGCTCGGCACCTTCCTGGTCCGCTCCGGCGTCCTGCAGTCGATCCACGCCTTCGGCGACAACACCGTCGGCCCCTACATCCTCGGCCTGATCGGGGTCGTCCTGATCGGCTCGACGGCGCTGATCGTCAGCCGCCTCGACGACCTGCGCTCGCCGAAGCGGATCGACTCGCTGGCCTCCCGCGAGTCAGTTTTCCTGGTCAACAACCTGCTGCTGGTCGGGATGACGGCGGTGATCTTCTGGGGGACCTTCTTCCCGCTGATCTCCGAACTGTTCACCGGCGAGAAGGCCTCCCTGGCCGCGCCCTGGTTCGACCGCTACACGACCCCGCTGGCGATCCTGCTGGTGCTTTTCACCGGGATCGGGCCGCTGCTCGCCTGGCGACGGGTCAGCTGGGAGTCGGCGAAGCGGGTCTTCCGGGTGCCCCTCGCGGTCGCCGCCGCCGTCACCCTCGGCCTCGTCGCCTTCACCGATGCCGCCGACCAGCTCTGGGCGCTGGCGCTCTTCGCCTTCGCCGCCTTCGCGCTGACCGGTCTGGCGCAGGAGTTCTGGAGCGGGGCGGCCGCGCGCAAGGAGCTGAGCGGGGAGCCGGGCGCGCAGGCGCTGGTCGGACTCGTCAGCCGCAACCGTCGCCGCTACGGCGGCTACATCGTCCACGTCGGCGTCATCGTCCTGCTGATCGGCATTGCCGCCTCCTCCAGCTTCCAGACCAACCGCGACGTCGAGCTGCGGCCGGGGGAGAGCATCACCATCGACGGCCGCACGATCACCTACGTCAAGCCGACGGTCTCAGTCGACGAAGAGAAGCTCGGCTTCGGCTCGCTGCTGCGGATCGAAGAAGACGGGAAGGTCGTCGGCACCGTGCGCCCGAGCCGTCAGTACTTCCGCCCGACCGGCCAGGAAACGGGGACGATCGGCAGCTACTTCTCCGGCGAGGCGACCAGCGAGGTCGGGCTGCGGACCGGCATCGGCAACGACCTCTGGATCGCCGAGCAGCCGAACATCACCAGCGTCCAGGCCGGCGTGCGCAAAGCCGACCAGGGCTTCAAAGCCTGCATCCAGGGCGCGCCGGGCTCGCCGCCCGAGTGCAAAGCGCTGGGGGCCCTGATGCGCGCCTCGGTCGGCGTCCCCGCGCGCGAAGCCAAGGCGCTCCAGCAGATCTCCCAGCTGCAGTCGCTGGCCGCCGAGAACGTGGCGCGGACCTTCTTGACGAGCGACGCCCCCTCGACCTTCAAGGTGATCGTCAACCCGCTCGTCACCTGGATGTGGATCGGCGGGCTGATCGCCCTCGCCGGCGCGCTGATCGCGCTCTGGCCCTCGCGCGGGCGCCGCCGCGGCGCCCTGGTCCGCAGCGAAGCCGACGCCCGCAAGGAAGCGAAGTACCGCGAGATCCGCGACGCCGAGCTCGACCACGCCACCGGCAAGCTCTCCGACGAGGACTTCGCGGCCCTCGACGCCGAGCTGCGACGCGAGGCGCTCGAGATCCTCGATCGCGAACCGATCGCCTAAACTACGCCCTCGTGTTCACGATTCTCAGCATCATCCAGGTGATCATCGCCATCGTCGTGATCTTCCTCGTGCTCCTGCACTCGGGGAAAGACGCGGGGCTCTCCGGCGCCTTCGGCATCGGCGGCGCCGGCGGCAGCGGCATCGGCGGCGGCTCGATGGTCGAGCAGAACCTGGACCGCGCGACGGTGTTCTTCGCGGTCCTCTTCGTGCTGAACACGATTCTGCTGCTGAAGATCTAGCCGGCCCCTAACTCCTTCTGGGACCCGCCCCGCGATTGCGGACATTTACTGCTGCGCTGTAGCTGTACTTGACACATCCGTTGTTTGTGTAAAGATGGGTGACGAACTGCTCGGGATTGACAAGGAGGAGGAGACATGGAGGCACACGCGGAGCAGGCGCATCATCATCATCACCACCACGAGCACGTGGACGTCAATCCGGCAGCTTGGACCGACGGCAAGCGCTACGCGTGGCTGCTGGGGATCATTGTCCCGCTCTCGCCGTTCCTCGCCTGGTTCTGGGTCTCGGTCACCGGCTTCGGGGCCCTCTGGTACCTCGGCCCGCTCCTCGTCTTCGGCCTCTTCCCGCTGCTCGACATGGCGATCGGTCTCGATCCCACCAATCCGCCCGACAGCGTCCTCAGGTTCCTCGAGCAGGACCGCTACTACCGCTGGTGCACCTACGTCTTCATCCCGATCCAGTACGCCGGCCTCGTCTTCGCCTGCTGGATGTGGGCGAGCGGGGACCTGACGCTGCTGGAAAACATCGGCTTGGCGCTGACGATGGCGGTGGTCGGCGGGATCGCGATCAACACCGCCCATGAGCTCGGCCACAAGCGCGCCAGCTCCGAGAAGTGGCTGAGCCGCATAGCCCTCGCGCAGACCGGCTACGGCCACTTCTTCATCGAGCACAACCGCGGCCACCACGTCAAAGTCGCCACTCCCGAGGACCCCGCCTCCTCGCGGCTGGGGGAGGGCTTCTGGGCTTTCCTGCCGCGCACCGTGATCGGCAGCCTGCGATCGGCCTGGGGAATCGAGACCACCCGCCTCGACCGCCTCGGCAAGTCGCACTGGGGGATCCACAACGACATCCTCAGCGCCTGGGCGATGACGGTGGTCCTCTTCGCTGGCCTGGCGGTCGTCTTCGGCCCGGTCGTCCTGCCCTACCTGCTGGTCCAGGCGGTGATCGGGTTCTCGCTGCTGGAGGTCGTCAACTACCTCGAGCACTACGGCCTGCGACGGCAGAAGCGCGAGGACGGCCGCTACGAGCGATGCATGCCCGAGCATAGCTGGAACAGCAACAACGTCGCCTCCAACGTCCTCCTCTACCACCTGCAGCGCCATTCCGACCACCACGCCAACCCGACCCGCCGCTACCAGGCGCTGCGCCACGTCGACGAGGCTCCGCAGCTGCCGACCGGTTACGCCGGGATGATCGTCCTCGCCTGGTTCCCGCCGCTCTGGCGCCGGGTAATGGACCCGCGCCTGCTCGGCCACTACGAAGGCGACGTGACCAGGGCCAACATCCAGCCGCGCAAGCTCGGCCGGGTGCTGGAGCGCTACGGGCGGCCGGCCGTATGAGCATCTGGCGCTGCCCCAGCTGCGGCTACGTCTTCGACGAGGCGGTCGGCCACCCGCGCGAGGGTTTCCCGGCCGGAACCACCTGGGCCGAAGTGCCCGACGAGTGGCCCTGTCCCGACTGCGGGGTTCGTGACAAGGTCGACTTCGAGCCGGTCTCAGCCGACGCCTGACCGCCGCCGCTGGCACGATAAGGAGGTGCCCAGCAACGGGAGAACCCCCTACCAGGAGGCGGCGCGGGACCTGCTGCGCCAGACCGTCTTCGACGCCGCTCGCGAGCAGCTGGGCCGGCAGCCGTGGTCGGAGATCACGATGGCCGACATCGCCGCCGGCGCCGGGGTGAGCCGCCAGACCCTCTACAACGAGTTCGGCAACCGCAACGAGTTCGGCTTCGCCTTCGTCATCCACGAGGGCGAACGCTTCATGGACGACGTCGAGAAAGCGGTGCTGGGACACACCGACGATCCGCGGGCAGCGGTGCTCGCGGCGCTGGAGCACTTCCTGCGGACCGCCGGCGAGGACCCGCTGATCCGCATCCTCCTCAGCGACGACGGCACCGGCGGCATGCTGCCCTTCGTCACCACCCAGGGCCTTCCCGTGGTGCAGTGGGCGACGGCGCGGCTGGTCAGCGTGATCGAAGAGGGGTGGCCGGAGGCCCCGGAGCCGGACGTCAAGAGGCTCGCCGAGAGCCTGGTGCGCCTGGCGATCAGCTACGTGACGACCCCGAGCGACTCGGCTGAGGAGGCCGCCGAAGCGGTGGCCGAGCTGCTGGGCCCGTTCATCGACAAGGCGCTCGGGTCCGCGGTCGATTGAGGCTCTCCTACCAGCTCGACTCCCTCGGGGTCCGGCCGCTGGCGAGCGAGGACGCTCCCGAGCTTCAGGGCTTGATCGAGGGCAACCGGGATCACCTGGCGCGGTGGCTGCCGTGGGCGGCGGCTCAGACGATCGAGGGGACCAAGCGCTTCCTCGCCGAGGCCGAGGAGCAGCTCGCCCGCGACGACGGCTTCCAGGCGAAGATCGCGCCCGCGGGGGAGATCCTCGGCGTCGCCGGCTTCCACGCGGTCGACTGGGTCAACCGCAACACCAGCCTCGGCTACTGGCTCGCCGCCGACGCGCAGGGGCAGGGGACGATGACCGCCGTGGTCGGCGCACTCCTCGACCACGCCTTCTACGAGTGGGAGCTGCACCGGGTCGAGATCCACTGCGCGCCGGAGAACGCCCGCAGCCGGGCGATCCCGGAGCGGCTGGGCTTTCGCGAGGAAGCGCTTCTGCGGGAGACGGAGCTGGTCGGCGGCCGATATCTCGACAGCGTCGTCTACGGGCTGCTGCGGGCGGAGTGGGGGAGTAGGACCGGCTGAAGCAAGCCGATCGCGTTCCACCTGAGGCGCGACGGTGGCCGGGTGCTAAGCCGCGCGGCCTCCCGAGCTTGGGAAGATGGCGCATGCGCCCGAACCCGCTGTTCGCCTCCGAGGACCCGGAGCTCGTCCGCGAGCTGGTGCGCGAGCATCCGTGGGCGACCCTGGTGACGGCGACGAGTGCCGGCCTCGCCGCGTCCCACTACCCGGTGATGCTCGACGAGGAGGCCCCGGGCCTCACCCTGCTCACCCACCTGGGCCGGCCCGACGACGAGGTGCTGGGGATCGATCGCGGCGAGGTCCTGGTGATCGTCCAGGGCCACCATGGCTACATCTCGCCCAGCTGGTACTCGCGGGAGGAGCGTCTGGTCCCGACCTGGAACTTCACCGTGGCCCACATGCACGGCACGCCGCAGATCCTCGACGAGGAGGAGAACCTCGAGGTGTTGACCCGGCTGGTCGGCCACTTCGAGCACCGCCTCGATGAACCCGCCTACCTCGATCGAGAGAAAGCGATTCCAATCGCCAAGGGCACGGTCGGCCTGCGGATCCCGGTCGACCGCTTCGAGATGAAGCGCAAGCTGAGCCAGAACAAAGACGAGGAGTCGCGCCGGAGCGCGATCGCGGCGCTGCGCGCGGAGGGTCCGTACCGGCACCCGGCGCTGGCCGAGGAGATGGAGCGCGAGCTTCTACCGCCGTCGGATCCAGGCTAGGAGCCCCGTCAGCGAATAGAGGATCGCCACCGCGATCAGCACGAACTTGAGGCTGGCGCACGCGGTAGCGATGGCGGGTGCCGGTTCGCCGAGATGGCCGCCGAGGACGAGCAGCCAGAGCACGTTTTCGGCAACGTCGAACAGCGCCGCGGCAACGGCGCAGGCCGGCGCGACCACCCCGACGGCCGCAAGCCGTCGCAGTCCTTGCTCCCTGGCGAAGTCCCGCACCGTGGCGCCGGCCAACGCGAAGAACGCTCCGTAGGCGGCCATGAAGCCGAAGTCGATCCAGAGCGACAGGCGGGCCAGGTATTCCCCATGGGCGCCCCATTCGGCCTGGATTTCTTCGACGGCCTCAAGGTTCCCCGCGAACTCGAGCCCGAGGATCGACGGTCCACCGGTCCGCCCCAACCGGTTGTCGATCCAGGCCAGGGCCAGATTGAAGGCGATCGTCGCCGCGCCAAGGGCAATCAGTGTGCTGCGTCGTGTCAAAGGTCGGACTCTAGGGAGACGCAGATAGGTCTGAAATGTAGCTGCTAGCCTTAACTCGATGACGCTACATCAGCCAGAAGCGGAAGTTGGGGTGCGCGAGCTGCATGATCGGCTCAGTGAGTACCTCGAAAAGGTCGAGCAGGGCGTGGATGTCTTGGTTACTCGCCGCGGCAAGCCAATCGCCCGTCTGAGTCAAGTCGAGGCGCCGCGGCCGTTTGAAGACCTGGACCGGCGAGGTTTGGTGCGTTGGCCCGAGAAGCCGCGACGGAGCCGAACGCCACTGGCTGGGAGCATCGGTTCCGTTTCCGGTCTTGTCAGAGACCAACGACGCTGATCCTGTATTTCGACACCTCGGCTCTGATCAAGCTCGTGCTCTTCGAGCAGGGCTCGGATATCGCGCACGAGCTTTGGGCCTCTCCATCCAGAGGCGCATCCTCCGTTCTTGCCTTGGCGGAGGGCCTAGCGGCGCTGGCGGCAGCACACCGAAGCAGCCGGCTCACTGAGCCTCTGTACACCGAAGCCGTCAAGAGCTTCGAACTCGCCTACGAACAACTTGTCGCGATTGGAGTCGACGAAGCACTGACTCGTTCGGCGGGAGCCCTCGCCGCGGAATTCGCACTGCGCGGTTACGACGCCGTTCACCTGGCAACGGCCCTAGCGCTCGCGGAGCAGGACGTCGCCTTGGTCAGCTGGGACCAGGAACTGTGCCGAGCCGGAGCAACGGCGGGACTGCCCGTCCTGGGCGGCTAGTGCTGACAGGAGGTCGAACCTCCACGGGTGCTCCGCACAGATCGATGGTGCTCGTCAAGCATCCATCTGCTCGAACCACTCCGCCCTCTCCGCCACGGACTCCATCGAAACGCCGAGTCCTTTGGAGAGACGGTTGACCGTCGCCCACGTTGGATCGACTTCGCCATGCTCAATCCTCGAAAGCCAACAGGCCGAGACATCGGACTCGTGCGCGAGGGCCACTTGCGTCACCTCCGCCTCTTCGCGCAGAAGTCGAATCGCCTTGCCGAGCCCCTTCTGCGGCGTCAGCCCTCGTGGTCCCCTAGCCATCGGCCGATCCGCCTGTCGTCGCCGAGGCTCCGTCCAGCTGTGCAAGAACGCGTCTGCACATTCCGCGGACGTGCCGATCTTCGTATTCCCGCAAGTCCTCAGTTGCTTGGCCACGGTCGTCCTCGGCCCCTTCCCCGCCTGCCATGTGAAGCATGAACTCGAATACCCGCCGCAGCAGATCTGGGGAGGTTCTCAGGGTGATCGACTCCTCATCCACCGTCTTTCTCTCGCCGAGGCCATCCCGAAGTGGAAGCATCTCCTCTCGTATCTGCTGGACCTCTTGATCCGAGTACGTGGGGCCTGGACTGATTTCGAGCCAAATCCGGTCGAGGCGGCTCGTGTGTATCCAGACCCGGCAGCGCAGGAGGTCGCGCTCCTCCGCTGAGATCATGACCGGATCGTTCACGAGGTCTCGACGTCCTCTCCGCCCGCAATCTCGAAGGCGGCGACGGCGACGATCACCGAGATTCCGTCCCTTGGGCTATCTAAACGCTCCGCGCTCTTGTCAGCCACGGCCCGGAACCTTTCTTCAACGTTGCCGAGCACCTCCAGCAGTTCCATCCAGCCCGGCTCGTCAACGTTGAGCGGTAGCCAGGTGACGCCCGAACCCTCGCGGGACTCGGCGGTGCCGGCTTCCAAGGCTTCGACCGCCCGCGTGGTGAAGTCCGCGAGAGCGGTCCCCGCGAATCGGGTCCGGAGCGCTTGCGGGACTGCTTTCCACGTCCGCGAGCCGATCGCCCCATTCGGTTTCAGGGTGTAGATGTGCTCGACCGCTCCCCTTTGCGGGATGGTTTCCAGAAGCTCGATGCAGTCGAATTTGAGAAGCACCTTCATGTGGTAGGAGACGATCCCGAGCTTCTCGTCCATGCGATCCGCGAGGCGTTTGGGGCCGCTCGGTCCCTCCTCCAGCTGCCGCAGAATCTCCACTCGCAGGGGATGCGCCAGCGCGCGGATCATCTGCTGATCGACATCGCGCCCATCGTCCTTCTTGCCCATCGGAAACCCCCGCCGTTGTGGTCAACTCAGTGGCGGCGACACTTCCGAATCAGGCTCGTGCTTGTCAACGTTGTTTCGTTAGAGGGCTTTCCAGTGGTCGGCCTTTTCTTTCCTCGCGCTAATTGTCGAAGGATGCGCCTGGCACTTTGAAGAACAGAAAGTCGGCTGCGGTCGAAATACCCGGCGCGCCGGATTCGGCGCGCCTTTCGACGCTTCTGCTCTCGATCTTGGACATCTCAAGCCGACAGCGTTCGACTGCCTGCATCCCTTCCTCATAGCCTTCCGGGTCGAGGATCAGCGGAGTCCTGGAGATGTGAAAGTGTTTGTCGTAGCCGACCATCTCCGCTTTGCGTGAGTCAACGAAGTCGTCAAGGATCCGCTGGATTGCCTGGCAGACAAGATCTTCCGCCACAACGGGGTCCAGTTCCTCGAATTCGTCCGCATCTATCAACGACCGCTCGGTGGCTCGATAGAAGTGCTCCATAGCCCCGCGCGAAGGTCGCGTAAAGACTTCCTCAGCACACTCAAGCTTCTCGAGGGCGCGAACGTGATAGCTCACGTCCGAAAGTTCCGCCTGTAGCTCCCGGCTCAGTTGCGCTGGGCTCATCACGTCTCGATCCGAGAGAAGCCGCAGGATGCGCGCACGGAGGGGGTGCGACATCGCCGTGACGCGGTTGGTCGTGGCCCTATCCCGCCGCCCGGAACGTGGCCGCCCTGCGGGTGCCTCCTTCCCCCCCGGCCTCATCCCCTTGGTGCGCTTTGGCATTGCTCCACTACTCCTTTCAAGCTGGATTGAGCAATCGATTTTACCCGCGCACGCGGCGGCTTCCCTGGGTGAAGGCACAAAATCCTAGGTCCCTCTCTATTGGTAGAAAAAATTCTAGTAATCTTGCTCGATTCGCGCATTTTCGATTGACGCAAGGGAGGTGGACAGGATGAGGCTTGAAAGCACGCAGCACGAGCTGCCCAGCATCCACATCGTTAAGACCTCCTAGGCATCGGCGATCTGGGCAGGGCATGCCGAGCATCCACATCGTCAAGACCGCCTAGGCGTCGATGGTCAGGCGTGAAGGGGGCCGCCTTTAGCGGCTCCCTTCACGCCGAGCCGGCTACCAGGAGCATGAACTGAGCCGGCTCGCTGTGTGGAGGGTGGTGCTGGCGCGCTCCGACTGGCGCACCGCCCATGAATCCAATGAGGACCCCCTACCTTGAGAACAGGAACCCCCAACTAGCGGGGGACCTTCCGATGGGGCTGAATGGAGTCGAACCATCACGGGTGTTTCCACCCACAAGGCCCTCAAGCTGAAAACGGACCGCTTGCTAGAGCGGAATCCGCGCTCCAGAGCCAAATCGAACCCGGTTGTCTCCGGCTGTTTCCGGTGATTTCGGGGGCTCACTGGCGCACGACTGGCGCACGAGGCAAGGGGTCCGAGGGCGTATTTAGGGTGCGCCGCCGTGAGCCCCTTCCCGTCGATTAAGGCCAAGCAGCTGCTGGCGATCTTGGAACGGAAGCCCCTCAGCTACCGCGTGGCGCGGCAGTCCGGCTCGCATCGCCGGATGGAGTCGCCGGCCTACCCGCCCTTGACCTTCGCCTTCCATGACAAGGCGACGATTCCCGCCGGCCTCGTCCGCGACGTGGGGCTTGCCGAAGACGAGGCCCGGAAGCTACACTGAATCGGAGCAATCATGGAGATCGTCCGCGTCATATATCACCACGAAAGCGACGGCTGGTGGGCCGAGTCCCCCGACGTCGATGGCTGGTCTGCCGCTGGCGACAGCTACGCGGAGGTCGTGAAGCTGGCCGAAGAGGGCATCCCCTTCACTCTTGAGCATGAGGCCAAGCTGGAGCACTTCGTCCCGGCTGGCGAGCATGTCGCCGCTTGAGCGGGGCTGCTAGCAGGCCGCGCTAATCGGGCTCAGGTCTAGATACAGTTCGCCCGGTTCGTGGTTCAGATCGGGACTGTCGATCAATCTTTCCGCGGTCTCTCGATACCTGGTTGGGAGTTCGAGCCCGTCGGGGCGCTTGGTTACGGGTAGGGCCGCCGCCGCTTCGAGGCGTTCCTTCAATTCCGGGTTGGCAGCCAGAGATTCGCCGGACTGCGTTCTGATGACCAGATTGTCGCCGTAGGTTTCCGTCATTGGAGCGGTCTCATTTTTTGCGGCGCCGTTTGGGGAGCGGGATGTTTTCGACAATGGCCGTCTTTTTGCGACGGCGGGCCTCTTTGATCGAGATGAAGCGCCCGGTTCCGGCATCTCGGCCGCGCTGGGTGGTTTTCTTTTTCGCCACGGTCGCGCTCCTAGCTAGGGTCCGGGATCAAGAACAGCTCAGTCATGCGCGAATTCCAGATAGGGCCGACAGCGTCGCGGAGCTCTTCCTGAGACACAGGAAAGCACGCGGCCATGTCCGTTCCCTCGGCTGCGACGTTCGTGATCGTTGCGAGATCGGGCTCGTCCTCGACACCTAGCCTCCGGGAAATGTCGGTGAGCAGCCGGTCTCGCTCCAGCTTGTTCTCGGAGAGGCTCCGCCAGGAGTGAGCTTGACGAGGGGGAGCAGTCACCAAGTTCGCCGATCTAGCTAGATGTCCGAGCATCGCCTTCTCTACAAGATCAATGACGTTCTCGTAGACCTCCTCAGTGGTAGTCGCGCGAAGCGCTCGTGGAACCGGGCCAACGAAGCCGAAGCCGAGCAGGGAGAGCTTCGGCAGACGCTTCGACCCATGACGCTTCACGAGTGCCGACATACCTTCGCCTCCTTTGCTGATCGACGCGGGGGTCAACCCCAAGGCGATTCAGGAGTTCATGGGACACGCCACGATCGAGGAGACGTTCTCTCGGTGCGGGCACTTGATGCCGGGAGCGCGATCAAGCCCGCCAACTGGCAGACGCCTACCTTGATGTGGCGAGGCGCTAATCGTGTTGAGCGCGTGGGGAATGTCTCCCGTCGGAGGTCAAACCATCCGCCTTAGGGAGAGTCGTTCTGGTTTTGAGCCGCTTCGCAAAGGTTCTCAAGCGTCTTAAATGCTTTGAGGCGATGGCCGATGCGTACTAGAAGTTTGATTTTCTCCTCCTCCGTCACCCCGGTCTCGGCTAGCACCCTCTCAATCGCCGCTTGTTCTTCGATCCGCTGCGCATCGCCCATATGTCCCAAGCCGGCGACGTAATCGACGAGCCGCTGTCCAACCTGATCTGCTGTGACTCCAGCCTCCAATAGGGCTGGCACGACTTCGTCGTTGAGCCACTTGGAATCGTTCTCTGAGCCGCAACGCTCAATTTGCTCATCAAAAAAATTGCGAAAATAGTCATAGGCAAGAGCAATCCCAACGGGCGTGCTGTTTTCCCCGAGGGTGGCGAATCGCTGGCGCAGTACCGCCGATGCACCCGCCCCTGCGGCGAGCCCTAGCAAAATCGGGTTCCAATCTTTGGCGATCTTTGCAAGCGCGATGGTCGCAACGATTCCCACGCCTGCCTCAAAACTCAGTCTGGTTGCCCACCATCGCCATGCGCCTTCACTCGCGGTAGGACGCGTCTTCAGGCTGCTTAAGAGTTCGACGGCGCTCAATCCCGCAGCCAGCAGTGCCCCAATCGGATATGCAACGAACATAGCTCCCTCGCCCCTGCCGGTTTTTCCTGCGAGGCACCACTCGTGCCCCCAAGGATCCAGAGCCCTCGATCAGTGAGGTACTGCTGAGTCTATTCAGAAGCTGACCAGCTAGCGGTGCTGGGCCGCTGGGGTGGGGGGCTGCAAAGATTGACCTAGCTAAAAAGCGCGGCAGGAGCCTCTTCAACTCGCCTGCGAAGGCTTTCTGGGATCAGCCGGAAAAAGAGATGATCGTTCTGCCTCGTGATTTCAACCAGCCCAAGATTTGACAACTCCTTAGCTGCGTGCACGGCGGCAGACACACCGAGCCTGGCCTCGCTGGCTAAGCCGATCTCATCGAGTCCATCGATGTTTCGCTCTAGGGCATGTATCGCTGCAAGCTCCTGCTCACCTAGCCTCTCGAAAACCTCGCTAGCTGATGCTGCTCCCTGGGCCGGAGCTGAAAGTCTGTTCGCTGCGTCCATCATTGCCTCCTCTCTGCTACCCGCCCATAAGAAGTCCATGCGCGGCATAATCGGATCGCGATGCCATCAACTTGGCATCCGCAAGAATGGGGCCGAGAAGATAGCGCGTAGTTGAACGAATAGCGGGTCATAAAGTCTGGATTGAGATGTAGATCTCTTCAAACGTGGAACCCGGGAAGTGTTCCACCGAGAGCGGATCTATTCCTAAGCCAAGACTACTCTTATGTCCAGTCCTTAACCTAAAAATCTTTGTCCGATCAGTCACTTGTATCGCAGGCTGCGAGGTTTCCCGCAATCTGAAGTTTGGGCAGACAGTCAGATCGAATGGTGGATCTCTCTCAGCTGGCGCACGGACTGGCGCACGAGTTGCGATCTGCTCTTGGTGGAGATGCCCACGCGGTAGGAGAAAACCCCCGACTAGCGGGGGCTTTCCAATGCGGCTGAATGGAGTCGAACCATCACGGGTGTTTCCACCCACAAGGCCCTCAACCTTGCGCGTCTACCAGTTCCGCCACAGCCGCTCGAGGGCGGTCGATTCTAGATGTTTGCGTGCGGGGGGAGGGCGGTGGTTGCGGGCGTCCGGGGGAGGCGGTAGCCTTGCGAACAAGTGTTCGAACGGGAATTTGCGCCTATTTGACCCTGGTGACCCGGCTTTGGAGGGATTTGGAACGACGATGGAACTTGATCTGACCAAGCGGCAGAAGGAGATCTTCGACTTCATGCGCAAGTACGCGGCGAAGACCGGCTACCCGCCGACGGTGCGGGAGATCGGCAAAGCCGTGGGGCTTCATTCGTCTTCGACCGTGCACGCGCATCTGGCCAACCTGGAGAAGCTGGGTCTGGTCAAGCGCGATCCGTCGAAACCGCGCGCGATCGAGCTTCTGTTCGACAAGGCGAAGCGGACGATCAGCCCCGGCAGCGGGCTGCCGCTGGTCGGTCAGGTCGCCGCCGGTGAGCCGATCCTGGCCGAAGAGAACATCGAGGAGTACCTCGAGGTCCCCGACGTGATCGGCGGAGAGGACGGCGACTACATCCTTCAGATCCGCGGCGAAAGCATGAAGGACGCCGGGATCATCGAGGGCGATTACGTGATCGTCCGCCCCAGCGACGACGCCGCGAATGGCGAGATCGTCGTCGCCCTGATCGGCGAGGAGGCGACCGTGAAGCGGATCTTCCGCGAGAAGGATCACATCCGGTTGCAGCCCGAAAACGAGGAAATGGAGCCGATCCTCACCACCGAGGCGCGGGTCCTGGGCAAAGTGGTCGGAGTCTTCCGCAAGGTCTAGCGGCGCGGGGAGCCGGGCGTGGCCCTACGGCCACCTCCCGGCTTCGATGAGGCGTTTGTAGCGCCGCTGGCGCCGGCGCGCATCCCACATCACCAGCGGCAGCAGCCGCAGGGAGAGGCGTGGGAAGAGGTCGACGAAGCGGAGGAACGGACCGCGCCAGCGGGGGACGATCAGGATCGGGCGGGGGCGCTCGGTCAGCTTGCCGACCTCCTCCGCGACCTCCTCGGCGGTGAGCAGCCGACCGGAGAAGGAGGGGGCGGCGTCGAGGTCGTCGAGCTTGTCCTCGAGCATCGGGGTCCAGATCCCGTCGGGGCAGACGGCGGAGAGGGCGATGCCCTTGTCGCCGTTGCGGCGCAGGTCGAACAAGGTGCCGAGCGTGAAGGCCATCGCCGCGTGCTTGCTTGCCGAGTAGACGACCTCGCCCGGAGCGGCGACGATCCCGGCTAGGGAAACCACGTTGACGACGTGCCCCCGGCCAGCCCTGCGCATCGGTCCAAGCGCCGCGATCGTCCCGTTCATCAGGCCGGTGACGTTGACGTCGAGCATCGCCTGGCGCAGCTCGGCGCTCTGCTCCCACGGTGGGCCGCTGAAGAAGACGCCGGCGTTGTTGACCCAGAGGTCGAGGGAGCCGGTGCGGCCGATCGACTCGGCGAGGCCCCGGCAGGCCGCCTCGTCGCGGACGTCGAGTGCCGAGCCGCGCGCCTCGACGCCGAGCTCCGCCGCCGCCCGGTCGGCCGCCCCGGCATCGACGTCGGTGACGTGGACGCGGTAGCCGCGCTCGACCAGCACGGCTGCGATCGCGCGGCCGAGGCCGCTGCCGGCGCCGGTGACAACCGCCGTTCGCATG
>DATFQO010000082.1:0-25852 GCA_035264245.1 Solirubrobacterales bacterium
ATCGAGGGCGCCTACCTGCTGCGCGCCCAGGGCGCGCCCGCCTACGCCGGCGTCTTCTCCGCCTGGTGCGACCTTCGCGAGATCATGCCCTACGCCTTCGGCTACATGCTCGCGGCCAAGGTCGGGACCGGGATCGTCGCCGAGCTCGGGGCGATGCGGATCTCCGACGAGATCGACGCGCTCGAGGTGATGGGGGTGCCGCCGGTCACCTTCCTCTGCGCGACCCGTCTGCTCGCCGCCTGGATCGCCTTCCCGTTCATGTACCTCGTCGGGATCGGGATCATGTACCTGGCCAGCTACCTCGCCGTCGTCGAGCAGATCGGCGACGTCTCCTCCGGCGGCTACCTGCTGATCTTCTGGATGTTCCAGAACCCGCCTGACCTGATCTTCAGCTTGATCAAGGGAATGGTGATGGCGACCGCGATCGTGCTGGTCGGCTGCTACTACGGGTACACCGCCGCCGGCGGGCCCGTCGGGGTGGGGACCGCGACCGCGAAGTCGATGGTCCTCAACATCGTCTTAGTTCACATCATCGGAATGCTGGGGACCCTGGTCTTCTGGGGTGCCAACCCACGTGCGCCAATAGGAGGCTGAGGTGTCGATCGAGGAAGAGAACCGCTTCGAGGCCGAGGAAGACCGCCGCGAAGAAGAGGACCTGCGCGACGAGGCGACCTCGAGCGCCGAAGCGCCGCCCGAGGTCCTGACCGACGGCGAAACTCATGGCCATCCGGAAAGCGCGACCGACGAGGGTCCCTACGTCAGCGAGGACGGCGCGACGATGGGCCGGGATTTCGTCATCCCCGGCGTCAACCCGCGCGAGCACAACCCCTACAAATTCCATACCGGCCGCAAGCGCGACCACGGCGGCGAGGACGCGATCGAGATCATCGACCTGGTGAAGCAGTTCGGCCGCGCCCGCATCCTCAACGGCCTCAACCTCGGGTTGCCCGAGGACCAGGTCTCGATGGTGCTCGGTCCGTCGGGAACCGGCAAGAGCGTGCTGATCAAGCACATCGTCGGCCTGCTCTACCCGGATTCCGGCGACGTCCTCGTCCACGGGGAGTCGATCCCGAACATGACCGATGACGAGCTCTTCGACGTGCGTAAAAAGTTCGGCCTGCTGTTCCAGGACGGGGCGCTGTTCGGCTCGATGAACATCTACGACAACGTCGCTTTCCCGCTGCGGCAGCACACCGACAAAGGCGAGGAGGAGATCGGCGAGATCGTCAACCGGCGGCTGAAGGAGGTCGGCCTCAGCGAGGCGACCTACAAGATGCCGAACGAGCTGTCCGGCGGGATGCGCAAGCGCGCCGGGTTCGCCCGGGCGCTGGTGCTGGAACCGGCGATCGTGATGTTCGACGAGCCCGACTCCGGCCTCGACCCGGTGCGCACCGCGCTGCTCTGTGAGCTGATCCGCGAGGTCCACGCCGAGAACGGCGGCTGCTACCTGGTGATCAGCCACGACCTCGGCACCGCGCGGCGGATCGCCGACTTCATCGCCGTCCTGTGGAGCGGCAAGATCGTCGAGTCCGGCCCGAAAGAGGAGCTGTTCGACTCCAGCAACCCGTTCGTCAACCAGTTCCTCAACGCTGACGTCAGCGGTCCGCTCTCGATGGACTGAGGTTGGCGGCCGGAGCCTGGTTCGGGCGCGTCGCGGCGTGGGCGTCGAGGCACGCGCGGCCACTCGTCGCCGTCAGCGCCGCGCTCGCAGTCGTCGCCGCCGTTGGGGCTATGCAACTCCCGACCGACGCCGGCGTCGACACCCTCGCCGACCCCGATTCGCCGACGGTTGAGGCGACGCAGCGGGTGCGGGCGAATTTCGGCGAAGAACCGATCGTCGTCCTCGTCAAGGGGGAACTGCCTGAACTGATCCTCGGCGACGACCTGCTGCGGATACTGCGCCTGGAGGGATGCCTCTCGGGCAAGGTGCCGGAAGGCGCCAATCCAATCCCCGGACCCTGCACCGAGCTGGCGGAATCCGGACCGGTCGAGTTCCTCACCGGGCCGGGCACCTTCCTCAACGAGTCGGTGGTCCAGATCGACAACCAGCTCGGCCGCCTGGCCGAAAACGTCCCCGCCGACCGCTTCCGCGAATACCTGCTGGCGGTGGCGACCAAATACGGGATCACCAGCGCGCCGAGCATCACCAACGAAGACTTCGTCGCCACCGTCGTCTTCGATCTGGCCCGGCCGCGCGGGACCCCGAAGGCGCGGCTTTCCTACCTCTTCCCGAATGCCAAGTCCGCTCAGATCGTGATCCGGCTGAAGCCCGGTCTGAGCGAAGCCGAGCGGCGGCGGGCGATCGAGCTGATCGAAGCGGCGGTGGCGGAAACGACGCCGCGGAAGGCCTGCAAGGACGGCGGGCAGCCGGCGCCGTGCTTCGAGCTCGAAAACGGCAGCTACGTAGTCTCCGGCGCGCCGGTCGTGATCGATGGCGTCTCCAGCGCGCTCGAGGACGCCCTCCTGCTGCTCTTTGCCGTCGCCGTCGCGGTGATGGCCCTCGTCCTCTTCCTCGTCTTCAAATCGCGCTGGCCGCTGCTGCCGCTGCTGATTGCCCTGATGGCTGCCGCTCTCACCTTTGGCTTGCTGGCGTTGGTTGGCGGCTCATTGACCATGGCCTCGATCGCGGCGCTGCCAATCCTGATCGGCCTCGCAGTCGACTACGCGATCCAGTTCCAGGCGCGCTCGGCCGAGCTGGATTCCGTAGTCGAGGGAGCTACGCGTAGCGGACCGACCATTGGCGCCGCGTGCGCGGCGACGGCAGCGGGTTTTCTCGCGCTTCAGCTTTCACCGGTTCCCATGGTTCGGGGGTTCGGTTGGGTACTCATCATCGGGGTCGCGGTCGCATTCGGGTTGGCGCTGACGGTCGGTTTAGGGACGCTGGCGCATTGGCGGGCGGGTCCTGTCTCGCGGGACGGGGGTCACCTGCGCTGGATGCTCGGTAACCCCCATTCCACGAGCCACCCGCCCGAGGGGCGTTTGCTGTCCGTTGCGCGGACGTATCCCGAGGTGGTCCTGGCCGTGGGGATCGGGCTGGCGGTTATGGGTTGGGCGGCTGGAACCCAGGTGGAATCCGTGTCAGACATCCGCGAGTTGGCGCCGCAGAGCGTCAAAGCTGTTGAAGGGCTGAACGAGTTGCAGGACACCACTGGGGTGTCGGGAGAGCTCGATGTGAGCATCGAAGCTGATGATCTGACGAGTCCCGAGACCGTCGAGTGGATGGCGGACTTCAAGCGGCGGGCGCTTGAAGCCGGTGGGTTCGGCGGCGAAAACCCCAGTTGCCTCGATGCTGAAATATGTCCCGGGCCGGCACTTTCGGACTTCCTGGTCAAGGGGGAAGAAGAACCGACGGCTAAGCGAATCGACGCGACCTTGTCGGCGCTGTCGCCGTATGCGCTGCGGCAGGTGGCGCCGATCGATCCCGAGACCGGGGAAGTGGGACACCAAGCATTGATCTCTCTCGGGATCAGGGCGCAGTCGTTGGAGGACCAGCAGAAGCTGGTGGACCGGGTCCGGGATGCGATCGGCGAGCCCCCGGAGGGGGTTGAGGTGCAGCTCGCCGGCCTTTCCGTGATCGCGGCGGAATCGGCTGGCGACCTCTCCAGCAGCCGCTACTGGCTGACGCTGGCCGGGATCGTGCTGGTGGGCCTGGCGCTGCTGCTGATCTACCGGTCCTGGCGGCGCGCGCTCGTGCCTCTGGTTCCGACGGTGCTGGCGACCGGCTGGGCTTCCTTGCTCCTCTGGGCGACGGGCATCCCGCTCAACCCGATGTCGGCGGCGCTCGGCGCGCTGACGATCGCGATCGCCACCGAGTTCGGAGTTTTGCTCAGCGGGCGCTTCCACGAGGAGCGCGCCGGCGGGGCGGCGGTCGAGGAGGCACTGGCGCGTGCCTACTCGCGGACCGGAGCCGCAGTCCTCGCCTCCGGCGCGACCGCGGTCGCCGGTTTCGCCGTCCTGATCGCCAGCGACGTGCAGATGCTGCGGGACTTCGGCCTGGTCACGGTTGTCGATCTCGCCGCCGCCCTCGTCGGGGTGCTGCTGATCCTGCCGGCGACCCTGTTGCTGCTGGAGCGGCGATGAGGGACCGCTACTCGCTCGTCGTCGGGCTGCTCTTCCTCGCGATCATCGTCGTCGCCACCGTCAACACGATCGGGGGCGGCGGGGGAGGGGAGACGCTCGGCCTCGACAAGCTGCCGCCGCGCTGGCCGCTGCCGGAGTTCGCGGTGCCGGAAGGGGCGGGGAAGCTCGAAGGCGACGCCAATGTCGCCCAGGACGACTGCGAAACCTCGGCGCTTC
The DNA here is from genome assembly GCA_035264245.1 of Solirubrobacterales bacterium. GTDB lineage: Bacteria > Actinomycetota > Thermoleophilia > Solirubrobacterales > 70-9 > VAYN01. The sequence goes on from DATFQO010000082.1 coordinate 4,297, forward strand.
CCTGTCCGGAGGACGCTCAGCGGACCCCCGCCTGCCGCGTCGATCTGCCGGAATCGATCCGCGTCTGCGACTTCTTCGACCGGCCGCTGGTGATCTCGTTCTGGTTCAGCAAAGGCGGCAGCGACTGCGTCGCCCAGCAGGACCTGGTCGAGCGGGTCTTCCGGCGCTACCGTGGACGGGTGGGTTTCCTCTCGCTGGACATCCGCGACGACCGCGACACCGTGCGCGAACTGATCAGCCGGCGCGGCTGGACGATGCCGGTGGGATACGACCGCGATGGCGCTGTTGCGGGCCTCTACGGCATCGGCCTCTGCCCCACCTTCGCCTACATGTTTCCCGGCGGCACCCTGGAGAGCGCCAGCGTCGGCGAGTTGACCGCAGCCCAGCTGAGCGACCGGGTCGATCGACTGCTGACGGCAACCGCGGCCGCGGAACCGAGCTGAGATGAGCGCCGATTCCGCTGACCCGCGCATGGGGTGGGTGCCGGCCCCGCGGCAGGGCTGGGTCGCGCCCCACATCGCCTCCGAGTTCCCCGGCCTCGGGATCGCCTCGGTAGAGGTCGACGCGAAGCCGGGCAAGAGCCCCGAGCCGGTCCGCCGCCGCCTCCGCGACCTCTCCGACCGCACCTACGGCTCGCAGGCGATCCGGCTGCGCGAACGGCCGATCCCCTGGGCCTACCGAGTCTTCTTTCGCCAGATCGGCCTCGACCCTGATCGGACCCGCACCCCAGTCGAGCAGCTGACGCTCGACCGCCTCCACGACGGCGGCTTTCGCAGCAACGGGCTGCCGGGGGACGCGCTCGACATCGCGATCGTCGAGACCGGCGTGGCGCTGCGCGCCTTCGACGCCGGCAGCGTCCTCGGCGCGCTCTGCATCCGCGACTCGGCTCCCGGTGAGTCGCTGGCCGGAATGCCCGGCGAGCTGGAGAAGGGGACGCTGATCATCGCCGACGAGCTCCAGCCGGTCGGGTTGCTCTTCGGTCCGACCGCCGCGGGCATCGCGGTCGCTCCGGGAACCCGGCGGGTTGCGGTGGCCGCGGTCCAGGTCAAGGGGGTGCCGCAGATCGCCGTCGAGGAGGCTCTGTGGCTTGCCGCTTCGACCCTGGAGGCGGCGTGACTACAATTTCCGGGATGCCCGCTCTGCTGCGACAGGAGGAGTTTTCGGGATTCGGCGTCGCGGTCGGCGAGCGCGAGGCGCGTCTGCAGCTGCGCCGGCAGATCGCGCGGCTCGAGGCAGAGCTGTCCGGGCTGTTCGCCGAGGCCTTCGGCCACACCGAGGTCCCGCATCGCGTCGAGGTTCCGGCCGCGCCGCCGCGGGTGCTCGACCTCGGTCAGCTGGAGGCGGTCCGGGACGGACTCGCCGCTCGCGTCGGAGAGGCTCGGGAAGCGCTGGTCGAGCGAGGCCGGGTCGAGACCGCGAACCGCGAGCTGGTCGAGGCGATGCTGGCCGCCCCGCGGGACTACAAGTGGGTTCGCGTCTCGCGCGAAGACCTCGGCCTGCACGGCTGTGGCCACTGGCACTCACGCCCCCGACTGGGCCCGATCGGGATGCTGATGGGCTGGTGGCGGGTCAAGATCTCCTCCGGATGCCCGTTAGCCGGGCGGCTCGAGGCCGTTGAGCGCGAAGTCGAAGCCCGCCAAGCGAGTCGCCGCCCCAGATGAGCGGCCGCCCGCGCCGTGGGGCTCGGTGCCGCTTGCCGAGCTTGTCATCCTCGCCGGCATCGTCTCGCTGGCGATCGGGATCTTCAGCAGCAATCCGACCGCGATCGGGATCGGCGTCGCCCTAGCGGGACTGGGAGGGCTGGAGGTGGCGATCCGCGAGCACTTCGCCGGCTACCGCTCCCACACCACCCTGCTCGCCGGCGCCGCCTTCGTCCTCACCACCGGTCTTGTCTTCTACGCCGCCGACCAGATCCTCGCCGTAGCCCTGGCGATCGGCGCCGCAGCCTTCCTGATCGTCTTCTACTTCGCCCGCCGCGCCTTCCAAAAGGCCTCGGGTGGTCTCAGCTACAAGATAGGCGGCATGCGCGGCTAAATCGGCTGCAGGCACGGCCGTCCGGGCGTACCGCTTCTCGGGCGGGTGGCTCGGGAGAGGGGGATGCCGAGCATCCAGCGCAGGCTTCCCCCTCTCCCGTGACAGGACCCGCCCGCCAGAGCGGCCCGCCTAAACCGTGAGGGCTTCCCGCCCTGCGCCCCGCCCCGAGAGCTCGCTGGCGAGAATCCGCCGCTGCCGGGAGGTCAGCGTCCCCAGCTGCTTGTTCTCGTTGAGGGAGAGGGGCATGAGGAACTTGCGGGCCCGGGTCCGGCCCCAGCGCCGCTGGCTGGTCAGCAGCTCGGCGATAGTCATGCTCTCGGTCTCCCACGGGCAGTCGCGAACCACCTCCGCGGCATCCATGTCTCCTCGCGCGATCGCGCGCTTCAGCTCCGCACGGGCAAGGCGCACCATGTTGGCTCTCTCCAGGGCCCTCAGGTGTTGCGGCGCCTCTGCTGAGGCCGCGATGGTCGATGGTGGTGCCGTTGAGGCAGCTTCCACTGGACTCCTCCCTTCAAGGAATCGGTTACTGGGCTGGGGTTATGTCGTGTCCGGCGGTGGCATCCCGTCCCCCGTGTGGGGGCCTTGGTCCGCCAGACCCGACTCTCTCTTCCCGAACGTCCCGCCAGGGTCGTTTCGGCGAGGGGGCCAAGCTATGGCCTGCCGGTACCGGGCGTCAACCCGCACGCACCGGAATCACGTCCGACCCATTCGCTAAGAGCAACAATTTCGGCCCATTCCCCTGCTTGTCCATTTCCGGACAAGCCGGAAACTCACCCCCGGGGGGGATGTCAAATATTTGTGACCAAAAAATTAACCTCGGGGTAGATCAGGGAAGCCCTCGATGACCCGGGCAATGGTCCCGAGGGCGCCGTCGAGATGCTCGCGCTCGTGGGTCGCCATCAGGCTCGTTCGCAGCAGCGCGCCGCCGGGGGGAACCGCTGGATGGATCGCGACGTTGGTGTAGACGCCGGCGTCGAACAGCGCCTTCCAGAGCAGCACCGCCTGCCAGTCGTCGCCGACCATCACCGGCACCACCGGCGTCGTCGCCACGGTCCCGTCGGGGAGGGTTCCGGGCTCGATCACCTTCAGGCCGAGGTGCCGCAGGCCCTCGCGCAGGTAATCGGCATTGGCGAGCAGGCGCTCGAAGAGCTGGGGCCCGTCGGAGCGGATCACCCGCAGCGCCGCCAGCGCCGCGCCGACCGCTGCAGGAACCGCGGAGGCGCTGAAGATGAAGGAGCGCGAGGAGATCCGCAGGTACTCGATCACGTCGGCCGGGCCGGCGATGAAGCCGCCGCAGGAGGCGAGGCTCTTGGAGAAGGTCCCCATCCGCAGGTCGACCTCGTCCTCGAGGCCGAACAGCTCGCTGGCCCCGGCACCGCGGGCGCCGAGGACGCCGGCGCCGTGGGCCTCGTCGACCATCAGCCGGGCGCCGTGCGCGCGGCAGAGCTCGACGATCCGCGGCAGGTCGCAGACGTCGCCCTCCATCGAGAAGACGCCGTCGACGACGACGAGGACGCCGCCACCGTCCCCGGCGGCGCGCTGCAGCATCTTCTCCAGCTTGTCCATCCGGTTGTGGCGGAAGGGGCGCAGCTTGGCGCCGGCCAGGCGGGCGCCGTCGAGGATCGAGGCGTGGTCGCCGGAGTCGCAGATCACCGTGTCGGCGGGCCCGAGGATCGTCCCGATGCAGCCGACGTTCGACTGGTAGCCGGTGGTGTAGACGATCGCGTCCTCGGTCCGCATCCACTCCGCCAGCTCCTGCTCCAGCTCCAGGTGCAGCGGGGTGGTCCCGTTCAGCAGCCGCGAACCGGTGACCCCGGTGCCGTAGGTCTCCAGCGCCTGCCGGGCGCCATCCTTGACCCGCTCGTCCCCGGTCAGTCCGAGGTAGTTGTTGGAGCCGAGCATGATCGTCTCCCGGCCCTCCATCTCGACCACCGGGCCGGCCTGCGAGGTGAGCAGGCGGAAGTAGGGGAGGAGGTCGTGCTCCTTGGCGGCTTCGAGCTGCTCGAGGCGGTCGTGGTTGCGGGCCTTCTCGAAGACGTCGACGGGCGCCTTGGCGGTCTCGCTCATCGGGTCAGAGTGTAGGTTGCGGCCCACATGGCAAGTGTCACGATCCGGCCCGTCCGCAACCGTCGCGACCTGAAGCGCTTCGTCAAGGTCCCCTTCCGGCTCCACCGCGACGGCGAGCAGTGGGTGCCGCCGCTGATCTTCGAGCGGATGCAGTTCCTCGACCGCAAGAAGAACCCGTGGTTCGAGCACGGCGAAGCCGAGTTCTTCCTCGCCGAGCGCGACGGCGAGGCCGTCGGTCGCATCAGCGCCCATCTCGACCGGCGCTGGGACGAGTTCCAGGGCGGCAAGGACGCGATGTTCGGCTTCTTCGAGGCGGCGGAGGACCCGGAGGTGGTGCGGGCGCTGTTCGACGCCGCCGGCGAGTGGGCGCTGGCGCGGGGCCGCGAGCGGCTGCTCGGCCCGATGGACTTCACCACCAACGACGAGATCGGGATCCTGATCGAGGGCTTCGAGCGGCGGCCGATGATCCTCGAGCCCTGGCACCCGCCCTACTACCAGCGGCTGATCGAGGCCGAGGGCTTCGGCAAGGCGATGGACGTGCTGATGTGGGAGCTGCGGATGGGCGAGTTGAAAGAGGGGGAGAGGGTCGACCCCGCGATCCACGAGGCGGCGGAGAAAGCCCTGAGCGACGAAGGGATCACGATCCGCAACATGCGCAAGCGCGACATGGCCGGCGAGGTGCGCCGCTTCATGGACGTCTACAACGAGGCCTGGGGGGACAATTGGGGCTTCGTCCCGATCACCGACGCCGAGGTCGAGTTCCAGGCGAAGAACCTGAAGCAGGTGCTCGACGAGGAGTGGACCTTCATGGCCGAAAAGGACGGCGAGGTGGTCGGCGCGGCGCTGACCCTGCCGGACATCAACCGGGTGATGATGAATCTGAACGGCCGCCTGCTGCCCTTCGGCTGGGCGAAGTTCCTGCTCGGCAAGCGCAAGATCGACCGTCTGCGGGTCTTCGCCCTCGGGGTCAAGCACGACTACCGCCACACCGGCGTCGCTGCCGGCCTTTACCTCGAGCACATCAAGCTCGCGGCGATGCCGGGCAAGATCACCTGGGGCGAGATGGGCTGGATCCTGGAGACCAACAAGCCGATGAATCGGGCGATGGAAGGGATGGGCGGCAAGGTCGTCAAGAAGTACCGTCTTTACGAGCGATCCCTCGCCGGAGCCGACCCCACGCCGCGCTAGAGTCGCCCGGGTGAGCGAGCTGCACCTAGACGCCGAGGTCGTGGCCGAGGAAGACGCCGGCCCGGCCGAGGCCACCGGCCCCGTTCGCCCTCTGCCGTCCAGCTACGAAGCGGAGGGCTCCGCGCTGCCGGTCCTGCGTCCCGAGGTCAAGACCGCCGCGATCGCCGCCGCCGGCGGCGTCCTCGCCGGTGCCGCCACCGTCGCCGCAGTGCGGGCGGTGACCGGTGCCGCCGCCAGGGCCAGGTCGCCGCGCCGCCTCGGTAGGCGCCGCCGCGAGCGCCAGAACGTCGTCGCCAGCCGCTCCTTCCTGGTCGACGTTCACCTGCTCGGCCGCTGATGGTCGAAGCGGAGATTCGTCCGCCCTCCCCCTATCGACTGCCCCGGGGCAGCTCGGACCGGACGCTGCGGGTGCGGGGCGGGGTCGCGACGCGGCTGCTCCACGTCGACGGCAGCCCGGTGCTGGTGCGTGCCTGGCAGCCGGCCCGCGGCAGGGTGCGGTTCCGCGCCGAGGCGGTCGACCCGGAGCGGGTCTTGCGCCCGGCGATCGAGATGCGCCCCTGCCCGGGACCGGCCGGGCGCGAGCAGCTCGAGCAGGCGATCGAGCGGATGCGCCGCGCGCTGTGGGTCGACGTCGACCTCTCCGACTTCCACCGTCGCTTCCGCCGCGACCCGCTGGTCGGGCCGCTGATCCGGCGGATGCCCGACTTCCGTCCGGGCGGCAGGCCCTGGCCCTGGGAGGCGCTGGCCGCGGCGGTGGTCGGGCAGCTGATCGAGGCGAGCCGGGCGGCGTCGATCGAGCGCAGGATCGCCGGCCGCTGGGGGCCGCGGCTGGGGGAGGGGCGCGAGGCGCTGCGCGACGTCCCCGGGCCGGCCGCGATCGCCGGTCGCGCCCCCGCCGAACTGGAGCAGATGGAACTGGTCGGCAAACGGGCGCTGGCGCTGCGGCGGCTGGCCCGCGACGTCGCCGCCGGCCGCTGCCGGGTCGAGCGCGCCGAGGGTGACGCGAGGCTGCTGGCAATGCCGCAGATCGGGCCCTGGACCGTGCAGTGCCTCGGTCTCTTCGGGCGCAACGAACTCGACTCGCTGCCGGCCGGCGACCTCGGCTACATCAAGCTCGTCGGGCGCCTCAACGGGCGCGGCCGGCGGGCGACGATCCCCGAGGTCGAAGAGTTCTACGCGCCGTACGAGCCTTACCGCGGCCTGGTCGGCGCCCTCACCCTCTCCGGCCTCTATCGCCTCGTCGCCGCCGGGCCGCCAATGCGGCTCGCGCCTGAGCGAGATTGGCACCCGGCAGTCCTCAAGGCGACCGCCACGGTCGCCGATGAGCGGGGTGGATGCGTGAGCCCGCCGACAGGAACTGGTCAGAGCACGAGGTAAAGCGCTTCGTCGACCAGCTGGCTTCGGGCGGGCACGACTTCCAGCGCCTGGTCGAGCAGCTGCCGGTGATCGTCTACACGGCCGAGCTCGGCGAGCGCGGGCGCTGGCGCTACGTCAGCCCTCAGGTCGAGGAGATCCTCGGCTACCGGCCGGAGGAGTTCGTCCGCGACCCGGGCCTCTGGTCCAGCCTCCTGCACCCCGAGGACCGCCAGCGAGCGGTCGCGGCCGAAAGCGAGGAACACCTCGGCAACCGCGACACCACCCCGATCGAATACCGGATGCAGACCCGCGACGGCGGCGTCGTCTGGATCCACGACGAGGCCGTCCTCGAAGCCGACGAGGAGGGGATCCCGGTCTGGCACGGCGTCCTCTACGACGTCAGCGCCCGCAAGCAGACCGAGGACGAGCTGCAGCGCGCACTTTCCCAGCAGGCGGTCGTCGCCCGCCTCGGCGAGCGGGCGATGCAGAACAGCGATCCCGTCGACCTGATGGAGGTCGCGACCGAGCTGATCGGCAAGGTCGACGGCGTCCACAGCGCCTGCATCTGGGAGCTCGGCCGCGACGGCCGCCGCCTCAACCTTCGCGCCGGTCTCGGCGAGGCAGTCGTCGGCGCCGGCCGCCGGGTCTCGGCCTCCCGCGACTCGCACGCCGGCGCCGCGCTGGACTCCGGAACCCACGCGATCGTCCCTGACTGGGAGCACGAGACCCGCCACACGATGCCGCCGGTCCTGCGTGTCTTCGGCGCCGCCAGCAGCCTCGCTGTGGTGATCGACGGCAAGAACCGACCTTTCGGCGTGCTCGACGTCCACGCGACCGAGCCGCACCGCTTCAGCGCCAAGGACGTCCCCTTCGTGCAGGCCGCCGCCAACGTCCTCGCCGACGCGATCGAGCGCCACGCCGCCGACCAGGCGCTGCGCTACCGCGTCCTGCACGATTCGCTCACCGGCCTGCCGAACCGGCTCAGCTTCGTCGACGCGCTCGGCGACGCGCTCGACAAGGCGGCGATCTCGGGCTCGCCGGTGGGAATCCTCTTCCTCGACCTCGACCACTTCAAGCTGATCAACGACAGCCTCGGCCACCACGCCGGCGACGCCCTGCTGCGGGCGGTGGCGCCGCGCCTGCGCGCACACCTGCGGCCCGGCGACATCGTCGCCCGCTTCGGCGGCGACGAGTTCGGGATCCTGATCGACCGGCTCGCCGACGAAGGCGAGGCGGTGGCGATCGCCGACCGCGTCGCCGCCGCCTTCACCCAGCCCTTCTCGCTCGACGGGGTCGACCACTTCGTCAGCGCCAGCACCGGGGTGGCTGTCTCGCGCGCCTCCGAAGAGCGCACTGTCAACGCCGAGCTGCTGATCCGCGACGCCGACGCGGCGATGTACCGGGCCAAGGAGGGCGGCCGCGCCCGCTGCGTCCTCTTCGATGCCGAGATGCGAGCCGGCGCGATGCGGCGGCTGGAGGTGGAACGCGAGCTGCGCCACGCGCTGGAGCGCGACGAGCTGGCGCTGCACTACCAGCCGGTCGTCAACCTGCGCACGGGGGAGATCAACGGGCTCGAGGCGCTGGTCCGTTGGCGCCACCCCGAGCGGGGCACCCTGGACCCGTCCGAGTTCGTCTCGATCGCCGAGGACAGCGGCCTGATCGAGCCGATTGGCCGCTGGGTGCAGGAGCGGGCCTGCCGCCAGGCCCTGGAGTGGCACCAGCTGCGCCCCGACTCGCGGCCGCTCGACGTGGCGGTCAACCTCTCCGCCCGCCAAGTCGCCCACCGCGACCTGGTCGACACGGTCGAGGAGGTGATCGCGCGGACGGGGCTCGATCCCGTCCACCTGCGGCTCGAGATCACCGAGAGCGTCCTCGTCGAGGAGTCGGTGACGGCCAATTCCTCGCTGGAGAAGCTGAACGAGCTCGGCGTCCGCCTCGTCCTCGACGACTTCGGCACCGGCTACTCCTCGCTCGCCTACCTCAACCGCTTCCCCTTCCACGCGCTGAAGATCGACCGCTCCTTCGTCGACGCGCTGGGGATCGAGCAGGAGGCGACGGCGATCGTCGAGGCGATCATCGGGATGGCGCGGGCGCTCTCGCTCGAGGTGATCGCCGAGGGGGTCGAGAGCGAGGTGCAGCTGTCGGAGCTGCGCCGCCTCGGCTGCGACTACGCCCAGGGACACCTCTTCCACGCGGCGATGCCGGAGCGCGAGGTGAGCCGGCTGATCGCCGAAGGCGCGCTCGGCTATTCGGGGATCTCGCCCGAGGGCAAGTAGCCGTTGTCGAGCAGTTCGCCCGGTTCCGGCAGCGAGGCGATCAGTTCGTTGTCCCGCATCCAGGCGGTGAAGGCCGCCCACTCCTCGGGGTCCATGTAGCCGTAGGGCTTGCCGCTGACCCGCGCCCCCAGCAGCGGCAGGGTCGCTTTCACCTCCGCCGCGGTCAGTTTCGGTTCCAGATCGGGATTGGCTGCGGTGATCGCGTCGGTGGCGGCGCCGGGCTGCTGGACCGCGGCCTCGGTTCCGCGCCCGAGGGCGGCGAGGAAGAGCCGGAACTTCTCCGGGTCTTCTTCCAGGCTCTGCCGGCGGGCGACCAGGACCAGCTCGTCGTAGGTTGGGACGCCGAGCTTGTCGACCGGGGTGACGACTGGGGCTTTGCCGCGTTCGCGCAGGTCGACGCCCTCGACGTTGAGGAAGCCGCCGAGCATCGCCTGGGCGGAGCCGCCGACGAGGGCGGGGAGGAGGCCGAAGCCGACGTTGACGGCTTTGACGTCCTCGGGGGTGAGCTTGACCCGGGCGAGGATCGTCTTCAGGAAGGCGTCCTGGTAGGGGATGCCGGCGGTGGCGACGGTCTTTCCTTTGAGGTCGGCGACGCCTTTGACCCCCGACTTGTTCAGCCAGATCAGCGAGGTGAGGGGCCGGTTGACGAGGGCGCCGACGGCGACGACGTCGAGGCCCTGTTCGCGCGCCAGCGCCACCTCGGGCTCGTAGGAGATCGCCAAGTCGGTGCTGCCGGCGGCGAGGAGCTTCAGCGGCGCGGCGGGGTCGGACGGGGTGTCGATCGAGACGTCGAGGCCCGCTTCCTCGAAGTAGCCGAGCTTCTGCGCCATGTAGATCCCGGCATGGTCGGCGTTGGGGTAGAAGTCGAGGGTGAGGCTGAAGCCCTCGCGTTCGCCGGTCGTCTCCTCGGACTTCTCGCCGCAGGCGGTCAGCGCGAGGCCAAGAGCGAGGACGGCGAGGGCAATCGCCCAGATCCGGTGGCGCGTCATCGCCTGAGTTCTATCGCCAAGTGACGACGCGTCGCTCCGCGAGGGCGACGAGGCCGATCAGGGCCAGGGCCATCGCCGAGAGGACGAACACGGTCGCGAACTGCCTGGCGACCAGGAAGTAGGCCATATCTGACTGGATCAGGTGGCCGAGGCCGGAGCTGGACCCGGCCCACTCGGCGAAGACGGCGCCGATCGGGGCGATCACGACGGCGATCTTCATCCCGGTGAACAGGCTCGGCAGCGCCGCCGGCGCTTCCACCCGCCAGAACCGCTGCCGGCGGGAGGCGTCGAGGCTGCGCATCATCTTCACCGCCTCGGGGTCGACCGAGCGCAGGCCGTCGAGCGCGTTGACCGTGACCGGGAAGAAGCAGATCAGGGCGACGATGACGATCTTGGGCGTGATCCCGTAGCCGAACCAGACGACCAGGATCGGGGCGATGACGACGATCGGGATCGCCTGCGAGGCGACGATCAGCGGGTAGGTGGCGTCCCGCAGCACTCGCGAGAGGTGCATCAGCACGGCGAAGGCGACGCCGACCGCGAGCGCGGCAAGGATCCCGAGCAGCATCTCGCGCAGCGTCACCCAGGCGTTTTCGGCCAGCAGGCCGCGGTTCTCCCAAAGCGCGCTTGCGACTTCGGCCGGGGAGGGGACGAGGAAGCTCTCGAGGTCGAGCGCATCGGCGATCGCCCCGGTCGAGCAGGCCAGCTGCCAGAGGCCCAGGAGCGCGGCGAGCAGCAGGGCCGGAAACAGCCACCTGCGCCATCGCGTGGTTCCTTTTTCACCCATGTCGTGCATTAGGAACCACGACTTCCGTGACGGAGTGCGCGCAGCGCCTCCTCGCGGGCGGCGACGAAGGCTGGGTCGGTGACGGCGGCGTCGCGGTCGGCGGCTCGCGGCCGCGGGGCGCTGAGCTCGGCGACGACGCGGCCCGGGCGGGCGGAGAGGACGGCGACCCGGTCGGAGAGGTAGAGCGCCTCCTCGACATCGTGGCTGACGAGGACGACGGAGCGGGGATCGGCGCGCAGGGCGGCGGCGAGCCACTCCTGCATCTCCGCCCGGGTGATCGCGTCGAGCGAGGCGAAGGGCTCGTCCAGTGCCAACACCGGCTTGCCGGCGATCAGGGTGCGGAGGAAGGCGACCCGCTGCCGCATCCCGCCCGAGAGCTCAGTCGGCCGCGAGATTTGGAAGCCGGAGAGCCCGAAGCGCTCGAACAGGCCCGCCGCCGCCTCGCGCGCCTCGCGGCGGCCCATGCCCTGGTTGCGCAGGGCCAGGGCGGCGTTGTCGATCGCCGAGTACCAGGGGAGCAGCAAGTCGCGCTGGGGCATGAAGGCGCAGCTGGCGAGGCGCTCCTCGGCGGCGGTCGCGCCGCCCATCGAGACCGTCCCGGTGCTCGGCTCCCGCAGGCCGCAGATCAGCTCCAGCAGGGTCGACTTGCCGCAGCCCGAGGGGCCGACCAGGCCGAGGACCCCCTGCGCGGGCAGCTCGAGCTCGATCCCCTCCAGCGTGCGCAGCTGGCCATAGGCGTGGCCGACCCCGTGAAGGACGACGTCGCCGGCGGCGGGGTTCTGCGGAGGGGGCGCTTCCACGGTTCGAGACCCCTGACTTTCGGGCTCCATCCTGGTATCCTGGCGCACTCCGCACTCCTGACCAAGAAGGTCAGGAAAGTCGAAATCAGTAAGTGCGGACCCCCAGCACAGCTATGGACCCGGCAATCGTCCTTTTCGGATTGGGCATCGGCGTACTCGTCGGTATGACCGGTATGGGCGGAGGCTCGCTGATGACCCCGCTCCTGATCCTGATCTTCGGGATCTCGCCGACCACCGCGATCGGCACCGACATCTTCTACGCGGCGGTGACCAAGACCGTCGGCGGTTGGCGCCACCTGCGGATGAAGACCGTGAACATGGACCTGGTCAAGTGGCTGGCGATCGGCAGCGTGCCCTCGGCGGTCGGCGGCGTCATCCTCGTCTCCTGGCTGCAGACCAAGGTGGGGGAAGCGCGGCTGGAGGAACTCGTCTACGCCGTTCTCGGCGGCACCCTGCTGATGGTCGGCGTCATCACCCTCACCCGGGCGCTGATCCTCCGCAACCTGATCGACGAGCGCGACCGCTTCGAGGTCGAGCGGCGCCACAAAGTCGCGGCGATCGTGATCGGCGCCACCACCGGCTTCGTGATCGGGATCACCTCGGCCGGCTCCGGCACGGTGATCGCGATCCTGCTGATCGCCGTCTACCGGCTGTCGCCGAAAAAGGTCGTCGGCACCGACGTCTTCCACGCCGCGATCCTGCTCTGGGCCGCCGGCATCGCCCACTGGGTGGGGGGCAACGTCGACTTCGTTCTCGCCGCCAACATCCTCCTCGGCAGCATCCCCGGCGTGGTGATCGGGGCCTCGCTCTCCGACAAAGCCCCCCAGGGATTCCTCCGCACCGCGCTGGGGCTGGTCCTGATCGGCTCCGGGATCGTCACCGTCCAGAAGGGCGACCCCGAGGTCTGGCCGATCGCCGCCGCGATCGCCGCCGTTGGCCTCGCCGCGATCCTCTACGCGCCGCACTGGCTCAATCGGCGTCGCGAGCAGCAGCTCCAGCAAGAGGCGGATCAGACGGCCGCCCTCGCGCGGACGCTGCCCGCCGACTGATTTACTAGATACATGCGAGTTTCTGCGAAGGCCGACTACGCGGTGCGGGCCGCTGCCGAGCTTGCCGCCGCCCAATCCGAGGAAGCACCCGTCAAGGGCGAGCGCCTGGCCGAGGCACAGGACATCCCGCTCCAGTTCCTCGAGCACATCCTGCTCGAGCTCAAGCACCACGGCATCGTCCGCGCCCGGCGCGGGGCGAAGGGCGGTTACTGGCTGGCGCGCCCGGCCGACGAGGTGACCGTGGCCGAGATCGTCCGCGCCGTGGAGGGCCCGATCGCCCACGTGCAGTCGACCCCCCCCGAGGACATCGAGTACCGCGGCAACTCCAAACACCTTCAGGAGGTCTGGATCGCGGTCCGCGCCAGCCTCCGCTCCGTGCTCGAGCAGGTCACGCTCGCCGACCTCGTCTCCGGCGAACTGCCGAGCGTGGTCAGCGACCTCGCGTCCTCGAAGGACGCTTGGGTCGCGCGGTAGCGCGTCTGCGCGTACCCACCACAGCGCTCTTAGTCGCTATCCCTCGCCGTCAGTGGGCAGAGAACCGAAGTGCCGGTCGAAATTCTCAGAACTCATCAGTTTCGTGCCGCTCCGCTCGCGAATATCCTCGATGGAGGTCGTTTTCGAGGGCCACTCCGGGGCAAAGCGGGGTTCGAACCCGCGACCGTCGGCTTATGAGCCCGACTGTCGCGCACTCTCCTCCACTGCCGCCGGCACCAGGTCGAAGTCGCGCCCCAGTCGCAGCTCGCTGTAGCGCTTGGTCCAGTCGTCGTTGATCCGGTCTGACTGGCGCTTCATGCGCGGTTCGAACTCGAAGTCGTCGGCGCAGGTGAGGTCTAGGCGCTCTAGGAGGTTGAGGGTGCTGGTCTCGTAGGCGGCGGCGAAGTTCTCGTAGAGGATGAGGATTGGCTTGATGCCGGCGTGCTCGAAGAAGGCGTCCCAGGAGGCCTCTTCGATTAGGAGCTGTTCGAGCAGGTGGTCGATCGCGCGGTAGTGGAAGCGCAGCTGGGGACGATGGGCCTCGACGAAGCTGCGGTAGGGAGGGGAGCCGTCGTCCTCGACCGAGGCCGCCTTGGCACTTGCCTGGTCCTCACGCCAGGTCGCCGTCTGGACGGCCTTCCAGAGCGAGACCGCTTGGCGCACCTTGTTGGCGCGGACGACGCGGACGAAGGTAAGGTCCGGGAAGACTGAAGGCAGTAGCTCGCCCAGTGGCACGTCGCGGCAGGCGGGGATGTTGCGCAGGAGGCTGACGAACTCGCCGAAGTAGCCCCACATCAGCTTCGCGCCGAAGACGCCGTTGTCGGTGGTGCCGGTCTCGAAGGCCCACTCGAGGTAGCGGTCGTAGGCCGCCCGGCTCCAGAGGGGGGAGCGGGGCTGGGGGTCCGAGCCGACGCTGCGCTCGCCGAGGTGGTCGCGGATCGACTGGTCCTCGACGCCGAGGAAGTATTCCTCCGGTCGCCGGGGCCGGCCGCTGTGGCGGAGCGCCTCGAAGTACTCCTCGGGGCGGCCGGCGACGCCGGTTTCCTCGAGCGCGTGGCAGACGAGGGTGCTGCCGCTGCGGGGGGTGGCGCAGACGAGATAGGAGCGGTCGGGTTGCCTTTCGTTCATCACCAGTTCCTAACTATCCCTATCAACAAACAAGTAAACAAGGCAGGGTCGGTAACCTCGAGGACGGTGCGTCCACCCAACATCCTCTACATCCACTCGCACGACACCGGCCGCTACGTCCAGCCCTACGGGTTCCAGGTCCCGACCCCGAACATCCAGATGCTGGCCGACCAGGGGGTGCTGTTCCGCGAGGCCTTCTGCGCCGCGCCGACCTGCTCCGGGAGCCGCGCCAGCCTGCTCACCGGCCTCTACTGCCACAACAACGGCATGTTCGGCCTCGCCCACCGCGGCTGGAAGCTGAACGACTACCGCCAGCACTGGGTCCACACCCTGCGCCAGGTCGGCTACCGCTCGATCCTGATCGGCGAGCAGCACATCTCCCTCGACCCGGAGGTGATCGGCTACGACGAGGTCGTCCCCGTCGGCCAGAACAACGCCTCCTTCGTCGCCCCACTGACGATCAAGACGCTGCGCGATGCGCCGGCCGAGCCGTGGTTCATGTCGGTCGGCTTCTTCGAGACCCACCGCGAATTCTCCGCCCCGACCTCGGTCCGCGACACCCTCTACTCGCTGCCGCCCGAGAACCTCCCAGACACCGTGGTGACGCGGCGCGACATGGCCGAGTTCAAGGCCAGCGCCCGCTCGCTCGACCAGGGGATCGGCGCCGTCCTGCACGCGCTGCACGACTTCGACCTGGTCGAGAACACGGTCGTCATCTGCACCACCGACCACGGCATCGCCTTCCCCGGCTCCAAGGCGACCCTCTTCGACCGCGGCACCGGGGTGATGATGATCATCCGCGGCCCGGGCTTTACGTCGGGCAAGGTCGTCGACGCCCCGGTCAGCCACCTCGACGTCTACCCGACCCTCTGCGACCTCTCCGGCGCCGATCACCCCGACTGGCTGCAGGGCAGCTCGCTGATGCCGCTGGTGCGAGGGGAGGTCGAAAGCCTCCACGACGCGATCTTCAGCGAGACCACCTACCACGCTGCCTACCAGCCTCATCGGGCGATCCGGACCGAGCGTTGGAAGTACATAAAGAGGTTTGACGAATACCCGCATCCGGTTCTCGCTAACTGCGACGACAGCGGCACCAAGCAGCTGCTGGTCGAGGCGGGCTGGGGGGAGCAGGAGGTCCCCGAGGAGCAGCTCTATGACCTGGTGCTGGACCCGCAGGAGGGCCACAACCTCGCCGCCGACCCGGCGCGCGCCGAGGTCGTGGCTCAGCTGCGCGGGCGTCTCGAGGAGTGGATGCGAGACACCGAGGACCCGCTCCTGGACGGGCCGGTGGCGCCGCCCGAGGGGGCGATCGTCAACGAGCAGTGGCAGGTCTCGCCCGACGACCCGGTGCGGATCGTCAGGGCCGACTCCACGGCCGCTCCATCCAGGTGAGGCAGGTCCAGCCTGGGATCACGGCCCCCAGCGGGTCGCGGCTCTCGCCGTAGGTGAAGGTGCTGAGGCCGCAGTTGTGCGAGCCGAGGTTCCAGATCCCAGCAGCCATCGGCGCCTCGAAGCGCCCCCCGAGGACCGAGTCGAGGAGGAAGAAGCGGGTGAAGATGCCATGGGTGACGAGCAGCGGCAGATCGCCCGCCTCGCCGCGCTCGAGCTCGTCCTTCAGCCGCCGCACCCGCTCGACCGCCTGCTCGAAGGTCTCGGCCGAGGTCAGCTCGCCGACGTAGTCGACCTCCTCCGGCTCGAGCCTGAGCGCCTCGCCAGCCGCCCGCGAGGTTTCCCGCGCCCGCCGCAGCGGGCTGCTCAGCAGCCGGGTGATGCCGTGCTCGCGCAAGCCCGCTCCTGCCGCGAGCGCCTGCTCGATCCCCTTCTCGGTCAGCCGGTCGCCCTCGGAATGGGCCGCCGGCTCGCCGCTGCGGTTGGCGTTGTGGACCGACTCGCCGTGGCGGAGGAGCAGCGCCCTCATTCGGCAGCGGGGGCGGCGCCGGCGACGACGTTGACGAAGTTCTCCAGGTGCTTCGTCGTCCAGCACTCGAAGGCACCGTCGCAGTAGCGCTCGTAGGCGGACATCACCGAGTCGCCGTAGTTCCAGTAGAGCTTCGGCTCGGGGTTGAGCCAGAAGAGCCGCCCGGCGCGCTCGGCGACCTGGGCGAAGACCTCGGCGTGCGGCTCGCGCCCGTTGGTGCGGGCGTCGCCGAGCACGATCACCGTCGAGCGGGGGTCGAGTTCTTCGGAGATCTCGGTCAGGAACTCGAGCCAGACCCGGCCGTAGTCGGTGTAGCCGGAGATGTCGGCGACGCCCCCCTCGCTGGAGATTTTCTGGGCGATGACGGCGAAGTCGCGCTCGTGCTCGAAGACGTCGGTCACCTCCGAGATCCGCTCGATGAAGACGAAGCTGCGCAGTTTCCGGAAGGAATCGTGGAGGGCGTGGAGGACGGAGAGGAAGAAGACGCTGGCCGAGGTGACCGAGGTGGAGACGTCGCAGAGGACGTAGATCTCCGGCCGCCGCGGCCGCTTCGGCCGGTAGCGCAGGCGCAGCGGCACGCCGCCGGTCTCCAGCGAGGCGCGCATCGTTCGCCGCACGTCGACGTGCTGGCCCTTTTTCCGCCCCCGCTGCTCGTGGCCGAGGGTGGCGAGGCGCCGCTTCATCTGCGAGACGGCGCGGTGGACGGCGGCGAGGTCCTGGGTCGGGCTGGTCGGCAGCGCCCGGTCGAGCTCGGCCAGCGGCCGGGAGGGGGGAAGGGTTTCGGTCCGCTCGATCAGGTCGCGCTCGAGCTCGCGCCGCAGGTGGCGCTCGAACCCGGTCAGCTGGTCGCGGTCGATCGGCGGCCGCTCGCTGCCGTCCTCGGCCGGCGGCTGGTTGCCGGCGGTGAGGCCGAGGGTGCGGCGGATCCGCTGCACGTCGACCCCGACCACGTCCGAGCCCTCGGCGCGGCCGAAGGCGGCGATCGCCAGCTGCGCCAGATCCCGCATCGCGTCCTCGTCGCCGGCGGCGATCGCCTCGCGGATCGCCTCGGAGAGCTCGTCCATGTCGAAGCGCTCGCCGTCGCCGGCGGGCGAGCCGCCCTCGGCGTGCTCGGTGACGTCGCGCTGCACCGCCTCGGCCTCGGCGGTGCGGAAGAAGAAGCGGTCGAAGAGCAGCTCGAAGACGCGGCGGTCGTCCTGGGACTTGGCGATCGTCGCCGCCAGCGCCTCGCGGAAGTCGGCGCGTGAGGTCCAGTCGACCTCGCCCAGCGCGGCGAAGGCGTCGAGGATCTCCGAGGTGCCGACCGCGACGCCCTCGCCGCGCAGCTCCTCGCAGAAGCCGAGCAGCTTCGCCGCCATCCCCGGCGGCCCTGGCTCAGCCCTCGGTCCGTAGGGGGTCGGCAAGTTTCACCCCGACCCGCTCGGCGACCAGGTCGATGTCGGTGCGGTGCTTGACGATGATCGACATCGACTGGGTGAAGACCTCGCGATCGATGTCCTCGGCGCCCAGCAGCAGCAGGGTCCGGGCCCAGTCGATCGACTCGGCGATCGACGGCGGCTTCTTCAGGTCCAGGGCACGGACCATCTCGATCACCTCGACCAGCCTGCGGGCCAGCGTCTCGGAGATCTCCGGCGTGTGCAGGCGGACGATTTCCATCTCGCGCTCGAGCCCCGGGTAGTCGAGCCAGAGGTAGAGGCAGCGGCGCTTCAGCGCCTCGGTCAACTCACGCGAGTCGTTCGAGGTGAGGACGACGATCGGCATCGTCGTCGCCGCGACCTGCCCCAGCTCGGGGATCGTGATCTGGAAGTCGGAGAGCAGCTCGAGCAGCATCGCCTCGAACTCCTGGTCGGTCTTGTCGATCTCGTCGATCAGCAGCACCACCGGCTCGGGGCTGGCAATCGCCTGCATCAGCGGCCGCTCGAGCAGGAACTCGGCGCTGAAGATGTCGTCCTGGACGTCGTCCCAGCCACCTTGGGCGCCGCCGGCCTGGATCCGCAGCAGCTGCTTGCGGTAGTTCCACTCGTACATCGCCTTCGCCTCGTCGAGGCCCTCATAGCACTGCAGCCGCACCAGCTCGCGGCCGGTGGCGCGGGAGAGCGCCTTCGCCAGCTCGGTCTTGCCGACGCCGGCGGGCCCCTCGACCAGGACCGGCTTGCCCAACTTCTGGGCGAGGAAGGAGACCAGCGCCGCCGGCTCGTCGGCGAGGTAGCCGACCTCGGCCAGCGAACGCTTCACATCTGCGACGGAACCATCTGGCATGGCCGCCGATGATAATCCCGCGCAGTGCTCGACCTTCTCGCGCCCTGCGCCGCCCTGCTCCCGCACAGCCCCACGCCCTACATCGCGATGATGCTGGTGGGCTTCGCGATCGGCATCCTCGGCCACCTCGCCCGCGCCCGCTGGCTGATCGCCGCCGGCGTCGCCCTGATCTTCCTTGGCGCCCTGCTCTTCCCGTTCCTCGCCAACGTCACCTCCGAAGACAGGCCGCCGCCGATCGAGGAATCGCGCGGCGATAGCGGCGAATAGTCAGCGGGTAGGTTCAGACGGTATGGGACGCCTCGGCGAAGCCGATCTGTCGCTGAAGCTGAGCGGCGAGGAGGAGAAGCGCGAGCTGAAGCGGCTCGGCGAACGCCTGGCGCAGCTGCGGCTGACCCTGGGCGGGCTGATCGGCGATCGCCGGCTGGGACCGCCGCTGGTCGTCGTCTTCGAGGGCTGGGACGCCTCGGGCAAGGGGGGCGCGATCAAGCGCCTGGTGGCGCCGCTGGATCCCCGCCATGTCCGCGTCGCCCAGTTCGCCGCCCCCAGCGACGACGAGAAGCGCCACCACTTCCTCGGCCGCTTCTGGCCGGCGCTGCCCGGCTGGGGCGGGATGACCGTTTTCGACCGCTCCTGGTACGGCCGGGTGATGGTCGAGCGGGTCGAGGGGTTCGCCAGCCCCGAGGAGTGGGGCCGGGCGTTCGGAGAGATCGAAGGCTTCGAGCGCTCGTTCGCCGAGGAGGGCTCGATCATCGTCAAGCTCTGGTTGCAGATCTCCGCGGAGGAGCAGTTGAAGCGCTTCGAAGCCCGCGCCGCTGACGCGCTCAAGACCTGGAAGCTGACCGACGAGGATTGGCGCAACCGCGAGAAGCGGCCGCGGTACGAGGAGGCGGTGGAGGAGATGTTGGAGCAAACCGACCGCTCCTGGGCCCCCTGGCGGGTGATCCCGGCAGAGTCGAAGCACTATGCGCGGGTCGCGGTGGTCCGGGCGGTGATCGAGGAAATCGAGGCAGGGATGCGACGCGCGGGACAGGATCCGCCGCCCCCGCCCTAAACTGCCGGCTCGGTCCTGTTCTCGATCACGAGGAGTCCCATCTCTTGACCCGTTTCCGAATTCTTGCCCTGTTCGCCGTCCTCGCCCTCTCGGCGACCGTGTTCGCCGCCTGTGGCAGCAGTGACGACAGCAGCGGCGGCAGCGGCGAAGATCCGCAAAAGGTCGTCGAAAACGCCAGCCTCGAAGGCGTGAAGAGCGGCGAACTCGACCTGACGCTCGACGTCAAGGCCGAAGGCGACGAAGGCGGCGACGTCGAAGTCAACCTCTCCGGGCCGTTCGAAGCCGGCGCCAAGGGCGAGTTGCCGCAGGTCGAAATGACGGCTGAAGCCAGCGGTTCGGTCGGCGGCGAAGACCTCGACTTCGAAGGCGCCCTCACGGCGCTCACCGATCGCGCCTTCGTCACCTTCGAAGGCACCGCCTATGAAGTCGACCCGACCACCTTCGGATTCCTCAAGTCGGCCTTCGAACAGGCCCAGCAGCAGGAAGGGGTCGAAAGCGGCGACATCACGGCCTGCCAGAAGGCGGCCGAAGGGATCAAGTTCAGCCAGTTCGCCGACGAACTGACCAACGACGGCGACGTCGACGTCGACGGCACCTCGACCACCAAAGTCAGCGGCGACCTCAACGTTTCCGGCGCGGTCGACGCGCTGATCCAGCTGACCGAGGATCCGGCCTGCAGCTCACAGCTGGAAGCCGCTGGGCCGCTCCCCCTGAGCGAACTCGAAGAAGCCAGGGGCGAACTGTCCAAGGCGGTCAAGCAGGCCCACGTCGAGATCTACGTCGGCGACGACGACATCGTCCGCAAGTTCGCGGCCGAACTGACGATCCAGCCGCCCGGCAGCAGCGACGAAAAGGTCGAACTGGCGATGGAACTCTCGCTCTCCGCGGTCAACGAGGAGCAGAGCTTCTCGGCGCCCTCCGACGCGAAGCCGCTGGAAGGGCTGTTCAAACAGCTCGGCGTCAACCCGCTCGAACTGCTCGAAGCCGGGCAGGATGGCGGCCTCGGCGGCCTGCTCGAAGGTCTGATGGGCGGAGTCTCCGGAGGCGCGTCCTCTGGCGGCTCCTCGTCCGGCTCCTCGTCCGGCGGCTCCGCGGCTGTCCCGAACGTCGACAGCGGCGCGGCGAAGGAATACACGGAATGCCTGCAGGGGGCCGAAACCCCGGCTGACCTGCAGAAGTGCGCGAGCCTGCTCGAGTAGCGAGGCCGCGCGATCGTGAACCAGGGAGGGCCCCGCCTTGACGCGTCCTTTTTGCGGACGCCGATGGGCTGGCCCTACCTGCTGACGCCGCTGATCCCGATCGCGGTCGTCCTCGAGGTTCTTCACTCGCCGGCCACTGTCGTCTTCGCCGCCTCGGCGCTGGGGATCATCCCGACGGCGGCCCTGATGGGACGCGCCACCGAGGAGCTCGCGGCGCGCTCGGGGCCCGGCATCGGCGGCCTGCTCAACGTCACCTTCGGCAACGCGCCGGAGCTGATCATCGCCCTCTTCGCCCTCTCTCAGGGGCTGCAGGAGGTGGTCAAGGCCTCGATCGTCGGCTCGATCGTCGGCAACATGCTGCTGGTGCTGGGGGCGGCGATGCTGGCCGGCGGAATCGGACGGGAAAAACAGACCTTCAGCCGCACCAGCGCCAGCATCCAGACGACGATGCTGATGCTCGCCGGCGCGGCGCTGATCATGCCGGCGATCTTCGAGTTGGTCGAGGGCAAGGGGCTGCCGGCGCCGGGCGCGGAGGCGATCCACTACGGCGGGACGGTCGAGCACCTCTCGCTGGCGGTGGCGGTCGTGCTGATGGCCACCTACGTGATCGGCCTCTTCTTCTCGCTGAAGACGCACCGCGACCTCTTCAACCCCGAGTACGAGGAGGAAGACACCTGGGGCTGGTCGACGCGCACCTCGGTGATCGCGCTGGCGATCGCCGGCGTCCTCGTCGGGATCATGTCGGAGGTCCTGGTCGGGTCGATCACCGAGGCCTCGGAGTCGGTCGGCCTCTCCGAGTTCTTCATCGGCGTGATCGTCGTCGCGATCGTCGGCAACGCGGCCGAGCACTGGGTCGCGGTCCTGGTCGCGATGAAGGACAAGATGGACCTGGCGGTCAACATCGCGATCGGCTCCAGCGCCCAGATCGCTCTCTTCGTCGCCCCGGTCCTCGTCCTCGCCTCGTTCTTCATCGGCCCCTAT
>DATFQO010000083.1:0-17031 GCA_035264245.1 Solirubrobacterales bacterium
CGCCACGCACGGCAACGAGCCGGAGCTGATGGGCGTCGCCCCGATCGGCGCGATCAAGAAGGTCCTCGACCGCGCCGGGATGACGATCGGCGACGTCGACCGGGTCGAGCTGAACGAGGCTTTCGCCGCCCAGGTGATCCCGATCATGGCCGAATGCGGGATCGACGAAGACAAGCTCAACACCCACGGCGGCGCGATCGCCCTCGGCCACCCCTTCGGGATGACCGGCGCCCGGATCATGGGCACGCTGCTGAACGTGCTCGAGACCGACGACAAGCAGGTGGGCCTGGAGACCATGTGCGTGGCCGGCGGGCAGGGCAAGGCCATGCTCGTGGAAAGACTCAACTAAGCAGCGATTGGTGAGTTTTCCCCCTCATGGGGTGGAAAACTCACCATTCATCGCCAGGCTGTCGAGATGAACGACTCGCCGCACCCCAGCTCGATGATCACCCCGGAGTCGGTCCGGGCCTTCCTCCCCGGCAGCTTCCCCGGCGACCTCGGGATCGACCCGCTCGAGGTCGAGGAGACCCACGCCCGCGGCAGGATCGTCGTCGACCAGCGCCATCTGCACCCGGGCGGCTTCGTCCACGGCGGCGTCTGGACCGCGCTTGGCGACACCGTCGCCGCCTGGTCGACCTTCCGCTGCATCCCGCCCGGCCACAACTTCACGACGATCGAGCTGAAGCTGAACGTCTTCGCCGCCGGGATCCTCGGCGACGAGATCGAGGCCCGCGCCGAGCCGCTGCACGTCGGCAAGAGCACGGTCGTGATCGAGGTCCGGATCGAGCGCCGCCGCGAGGGCTCCGAGCCCCGCCTCGCGGCCAACCTGATCGTGTCGCAGTTCGTGCTCCCCCCGCAGGGCTGATCGTCTAGGCCGCGACGGGGCTGAGGCGGGACGCGTCGACGAAGTGGCGGAAGAGCGCCGCCTCGTAGGAGCGGTGCACGAGCGTCTCGGCGTGCCACTGGACACCGATCAGGAACGGACGGGACGGGTCCTCGATCGCCTCGGGGGTCCCGTCGGGCGCCCGCGCGGTGATCTTCAGCCCCTCGCCGAGGCGCTCGATCGCCTGGTGGTGGAAGGAATTGACGTCGAGCTCGTCGCTGACCTCCACCTCGTCGTCTCCCAGCGCTGCCGCCAGGTGGCTTCCGGGTTCGATCTCGATCGTGTGGCTCGTCTCGATGCCGGGGTTCGTCTGTCGGTGCGCGATCTCCTCCGAGACCGCCGGCAGGTGCTGGATCAGGGATCCGCCGCGGGCGACGTTGAGCGCCTGGGTCCCGCGGCAGATCGCCAGGATCGGGATCTCACGCGCGTCGGCCCGGCGCGCCACCGCCAGCTCGAAACGATCGAGGTCCGGCTCGGTCGGTCCCAGATCCGGATGGCGGCTGGCGCCGTAGGTGTCGGGGTCGAGGTCGGGACCGCCGGAGAGGCAGATGCCGTCGAGCCGGTCGAGCAGCGGCGCGATCGCCTCTTCCGGCAGCGGCGGGATCACCATCGGCACCGCCCCGGCGGCCTCGATCGCGCGCAGGTAGGTGAGGCCGAGGACCATCTCCCGGACCTTCGGCTCGCTCTCCGGGGTCTGCTGGATCCGTTTCGGCTCCCGCACCTCGGAGGTGGTGACCCCGATCAGGGGCCGTCCTTGTCGTGCCTCTCGCTTCATCCCCGGGGATTCTCCACCACCCAGGTGTCCTTGCACCCGCCGCCCTGGGAGCTGTTGACGACCATCTCCCCGGCCTCCCGCGCGAAGCGCGTCAGTCCGCCGCCCATCGTCGCCTGCCCACCCGCCCAGGTGATCACGAACGGCCGCAGGTCGATCCGCCGCGGCTGCAGGGAACCGCCGCGGATCGTCGGGTGGGTGGAGATCGCGACCGGCTCCTGGGCGATGAAGTGCTCCGGCCGCCGTCGCAACACGCCGATCGCGCGCTTGCGCTCGGGCTCGCTCGCCCGCGGCATGATCGTCACCCCGTGGCCGCCGAAGCCCCCGCGCGGCTTGATCACCAGCTCGTCCAGCCGCGCCATCGCCTCCTCCCGCGCCGCCTCCTCGCTGAGGTCGTAGCTCGGGACCGAGCGCAGCAGCGGCTTCTCGTCGAGGTAGAAATCGACCATGCGCTCGACGTAGGCGTGGGTCAGCTTGTCGTCGGCGAGGCCGCTGCCGAAGGCGTTGACGCAGCGCAGGCGGCCCGAGCGCAGCGCCGGCAGCAGCAGCTCGCCGAGCTCGGTGGGGTGGCCGTCGGGCTCGGTGATCCGGTCCGCGTCGAGCCGCCGGTAGATCACGTCCACCTGCCGCCGCTCGCGGGCGATCCGGGCGAAGAGGCGCCCGCGGCTCGCCTCGAGCTGGACGGGAGTGACGATCGGCAGCCCGAGCTCCCGCCCGATCCGCTCGTGCTCATACCAGGCACCGTTCTCGGGACCGTCGCTGAGGATGACCGCGAGCGGCTCGTCCCGGCCGGCGGGCGCGGCGGCGCGGATCGCCTCGCCGAGCGTCTCCAGGTAGCCATCCAGTGCGAGAGGGCGCGGCGAGGAGGCGAGCTCGGGCGCGACCGCTTCCCGCACCCCGAGTGCGTAACCGGCGCCGGAGGGCATCCGCAGGTTGTCCTCCAGGACCCGCATCTCGCCGTCGCCGCCGCGGACCAGGTCGAGCCCCGCCACGGTCGCCGGCGGCACCTCCGGATCGATCAGCCCCCGCATCGCCTCCGCGTAGCCGCTCGAGGTCTCGAGCAGCCGGCGCGGGACGACGCCGGCATCGAAGATCCGCTGCGGCCCGTAGGCGTCGGCGAGGAAGGCGTTGAGCGTCCTCGCCCGCTGCAGCAGCCCCGCCCGCAGCCGCTCCCACTCCGCCGGGTCGATCAGCCGCGGGACGGGATCGACCGCGATCGGCTCGCCTCCGCCGAAGGTGAGCCCGTTGCCAGCCGCCTTCGCCTCGACCCGTGCGCGCAACCCGGCCAGGTCCTCCCGCGCCAGTCCCGCCAGCAGATCCGCGTAGAGCGGCCGGGGCGCACCGTCGGCGGCGAAGGCCTCGTCGACGCAGTCAGCTTCGGGCGAGTAGGCGGGAGAGCTCACGCCTGGGCATCCACCCGTTCCTCCGGCATTTCCAGGCGTTCGATCTGCGGCAGTTTCCACATCAGGCTGGCGATGATCAGCCCCACCGCCGCCGAGAAGAGCGCCAGGAACCACTGGGTCGAGTTGAGCAGGACCATGTCGAAGAAGTCGCGGACCGGGCCGATGCCGAGGATCAGGGCGAAGACGGCGGCGAGGCTGATCACCATCACCAGCATGTAGCCCTGGATCGCGATGTGCTCCCGCCCCGGACCGCGCTCGAGCAGCAGGACGAAGGCGAGGCCGAGGACGATCAGCGTCGTCGTCGCCGCGGTGCGCCCGGCTTCTAGGCTGGCGCCGGCGACGGTGTCGACGAGGAAGAAGGAGAGGATCGAGCCGAGCGCCGTGCCGAGGCCGGCGGGGACGGCGAAGGCCGCCAGCGCCCGCAGCAGGCGGCCGCGGTAGAGCGGGCCGTCGGAGGGCATCAGCGCCAGCACGAACGAGGGGATCCCGATCGTCAGCAGGGCCGCCACGGTCAGGTGCCGGGGCAGGAAGGGGAAGGCGAAGCCGGGCACCGCGACGAGCAGGATCAGCGCCGCCGCGTAGACGGTCTTGGTCAGGTAGAGGCGGCCGAGGCGGTGGACGTTGCGGGCGATCCGCCGTCCCTCGCCGACCGCCTCCGGCAGCCGCGAGAACTGATCCTCGAGCAGGACGACGTCGGCGACGCCCTTGGTCACCTGCGCCCCCGAGCCCATCGCCACCGCCATCCGCGCCCGCTTCAGCGCCGGCACGTCGTTGACCCCGTCGCCGATCATCGCCACGTAGCGGCCGGCCGCGACCAGCGCCCCGACCAGGGCTTTCTTCTGCTCGGGCTTGATCCGGCAGAAGATCGTGTTCTCGAGGGCGACCTTCGCCAGCTGCTCCTCGTCTTCGGGCAGGTCCGGGCCCTCGACGACGCCGGCGTCCTGGGGCACGCCGACCGCGTAGGCAACCGCGGTCACGGTCGCCGCCGCGTCGCCGGAGATCAGCTTCAGGTCGACTTCCTCCTCGCGCATGTAGGCGATCGTCTCCGCCGCGTCGGGCCGCAGCGTCTCCTCCAGCACGACCAGCGCCAGCGGCTGCATCGGCGGCGCCTTGGCGGCGGCCGGGTCGTCGGGCAGCGCCTCGCTGGTCTGCCCGAAGGCGACCACGCGGCGGCCGGCCGCGGTCTCCTGCTTCAGCTTCTCGGCCAGCCGCGGCGGCAGGGTCAGCGCCCCCGCCTCGGCGAGGATGTCCGGTGCGCCGAGCAGGTAGGTGGCGCCCTCGGCGCCGTCGAGCGAGATGCCGCTCCACTTCCACTCCGAGGAGAACGGGACCTCGCCGCGCACCGTCCCGGCCTCGCCCGGGAACTCCCCGGCGATCGTCTCCAGGGTCTTGTTGCGGTCGCCGGCGCTGGCGGCGAACCGGCCCAGCGCCGCCGCCCCGGTCTTGGGATCGACGCCGTCGGCGTACTCGACCCCGCTCAGCCGCAGCTCGCCGGCGGTCAGCGTTCCGGTCTTGTCGACGCAGATCGTGTCGACCGAGGCGAGGCTCTCGGTCGCGCTCATCTGCTGGACCAGGGTGTTGCGTTTCGCCAGTCGCATCGCGGCGACCGCGAAGGTGACGCTCATCAGCAGGACCAGGCCCTCCGGGATCAGCGTCACCAGCCCGGCGGTCGCCGTCTGCGCCGCTTCCTCGAGATCGGTGCCGCGGACCTTGAAGCTGAGGATCAGGAGCGCCGCCAGCGGCAGCATCACGTAGGTCGAGGCGACGATCACCCGGTTGACCTCTTCCTGCAGCGGCGAGGGGGGGTGGCGGAAGGTCTTCGCCTCGCCCGCCACCTTCCCGGCGTAGCTCTCCTCGCGGACCGCGTCGACCACGTAGTGGCCCGAGCCCGAGACGCAGAACGAGCCGGAGAGGACGCGGTCGCCCTTGCCCTTCTGGATCCCGTCGGCCTCGCCGGTCAGCAGCGACTCGTCCATCGTCAGCCCCCGCGAGTCGCCCACGTCGCCGTCGGCTACCAGTTGGTCGCCGGGGCCGACCCTGATGACGTCGCCGGGCACCACCTCGGTCGCCAGCAGCTCGGTCTCCTCGCCGTCGCGGACGACGCGGGCGTGGGGGGCGACGAGGACGGCGATTTCGTCGAGCGTTTCCTTCGCCTTCTTCTCCTGATAGATCCCGATGCCGGAGTTGACGACGGCGATCAGGCCGAAGATCGCGTCGGCGTATAGCCCGAGGCCGACGTCGAGCAGGAAGAAGGCGCCGATGATCGCGTTGAAGAGCGTGAAGACGTTGCCGGCGACGATGCTCGCCAGCGAGCGCGAGGAAGTCTCCTGCGGCGGCCCCAGCTTGCGCAGCCGCGCTGCCGCCTCCTTGTTGGAAAGCCCTTGCTCCATGCTGGGACGGCCGTTACCCATTCGACCCCTATTCAATAGGGTGCGGGGACGATGGGCCTGAAGCTTGGACTCAACCTGGGCTACTGGGGGATCGGTCCGGCCGGCGAGGACGCCGCCGAAATCGTCCGCGCCGCCGAGGGCCTCGGCTACGAGTCGGTCTGGGCGGCGGAGTCCTACGGCTCCGACGTGGTCAGCGTCCTCGCCTGGCTGGCGGCGCGGACCGAGAAGATCAACCTCGGCGCCGCGATCATGCAGGTGCCGGCGCGCCCGCCCGCGGCGGCGGCGATGGCCGGGGCGACGATCGACAAGCTCTCCGGCGGCCGCTTCCTCTTCGGCTTCGGCCCCTCCGGCCCGCAGGTCTCCGAGGGCTGGTACGGGGTGCCCTACGCGAAGCCGTGGGGCCGAACCCGCGAGTACATCGAAGTCGTGCGGGAGATCATCGCCCGCGAAGGTCCCGTCAACCACCAAGGCGAGCATTACACGCTGCCGCTGCCCGGCGGCGAGGGCAAGCCGCTGAAGCTCAACTTCCACCCGCTGCGCAACGAGATCCCGGTCTTCGTCGGCGCGATCGGCCGCAAATCGGTCGAGATGGCGGCCGAGATCTGCGACGGCTGGATCCCGATCTTCTTCAGTGTCGACGCCTTCGAGGAGACCTGGGGCGAGCATCTGGAGGCGGGCTTCGCCAAGGGCGGCCGCCAGCGCTCCGACCTCGAGGTCAGCCCCTCGCTGCAGGTCGCGATCGACGGCGACCTCGAGGCGGCGAAGAACGTCGTCAAGGCCGGGCTCGTCCTCTACTTCGGCGGCATGGGCAGCCGCAAGACCAACTTCTACGTCGACCTGGCCCACCGCTTCGGCTTCGGCGAGGTCGCCGACGAGGTCCAGCAGCGCTTCCAGGACGGCGACCGCGGCGGCGCTTTCGAGGCGATGCCCGACGAGATCGTCGAGGCGACCTCGCTGGTAGGTACCGAGGCCGAGGTCGCCGAGCGGGTCGAGCGCTTCCGCGGTGCCGGCATCGACCGCCTGATCGTCTCGCCCGTCCACGTCGAGCGCGCCGAGCAGCAGCACACCTTGAAGCGACTGGCCTCGTTGGCAAGGGTCCCTGCCTGAACGGCAGGGCTCCTGACGCCCTCCTGGCCTGATCGCATATCCTCCCGCGCCGCGCCATGAAGATCGGAGTGCCGAAAGAGACCGCTGAGGGGGAGCGCCGCGTCGCGCTGATTCCCGACGTGGTCAAATCGCTGAAGAAGAACGAGAAGGTCGACGTCGTCGTCGAGTCCGGCGCCGGCGAGGCCGCCGGCCACACCGACGAGGCCTACAGGGAGGCGGGCGCCGAGGTCGGCTCCGCCGACGCCGCCTGGGGGGCCGACATCGTCCTCCACGTCGCGGTCCCGAGCGTCGACGCGATCTCCCGCCTCAACGGCAACCAGCTGCTGATCTCCCACCTCAACCCGTGGGTCGCGGCCGACACCAACGAAGCTCTTGCCAGCGCCGGCGTAACTGCCTTCGCGATGGAGGCGATTCCGCGGACCACCCGCGCCCAGGCGATGGACGCGCTCTCCTCGCAGGCCGCCGCCGCCGGCTACGCCGCGACCCTGATCGGCGCCCGCGAGTCGGGCCGCTTCTTCGGGATGATGACCACGGCCGCCGGCACCGTCCCGCCGGCCAAGGTCCTCGTCCTCGGCGCCGGCGTCGCCGGCCTGCAGGCGGTCGCCACCGCCAAGCGCCTTGGCGCGATCGTCACCGGCTTCGACATCCGCCGCGCCGCCTGGGAGCAGATCGCCTCGCTCGGCGGCAGGCCGCTGGAACTGGACTTCATCCCCGACGCCGAGGGCGAGGGCGGCTACGCCCGTCCGCTCACCGACGACGAGAACGCGCAGGTGCGCGACGCCCTCACCGAGAACGCGGCCAAACAGGACATCATCGTCACCACCGCCGCGATTCCCGGCCGCCCGGCGCCGCTGCTGGTCACCGCAGAGGCGGTCCGCAACATGGCCCCCGGCTCGGTGATCGTCGACCTCGCCGCCGAGAGCGGCGGCAACTGCGAACTGACCGAGGCGGGCCGGACCGTGGTCGAGGGCGGCGTCAAGGTGATCGGCCCGCGCAACCTCGCCTCCGAGATGCCGGCGCCGGCCTCCCAGCTCTACGCCAAGAACCTCGAGAACCTGCTCGGCCTTCTCGTCACCGAGGAGGGGGAGGTCAAGGTCGACTTCGAGGACGACATCATCGCCGCCTCCTGCATCACCCAGAACGGCGAGATCAAGAACGAGAGGGCAGCGAAGCAGCCATGAGCCTGATGACCGAGATCACGATCTTCGTCCTTGCCGTCTTCGTCGGCTTCGAGGTAATCTCGAAGGTCCCGACCACCCTGCACACGCCGCTGATGTCGCAGACCAACGCGATCCACGGCATCGTCATGCTCGGCGGCCTGATCGTGCTCGGCTACGCCGACGATGGGCTGGAGTACCTGATCGGGACGATCGCCGTCGCCTTCGGCGCGATCAACATCGTCGGCGGCTTCATGGTCACCGACCGGATGCTCGGCATGTTCGCGAGGAAGCCGAAACCGAAGGCCAGCTCTGACGGGAAGGGCGGGACCTGATGGTCCGCGCAGTCCTCGAGCCGGGCGGCGACGCGGCCACCGCCCTCTACATCGTCGCCTTCTCGCTCTTCATCGTCGGGCTCAAACAGGGCACCCACCCGACCACGGCCAAGCGCGGCAACCTCGTCGCCGCCGGCGGCATGGCCATCGCGGTCGTTACCACGCTGCTGCTCGACGGGATGGGCAACTGGGGCCTGATCTTCCTCGGCCTCGGGATCGGTACCGCGGTTGGCGTGATCGCCTCGACCCGCGTGCAGATGACCGAGATGCCGCAGATGGTCGCCCTCTACAACGGCGTCGGCGGCGGCGCGGTCGCCCTGATTGCGTGGTCGGAGATCCGCCACGGGATCTCGCTGGGCGAGGACTTCCCGCTCGACGAGCTGATCCCGATCATCTTCGCCGGCGTCGTCGGCTCGGTTTCCTTCTGGGGATCGAACATCGCCTTCGCCAAGCTCCAGGACCTGATCCCCACCCGCCCGATCGCGGCCCCCGGCCAGCAGGTGATCAACGCCGTCCTGCTGATCGCGATCGTCACCATCTGCGTCGTCCTCGCCCTCGACCACGAGTCGCCCTCGCAGGGTCTCTTCATCCTCCTTCTGGTCCTGGCGGCGATCCTCGGCAACCTCGTCGTCCTGCCGATCGGCGGCGCCGACATGCCGGTCGTGATCTCGCTGCTGAACGCCTTCACCGGTCTCTCCGCCGCGGCCGCCGGCTTCGCGCTGGACAACGTCGCCCTGATCGTCGCCGGCACCCTGGTCGGCTCCTCGGGAACGATCCTCACCATGGAGATGGCGACCGCGATGAACCGCTCGGTTTCCAACATCCTCTTCTCCGGCTTCGGCGGCGCGCCGTCGGGCGGCGGTGGGGGCAGCGGCGAGGAAAAGCCGCACGTCTCGATCGGCGCCCAGGACGCGGCGATCAAGCTCGCCTACGCCGACACCGTGGTGATCGTCCCCGGCTACGGCCTCGCCGTCGCCCAGGCCCAGCACGCGATCAAGGAGGTCGCCGACGAGCTGGAAAAGCGCGGCGTCACCGTCAACTACGCGATCCACCCGGTCGCAGGCCGAATGCCCGGCCACATGAACGTCCTCCTCGCCGAGGCCGACGTCGCCTACGAGAACCTCAAGGAGATGGAGGAGATCAACCCGGAAATGTCGCGCACCGACGTCGCCGTCGTCGTCGGCGCCAATGACGTCACCAACCCGGCGGCGAAAAACGACCCCGACTCCCCGATCGCCGGGATGCCGATCATCGAGGTTTCCGAGGCCCAAGAGGTGATCGTGATCAAGCGCTCGCTGAGCCCTGGGTTTGCCGGCATCGACAACGATCTTTTCTACGAACCGAATACGTCGATGCTGTTTGCTGACGCCAAAGCGGCGGCCAGCGAAATCGCTGCGGAGATCGGCAACCTCTAGGGCCTTGGCCCGAGTCGCGCTGGCGGGCGCCTGACGGTGCCGGACCTGCGTGCTGCTGTCTCCTCAGTCGCCCGAATAGCGCCACTATTCGGGCTCCCTGCGTCCTTGCATCGGGTCAAGACCGCGCAGAGTCGTGGTTCCTTTTGCACCTATGGCGTCTGAAAAGAACCACGGGATATGAGGCTGTGCCTGCGGACTGTCAGCCGCTGGGTTGACTGCCATCGATCGCTGGCCTGACGGTTCGGTGGCCAAGGTGCGGATCGCTGCGGTGCCACGCCTAACCAGAGCTCTATTGACGAGGGAAGGTAGCTCGGCCACGAAGGCAGCTCTGGTCCGAAAGGCGTGGTTCTGCCAGCGGGAGATGCTGCCGGGGTAGGGGCCTTGCAGGCGGATCAGGGGGAGACCGATGAGTTTGGCGAAGCGGTGGGCTGTGGAGGGGTTGCCGTTGGGGCGGTCGATGAGGCCGAAGGGCTGGTGGAACCAGATGGTTATGTCGGGCCTCTCTTCGAGGATGAGGCGATAGGCGGCTTTGGACTCGGGCTCGGAGAGGGGGCCGGGGCCGGAGTATTCGCCGCCGCTCAGGGGTCGCCAGCGAAAGGGGAAGTTGCGGTTCAGGTCGACGCTGCGGGCGTTGCTTCTGGTGTGGGCGGCGACGCCGTCTGGGTTGATCGTCGGTACGACCAGCAGCTCGACGCGGGCGAGCGGGGGAGCGGCGATCAGCTGCCGGGTGATTCGCATTCCGGCCGTCTCGTCACCGTGGATCGCACCGACCACGAGCACCTTCAAGGGCGCGTTCGCTGGGCCGCTCCTGAAGAGGACGATCGGCCTGTCGTGGACCGAGCGGCCGATCACCCTTGCCTCGTCGCCTTGCGCCACCGCGGGGACAAGCAGGGCGACCAGCGCCAAGTTGGTCAACCAGAGTAGTAGTAGCCGTCCCCCCATGCGGGTGGAACTCTAGGCCCGGCGGCGACCGGGAGCTCGCCGCGCGGCTACTCGCAGAAGCTCGGCTGTGGGATGCTCAGTTCGGAGATGCGGTTGCTTTCCGGGTCGACGATGAAGGTCATCCGCGGGGTTTCGCGATTGTTGACCCAGATCAGCCCGATGTCGAACGGCGGATTGGAGCCGGGCGGGCTGTATTCGGCTTCCGGATAGGCATGCAGGGCGAGGCCGGGGGAGGAGCCGATCGTCACACCCTTCGCGGTTCGCGCTCCGCCGCGGACGCTGATCGACCTTACCCGGTTGCTGGAGGGCCCGAATATGGCAAAGCCGTTGAGACGGCTCAGTCGCGCCACCCGCTGCCCGGCCTCGAGTTCGCATCCGGGTCGCAGGTACCTGATCAGGTGACGCCGGTGCAGGGAGCGGATGGTGTCGCCGAGGTGAACCGCTCCGACCCCGCGAGCGGTGACGATCGGCCTGCTCAGATCTTCCGTGACGTCGCTCGAGTCCCGCGCCAAGGCCGCCGCGGGGACGGCGAGGGCGACGATCGCGACAAGAGCGAGGATTGCCTTCACGCGCTCCACTGTCCCATGCCGACTGCGTACCCGCTTGTATTTCTCGGCAAGGTTCGAAGTCGATCCAGCTCGGCGCGGCAGTTGGCATGAAGTACACACACATGTGAATCCTCTCCGCCTAGCGTCAGCGCATGCGGTCGGAGCGGGGGCAGGGGACGGTGGAGTGGGTCGGGCTGATGACCCTGGTCTCGCTCCTGCTGCTGACGCTGGTCGCCGCCGGGGTGCGGGTCCCCGGGGCGCCGCTGGCGCGGGCGGTCGCCGACCGGATCCTCTGCGCGGCGGCGCTGGCGGACGGCTGTGGGGACGAGCCGGCGCTGATCGCGACCTACGGCGACGAGGTCGGCAGGCTGCTGCGCCGCCACATGCCGATGCTCGCCTTCGAGACGGGCTCGCGGGCGCTGCCGGTCGACTTCCGCCGTTGCCGGGTCAGCGAGTGCGGCGACGCAGCGGGGGAGGGGCTGGTGCACGAGACCGACGCCGACCTTCCCGTCACCGCCTTCGTCCACACGATCGACTGCCGCGAGGGGGAGGCCGAGCGAACCGAAGCCGCCGGGGCCGACTGCTCCGGCGGGCGGGCCGGCAACCTCTACCTGCAGTACTGGCTCTACTACGCCGACTCGGCGACGCTGCGCGGCATGCCCGTGGCGGGCGCCAAGGGCTACCACTTCGACGATTGGGAGAGTGTGCAGTTTCGCGTCGGGCCGGATGGCAGCGTCGAGGAGCGAGCCTCGTCCCATCACGGCTACAACTACCTCCTCACCGACAACAACTGGACCTCCGACGCCGGCCTCGTCCCGCACGACGGCTGGGGGCCGGAGACCCGCCTGCTGCTCGTCTCCGGCGGCAGCCACGCCGGCAACGCGATCGGCTTCGCCCACAGCAACCGCTACACCCCCGGCCGTCGCGTCCACTTGGTCCCGCTCGAGCCGATCGCTGCCGCCAGCGCCGCTGAATTCGCGATCTCGCCGCCCTGGATGAAGCACGTCTGGGCCGACCCCGAGGCGGCGGGAACCAGCTGATTCACAGCCGGGTTCGCCATGGTCGCTAGGGTCTTCGTATCCCGGCCGAAGTGTCCTCAGTGTCGAAGGCGGCGATCGCGGAAGCTCTTTCCGAGGTCCGTGGACGGACGCTGGCCCTGGTCGAGCCGCTCGACGACGAGCAGCTGAACACGGTCTACTCGCCGATCCTCAGCCCGCTGGCCTGGGACCTCGGCCACATCGCCAACTTCGAGGAGCTGTGGCTGGTGCGGACGATCGGCGGGCGCGAGCCGCTGCACGGTGACCTCGGCCGTTTCTACGACGCGATCGAGAACCCGCGCAGGATCCGCGGCGAGCTGCCGATCCTGCGAGACGCCGAGCTGCGCGCCTACATGGCGGACGTCCGCGAGCGCACCCTCGACGTATTGGAGGTCGTGGAGATCGGTGCCGAGGTCGATGACCCCCTGCTGCGCGACGGGTTCGTCTACGAGATGCTGCTCGCCCACGAGCTGCAGCACAACGAGACGATGCTGCAGTTGCTGCAGCTGGTCGAGGGCTACGAGCTGCCGTCCGAGGTCGCAGCCGAACGCAGGTCCGTGGTTCCTTTGTCCGGACAGGGCGGACAAAGGAACCACGGAACTCGCTCGGATGGGGAAGAGACGGTCGCGATCGAGGCGGGCGAGTACGGGATCGGCGCCCCCGACCGCGGCTTCGCCTACGACAACGAGCGCCCGCGCCATGTCGTCGCCCTCGGGGCCTTCGAGATCGATCGAACCCCCGCCACCAACGGTGCGTACGTCGCCTATATGGAGGAGACCGGGGCCGAGCCACCGCTCTACTGGCAGCGGGAAGGGGATCGCTGGGTCGACACCGCCCGGGGGCGCCGCGACCCGATCGACCCGGCCGATCCCGTGATCCACGTCTCCTGGGAGCAGGCCGACGGCTTCGCCCGCTGGGCCGGCAAGCGGCTGGCGAGCGAGTTCGAGTGGGAGGTCGCACGCCCGCACCTCGATGGCCTGGGCCACGGCTGGGAATGGACCTCCTCGGACTTCCTCGCCTACCCCGGCTTCAAGGCCTTCCCCTACCGCGAGTACTCCGAACCCTTCTTCGGCGGCGAGTACAAGGTCCTGCGCGGCAGCGCCTGGGCCACCCACCGGCGCGTCGCCCGCCCGAGCTTCCGCAACTGGGACCTGCCGCAACGACGGCAGATCTTCGCCGGCATCCGCTGCGCGAGGGACGCATGACGATCGCAATCGACGTCCACCTCGACGCCGATGCCGCCGCGAAGATGGCGCGCGACGTCCGCGAGGGCCTCTGCGCCTACCCGAAGGAGGTGGCGCCGAAATACTTCTACGACGAACGCGGCTCGCTGCTGTTCGAGCGGATCACCGAGCTCGAGGAGTACTACCCGACGCGGGCCGAGCGCGAGATCCTCACCACCCGCTCCGGCGCGATCCACGCCGCCGCCGGTTGTCCGAAGACGCTGGTCGAGCTGGGCTCGGGCTCGGCGGCGAAGACCCGTCACCTGCTGAGCGCGATGCGCGATTGCGGCGACCTCGACACCTACGTCCCGGTCGACATCTCGGTCGAGATCACCGAGCGCACCGCGGCGGAATTGGTCGACGAGTACCCGGGGCTGAACGTCCACGGGATGGTCTGCGACTACGAGCAGCACCTGGAGCGGGTCCCGCACGGCGCCGGCACGCGGATGATCGCCTTCCTCGGCGGCACGATCGGCAACCTCTACCCGCGCGAGCGCCATGCCTTCCTCGAGCGGATCCGGGCCCTGCTCGGTCCCGGCGACCACCTCCTGCTCGGGACCGACCTGATCAAGGAGAAGGCGCGGCTCGAGGCCGCCTACGACGACGCCGCCGGGGTCACCGCCGAGTTCAACAAGAACGTGCTCGCGGTCCTCAACGACCAGCTCGGCGCCGACTTCGACCTCGACGCCTTCGAGCACCTCGCCCGCTACGACACCGAGGCGGAGCGGATGGACATCCGCCTCCGCTCGCTAGTCGACCAGGACGTCCGTCTCGACGGCCTCGACCTCGAGATCCACTTCGGCGAGGACGAGGAGATGCGGACCGAGATCTCGACCAAGTTCACGCGTGAGCGGATCGCCGCCGCCTACGACGGCGCCGGGCTGGAGCTGCGCGGCTGGTTCACCGACGCGGCCGGCGACTACGCGCTCAGCCTCGCGGCACCTGCTGGGTGATGCAGTGGACGTTGCCGCCGCCGAGGAGGATCTCGCGGGCCGGCACGCCGACCACCTCGCGTTCAGCGAAGACGCGGCGCAGGATCGCCGCGGCCGCCTCGTCGTGGCGCGGGTCGAGCAGCGGGTAGACGATCCGCGAGTTGCCGAGGTAGAAGTTGACGTAGGAGGCGGCGAGCCGGTCGCCGGCGCGGCGCGGCTGGGTGCCCTCGCCGGCGTCGACCCCTTCGGCCTCCTCGGCTGAGGTCCGCAGCGGGCGGGGGGATGGGAGCAGCACGAGTTCGAAGGGCCGCCCCTGCGCGTCGGCCGCCGTTTCCAGCCGCTCGCGCGCGTCGCGGGAGATCGCGTGCTGGGGATCGTCTTCGTCGTCGGTCCAGGTCAGCAGCACCGTCCCCGGCCGGGCGAAGCAGGCGAGGTTGTCGACGTGGCCGTCGGTCTCGTCCTCGAAGACGCCGGCCCCGAGCCAGACGACCTTCTCGGCGCCGAGGTAGTCGAGCAGGACCCGCTCGATCTGCTCCCGGGAGAGGCCGGGGTTGCGGTTCGGGTTGAGCAGGCACTCTTCCGTCGTCAGCACGGTTCCCTCGCCGTCGGCGTGGATCGCGCCGCCCTCGAGCACGATCGGCGCCCGGTAGCGATCGGCGCCCTCGACCTCGAGCACCTTGGCGGCGACCCGGTCGTCGCGGTCCCAGGGGAAGTAGAGGCCGCCCGCGGTCCCGCCCCAGGCGTTGAAGTGCCAGTCGACCCCGCGACGGCTGCCGTTGCCGTCGAGGACGAAGGTCGGGCCGGTGTCGCGCAGCCAGGCGTCGTCGGTCGAGACCTCGACCACTCGCACCTCGGGCGGCAGCATCGCCCGGCAGTTCTCGAACTGCGCGTCGGAGGCGGCCATCGTCACCGGCTCCGAGGCGGCGATCGCGGTGGCCACCGCGGTGAACGCCTCCTGCGCCGGCTTCGCCCCCAGGCGCCAGTTGTCGGTCCGCTCCGGCCAGGCCATCCAGCAGCCGTCGTGGGGCTCGAACTCGGCCGGCATCCGGAACCCGTCCGCCGCCGGCGTCGATTTTCGGGTCGCGCTCACCGCCCTCTATCTTGAACCAGTGGACGAGATCCACCTGATCCATGGTGAGCAGCCGCCCGAGTCACCGGCCCGGACGCGGCCGCCGAGCCGGCCGCCGTTTCGGCTCGCCGCCGTCCAGCAGCGCTGGCACCCCGACGCCGCCGAGCACGAGGCGGCGCTGGGCGAGGGGATTCGCCTCGCCGCGGCCGAGGGGGCGCGGCTGGTCTGCCTGCAGGAGCTGACCCTGAGCCGCTACTTCGCGGTCGACCCGGCCGGGCCGGAGGCCGCCGGCGCCGAGCCGGAGGAGCTGCCCGGCGGGCGGACCTTCGAGTTCGCCGCGCGGATGGCCGCCGCCCACAGCGTCCACGTCCACGCCTCCCTCTACGAGCGCGCCGAGGGGGAGGACGGGCTCGGCTTCAACACCGCGATCGTCGTCTCGCCGCAGGGTGAGCTGGTTGCCCGCACCCGCAAGCTCCACATCCCCGTCACCGCCGGCTACCACGAGGACCGCTACTTCCGCCCCGGCCCGAACGGCGCCGAGGCCTTCCCCCTGGTCGGCCTCGGCGAGGTCAAGCTCGGCCTGCCGACCTGCTGGGACCAGTGGTTCCCGGAGGTCGCCCGCGCCTACAGCCTCGAGGGCGCCGACGTCCTCGTCTATCCGACCGCTATCGGCTCCGAGCCCGACCATCCCGAGTTCGACACCCAGCCGCTGTGGCAGCAGGTGATAGTCGCCAACGGGATCGCCAACGGCACCTTCATGCTCGCTGTCAACCGCATCGGCACCGAGCAGCCCCTCACCTTCTACGGCTCCTCCTTCATCTCCGACCCCTACGGCCGAATCCTCGCCCAGGCGCCCAGAGATGAACCGGCGGTCCTCGTCGCCGACCTCGACCTAGACCAGCGGAGAGACTGGCTGGAGCTCTTCCCGTTCCTCAAAACCCGCCGCCCGGATGCCTACTCCTCGCTCGTAGACGATCAAGACTGACCTGATCGGTAGGAGGGAGTCGGCACCCCTCCTCCGGAATTGATCTCCCCTTCGCTTCGCTTCGGGGAGAACCTGCTGCGCGGCTCCGCCGCGCAATAACCAGATTGCATATCGCCGAACATTCCTGCGGAGGGGTGCCGACTCCCTCCTCGACAGCGCTTCGGCAGACGCTGATCCTCGAG
Source organism: Solirubrobacterales bacterium (assembly GCA_035264245.1). Classification (GTDB taxonomy): domain Bacteria; phylum Actinomycetota; class Thermoleophilia; order Solirubrobacterales; family 70-9; genus VAYN01. Next base: position 16,381 of record DATFQO010000083.1, read on the forward strand.
ACCGCATAGGACGTTGATATGCGACGTCTCTCGCGGTCTCGGCGAACAGCGATCTTAAAGATCCTGTCGCTCCCTCCCGCAGGTGGTTCGAACAAGAGTTGTTTCTAGCTCGGCGCCAGCGCGTCGATCGCCTCGGCCAGTTTGTCCGGCGTGACGATCGGGGTGAGGATCGGCAGGGTGATGCCGCCGGCGACGAAGGCGTCGAGGCGCTCCCTCATCTGCTCGGGCGTCCCGAAGATGAACATGTCCTCGATCAGCTCCCACGGAGCCGCGGCGGCGGCGGCCTGGCGGTCGCCTGCTTCCCAGGCGGAGACCATCGGCTCGATCTGCTCGCCGTAGCCGAGCCAGCGGTAGAAGTTGGCGTAGACCGGGACGGTGATGTAGGAGGAGAACATGAAGCGGGCGAGGGGCTCGACCTGCTCGCGCTCGCCCGGGATGCAGAAGAAGCGGCAGAGCAGCTCGAAGCCGTCCGGGGCGTCCTCCAGCTGCGCCGTCACCTGCGGCAGCCCCGCCAGCGGCAGGAAGTTGGTGAAGGCGCCGTCGGCGCGCTCGACCGCGAGCTCGAGCATCTTGCCGCGCAGCGCCGCCAGCACGATCGGCACCCGGTGCGCCGGCTTCTGTTCGAGCTTGAACCCGGTCGCCGTCCGCTCG
>DATFQO010000084.1:0-3765 GCA_035264245.1 Solirubrobacterales bacterium
TTTTCCGGGGTTGGCGGCGCGCAGGGTGACCCCCGGGGCCGCCTTGGAGGAGCTCAGCGAGAGGCCGCCGTAGGTGCCGTCGGCGAGGCAGACGACCGCGCCCGGAGAGGCTCCGGAGAGGGCCGACTGGGCGGCGGAGACGCTGGAGACGGTCGAGGTGCAGCCGCTGGGCGGTGGCGGCGTAGCGGTCACGGTCCAGCTCCGCGTGGCGGGGGTGGCGTCGGTGTTGCCGGCCGCGTCGGTGGCGCTGACCGAGAAGTCGTGGTCGGCGGCGGCGAGCCCGGAGTAGGCCTGAGGAGAGTCGCAGGGGGTCCAGCTGCCGCTGTCGAGCTTGCAGGCGAATGCCGACCCGGACTCACTCGAGCTGAAGCTGAACGAGGCGGTGGTCGCGGTGGTGGAACCGCTCGGACCGTCCGCGATCGTGGTCTCCGGCGCCGTGGTGTCAGCCGGGGGCGGCGGCGTTTCTTCAGGAGGCGGCACGGTTTCCTCTGGAGGCGGAGGCGTGGTGTCGACCGGGGGCGGCGGCGAGCTGACAGTCCAGCTCCGGGTGGCGGGCGAGGTGTCGGTGTTGCCGGCCGCGTCGGTGGCGCGCACCGAGAACTGGTGGTCGCCGGTCGCGAGGCCGGAGTAGTCCTTGGGAGAGCCGCACGGGCCCCAGCTGCCGGCGTCGAGACGGCAGGCGAAGGTCGACGCCTCGTTCGAGGTGAAGCCGAACGCGGCCGTCGTCGCGGTGGTCGAGCCGCTCGGTCCGGAGGCGATCGTCGTCTCCGGCGGCGTCGTGTCGCGGCGCCGGCGCTTGGTGCGCAGGCTGATCCGCTGGGCGATCGCCCCGGCGCGGGTGGCGACCGATCGGCACTCGCGGTCCCAGGCGCCCCAGGGGGCGAAGACGCGAGTGGGGTTGCAGGTCTGACTGCCGCGGGCGGCATGGGACTGAGACGGCAGGAGCAGCACAAGCAGAAGAACCCCGAGCGCAGCCGCGCTCAGAAAACGAAGATGTCCCTCCCAGTTCGGTATGCCGCTGCTTTGCATAGGAACTCCTTTCCGCCGTCAGGTGCCCCACCATCGACGCCGGGAGGTTGTCCTTGAACGTCCAGCGCCTAGCGACGGACACATGTCCGAGCGGGGCGCGAGGCGTAGAAATGCGTGGACGGAGGTGCTGCTAGCGAGCCCGCACGGGGCGCATGCCGCGGTAGAACTCCCGCAGGGGAGTCGAGCGGCCGAGGGGGACCTTGCAGGTCGCCACCGGCGCCGCGGGGTTGCCGCGGACCATCGTCAGCGGCGGGACCGAGGTGGTGACGATGCTGCCGGCGGCGATGACGGCGCCGTCCCCGATCGTCACGTGAGGCAGGATCATCGAACCCGGACCGATGAAGACGTCGTCCCCGACTCGCACCGAGGGCTTCGTTTCGTCAGCGATCTCCCCCTGCTGATGGGCGATCATCGTGGTCCGCATGCCGATGTCGACGCGGTCGCCGATCTCGATCAGATGCGGGAACGCGGTCTCGAGGATGACGTCGGTGCCGATGAAGCAGCCGCTGCCGATCCTCACCCCGCGGCGGCGGTGAAGGCGGACACGGAGCGTCTCCGCTCCCGGTCCGTAGAGGGCGAGGATCGCCAGCAGGCGCCGTTTCGCTCCCGCCGCCGTCGACTCGTATCTCATACGGCCACCCCCTTCGCGGCGACGACCTGGGCACCGACGTGCTCGCTGAGCGGCCCGAGCACGGTCAGAGCCTCGGGGTCGATGTCTTCCAGCTCCAGCTCGACTGCGAAGGACTCCTCCAGCATCACCACCAGCTCGACGAAGCCGAGCGAGTCGATCGCGCCGCTGGCGCGCAGATCGAGATCGTCGCTTGCCGCGTCCGGATCAATGCCGTAGGCGGCCAGCGAGGAGGCACAGAACCCGAGGATCTTCGTTCGCGCCGCCGCGATGGCCTGGGTGTCGCTGTCCATACCTGAACAACGACTCGTAGCCGTCGTACTTTCGGTCAGCTCGGGATTCCCGGGCACAGGCGCAAGAAACGGAGCCGGCCCGACGTTTTCCGTGTATGGCTGAAGTGACTAATGACAACCTTCTGAGCGGCTTCCTTCGCCATGCTGAGAAGGCGCCGGAGCGGCCCGCCCTCGAGGTCGCGGCGGAACAGCTCAGCTACGGTGAGCTGGCGTTGCGGGCGGGGCGGATCGGCAGCGCGATCGCGGCCAGCGAAAGGGCCGACGAGCCTGCCCTGACCGCCGTCTACGGCTCCCGCTCCGCCGCTGCCTACGCTGGCATTCTCGGTGCCCTGTGGGCCGGCAACGGCTACGTTCCCCTCAACCCGAGCTTCCCCGTCGATCGCTGCCGCGAGATGCTGGTCCGTTCCGGGGCCCGAACCCTGGTCGTCGAAGGCGAGCGCGAGGAGCTGGTCGCCGAGCTGCTGGACGGCCTCTCGGATCCGCCAGCGGTGATCGCCGCCGACTCGCTCGCCAAAGCCGATCTCGAGACGATCGACCCGGTCCCGCCGGGGCTCGGCGGCGACGCAACCGCCTACCTGCTCTTCACCTCCGGCAGCACCGGTCGCCCGAAGGGCGTCGGCGTCGCCCAGCGCAACGTCGTCGCCTTCCTCGAGGCGATCCGCGAGCGCTACGACTTCGGTCCCGACGACCGCTTCTCGCAGACCTTCGACCTCACCTTCGACCTCTCCGTCTTCGACATGTTCGTCGCCTGGGGAAGCGGCGGCTGCCTCTGCTGCCCGTCGACCGCGCAGCTGATCTCGCCGGCTCGCTTCATCCGCGACTCCGAGCTGACGGTCTGGTTCTCGGTGCCGTCGCTGGGAGCGATGATGCGGAAGCTGCGGATGCTGAAACCCGGCAGCTACCCGACCCTCCGCTGGAGCCTGTTCTGCGGCGAGCCGCTGCCCGGTGAGCTGGCCCGTGCCTGGGCGGCGGCCGCGCCCGCCTCGACGGTCGAGAACCTCTACGGCCCGACCGAGGCGACGATCGCCTGCACCGTGCGGCGCGTCCGCCCCGAGCTTGCCGGAGAGGACGAGGTCAACGGCATCGTCTCGATCGGGGCGCCGTTCGGCGCCACCGGCACGATGGTCGTCGACGCGAGCCTGCGCGAGGTCGAGCCAGGCGAGGATGGCGAGCTGCTTCTACGCGGACCGCAGGTGACGCCGGGCTACTGGCAGGACGCCGAGAAGACCGCGGCTGCCTTCGTCGAACCCCCGGGCACCGAGGGCATCCACTACCGGACGGGCGACCGCGTCCGCAGGCCCAACCGCCCCCGGGGTCCCCTCGTCTACCTCGGTCGCCTCGATCACCAGATCAAGGTGATGGGACACCGGGTCGAGATCGGAGAGATCGAGGCGGCCCTCCGCGACGTCTCCGGCATCGACGCGGCGATCGCGGTCGGCTGGCCGCTGACCGAGAGTGGCGCCGGCGGCATCGCCGCCTTCCTGGCCGATCCCGAGGCCGATGCTCGAACGCTTCGGGAAGAGCTCGCCGAGCGCCTGCCCGAGTACATGGTGCCGCGGCGGATCGAGCTGCGAGCCGAGCTGCCGCTCAATGCCAACGGCAAGTTCGACCGCAAGGCGATGCTCGCGATGCTCGACGAAACCGCCCCGGCACCGGCCTGAAGCTGCCGCGAGTCTCAGGGCCCGTAGTGCTGCTGGGACGGGACCCAGGTGACGCCGCGGCCGTTGGCCAGCCGGTAGTCGTCGGCCGCCGGGTCGAGGAAGGCGGGCGCGCAGTCCTTGGTCGTCCCCGCCGGCACCGACCAGCTGTTGTTGT
>DATFQO010000085.1:0-2723 GCA_035264245.1 Solirubrobacterales bacterium
GCCAGCGGCAGGAAGTTGGTGAAGGCGCCGTCGGCGCGCTCGACCGCGAGCTCGAGCATCTTGCCGCGCAGCGCCGCCAGCACGATCGGCACCCGGTGCGCCGGCTTCTGTTCGAGCTTGAACCCGGTCGCCGTCCGCTCGCCCGCCAGCGCCGGCTCGAGGAAGTCGAGCGTCTCCCGCACCCTGCTGAGCGGCTTCTCGAAGGGGATCCCGTTCCAGCCTTCGACGATCCGGTCCGAGGAGGAGCCGAGGCCGAGGACGAAGCGCCCCTGCGAGGCGTCGGCGAGCGCCGCCGCCTGTTGGGCCAGCAGCGCCGGCCCGCGCTGGAAGACGCCGACGATCCCGGTCCCCAGCCGCGCCCGCTCGGTCCAGGCGGCGCTCAGCGCCAGCGGCGTGAAGCCGTCCGGCCCGGCGGTCTCTCCAGTCCAGAAGTCGGTGTAGCCGGCGGCCTCGGCGTGTCGGACCAGCTCCTCGTGGTCAGCGAGCGTCAGTCCCGGTAGCGGCAGCGTCAGGCCCCAGCGATCCATCGGCAAGGACCCTATCGTCGCCCGGTCGCTCGTCGCGAACCTCGAAGCGTCGGGTCGGCGACCACTGCTTGAAGAAGGACTCCGCGTCCTGGGCGCTGAGCGGCCGCGTGAAGAGGAAGCCCTGGCCGTTGTCGCAGTCTTTGTCGCGGATCAGCGAAAGGTCCTGCGGCCGCTCGATCCCCTCCGCCGTGGTCTCGATCTCGAGTGCTTTGCCGAGCTGAAGCAGGGTGTGGAGGAGGATCTCGTTCTCGCCACCCTCGGCCAGCTGCGAGACGAAGGAGCGGTCGATCTTTAGCACGTCCACCGGGAACTGGCGCAGATGGGAGAGGGAGGAGTAGCCGGTCCCGAAGTCGTCGACGGCGATCCTGACCCCGATCGTCTTCAGTTCGCGCAGCCGCCGCGCGGTTTCCTCGGCGTCGGTCATCAGCGCCGTCTCGGTGATCTCGATCGTCAGCGCCTCGGGACGCAGCCCGCTCAGTTCCAGGGCATCCTTGACGTCGGCAATCAGGTCGTCGGTGTCGAGCTGCAGGGCGGAGACGTTGACCGAAAGCTCCAGCGGCCGGCCACCCTGCTGCCATCTCGCGGCCTGGAAGCAGGCCTCCTCGAGGACCCAGGCGCCGACGTCGATGATCAGCTTCGACTCCTCCAGCAGGGGGATGAAGTCCTCCGGCTCGACCACGCCGCGGCCGGGCCGGCGCCAGCGGATCAGCGCCTCGACGCCGGTCGGGGTCATCGTCTTCAGGTCGAAGGTCGGCTGGTAAACGAGGAAGAACTCGTCACTGTCGAGCGCGCTCTGCAGGTCCATCTCGATTTCCAGCCGCGACTGGACCTCGTCCTCCATCCCCGACTCGAAGACCAGGTAACGGCTCTTGCCGCTCCACTTCGACCGGTACATGGCGATGTCGGCGTCGCGCAGCAGATCCTCGGCGCAGGCCCGATCGCCGGTCGCGATGCCGATGCTGGCCTTGACGTGGACGATGGATTCGCCTTCGCCGCCGAGCGCGAACGGCTCGGTGAACGCTTCCAGCAGGCGCTCGGCGATCAGCTCCGGGCCGGCCGCCAGCGAGAGGCCGTCGGCGACGACGACGAACTCATCGCCGCCGAGGCGGCCCAGCGCGTCGGTCTCGCGGATCACGCCCTCCAACCGTTCCGCCACGGCGCAGAGGAGTTCGTCGCCGATGTTGTGGCCGAGCGAGTCGTTGATCGCCTTGAAGTTGTCGAGATCGACGAAAAGCGCCGCCACCGGCTCCTGTTTCAACCGGGTCCGGGTCAGCGTCTGCTCGATCCGGTCGAGGATCAGGGTCCGGTTTGGCAGCCCGGTGAGAGCGTCGTGGGTGGCGAGGAAGACCAGTTCCTTCTCCCGGCTCATCAGTTCGTCCTGCGCCCGCTGGCGCTCGTCCTCGAACGACTGGCACATCCGCACCAGGGTCACGTCGAGGCTGCGCTGCACCATCGCGCGGGCGGTCGTCAGGGTCTCCTCGGAGAGATCGAGGTCGGTGGCGCTCTCGTCCAGAACCTCGAGCGCGGCGTCGCGCCAACGCAGGCAGCGTTTCGTCACCTCGTTCAGGGCCGCCTCCCGCTGCGAGGCGAGCTGGGCGAAGATCCGCCATGACTCCTGCCCGACCTCGCGGGCGACCGCCTCGCCCTCGCCGGCCATCCAGCGGGCGACGGCAACGGTGGAGACGGCGCCGACGTCCTCGAAGCTCTCTTCGACGACCTTCGCCAGTGTCTTGGTCGAATGCGCCGAGCTGCGCATCATCCGCGCGACCACGTCGTCGGTACGTGCACTCAGCTCCCGCCCAAGTCGCTCCAGATCCGGCGCTCCATGATTTGGGCCTCATCGGCCTGTGTCGACCGTCACTTAAGACCTGGTGTCGATTCGTGCAGGCGTCCACGAGCGCGGTTCCGTTAGCCTGCGCCGCAGATGGGGTCCACTTCTCAGGAGTCCGGGAGCGCCGGATCCGCGGCCAAGCCCGACCGCAACCTCGCGCTCGAGCTCGTTCGCGTCACCGAGGCAGCCGCGCTGGCCTCGGCCCGCTGGGTCGGGCGCGGCGACAAGATCGCCGCCGACCAGGCCGCCGTCGACGCGATGCGCCACGTCCTCGACTCGGTCGCGATGGACGGCACCGTCGTCATCGGCGAGGGGGAGAAGGACGAGGCGCCGATGCTCTACAACGGCGAGCGGATCGGCGACGG
>DATFQO010000086.1:0-12146 GCA_035264245.1 Solirubrobacterales bacterium
GAGGAGATCGGACGGATGGATGCCCGATTGCGCAGCCGAGCGCCCCTGCTACCCTCGCCGCCCCATGCGACTGATCGTCACCGAGAAGAACAACAGCGCCAAGAAGATCGCCGAGGCCCTGAGCAAGGGCTCCAACAGCGAGGACAAAACCTTCAAAGTCCCCTTCTACACCTGGAAGGACGCCGAAGGCGACGAGCAGATGACGGTCGGCCTCAAGGGCCACGTGCTCGGCCCGGCCTTCCCCGACGGCTACTCGAACTGGCAGAAGACCGACCTGCACGACCTGATCGACGCCGACCTGATCAAGCAGCCGACGGACAAAAACGTCGTCAAAGCGATCAAAAATCTGGCGAAAGAGGCCGACGAGCTGGTGATCGCGACCGACTTCGACCGCGAGGGCGAGCTGATTGGGCTCGAGGCCCTGGAGGAGATGCTCGACGCCAACCCGGCCCTGGGCTCGCGCGAGGGCACCGCCGACGGCACCCTGCGCATCAAGCGCGCCCGCTACTCGGCGCTGACCAAAGAGGAGATCTTCCGCGCCTTCGACGAGCTCGACGAGCTCTCCTACCCGCTCGCCAACGCCGGCGCCGCCCGCCAGGACATCGACCTGCTCTGGGGCGCGACGCTGACCCGCGCCGTTTCCCTCGCCAGCCGCCGCTTCGGCTCCAACTTCCTCTCCGTCGGCCGCGTCCAGAGCCCGACCCTCGGCCTGATCGTCGAGCGCGAGATGGAGCGCCGCGCCCACGTCGCGAAACCGTTCTGGGAAGCGTTCGCCAGGTTCCAGCACCCCGACGGCAGCTTCGAGACCCACCACACGGTGGACAAATTCTGGGAGAAAGCGGAGGCCGACGCGGCGATCGCGGGCACCTCCAACCCCGGCACCGTCAAAGCCGTGACGGCGCGGAAGAACACCCGCAAGCCGCCGACGCCCTACAACACCACCGCCTTCAGCACCGACGCCTCCAGCCGCCTCGGCATCACCCCCGCCAGCGCGATGCGGATCGCCGAGGACCTCTACATGGACGGCTTCATCTCCTACCCGCGCACCGACAACACGGTGTACCCGTCCTCGCTGCCGGTCAAGGAGCTGGTCTCCTCGCTGGTGCGGATCAAGGAGTTCTCCGCTGCCTCCGGCCTCCTCGACAGTCCGTTGCAGGCGACCCGCGGCAAAAAAGAGACGACCGACCACCCGCCGATCTACCCGACCCAGGCGGTCCACCCCGGGGCTCTCGAGGGCCCGAAGAAACGGGTCTACGAGCTCGTCGTCCGTCGCTTCCTCGCAACCTTCAGCCCGCCGATGATCACCGAGTCGACCCGGGCCGACATCGAAGCCGGCGACCAGACCTACTTCGTCCGCGGCTCGGTCGTCGTCGACCCCGGCTACGCGGGCATCTACACCTACGCCCGCTCGGCCGACGAGGAGATCCCGAAACTCGAAGAGGGCCAGACCCTGCAGCTGGAGGGCGACCCCTGGATCGTCGACAAGGAGACCCAGCCGCCGGGCCGGATCTCGCAGGCGAAACTGATCGAGATGATGGAGGAGCGCGGCCTCGGCACCAAAGCGACCCGCGCCGACATCATCCAGAAGCTCTTCGACCGCGGCTACGTATACAGCAACCCGCCGATCCCGACCGAGACCGGCATCGCCCTCTACGAGGCGTTCAAGAACTACGTGCCGGCGATGGCGACGCCTGAGATGACCGCGACGCTGGAGGCCGAGATGGACCGGATCGCCGCCGGCGAGATGTCGAAGGGCACCGTCGTCGGCGAGAGCCGCGAGCTGCTGCACAAGACCTGGGACGAAATCGACTCCAGCCGCGAAGACCTGGCGAAAGTGATCTGGAAAGGGATGGACGAGGACCGCATCCTCGGTCCCTGCAAGGTCTGCGAAGAAGCCGGCCGCAGCAAGGAGGACGGCTCGCCGAACATGTTGCGGATCATCCGCGCGAAAAAATCGGGCAAACGGTTCGTCGGCTGCAGCGGCTGGGTCCTCGACGACCCCGACTCCTGCGACCAGACCTTCCCGCTGCCCCAGCGCGGCGACGTCTTCCGGCTCGAGGAACGCTGCTCGATCTGCGACCGCACCCCGCGCCTCAAAGTCCAGCCGTTCCGCGGCCGGCCCTGGAACCTCTGCCTCAACGACGACTGCGAGTCGATGCAGGAGATGAAGAAACGCCGGGCCGAGCGCGAAGCCGCCAAAGCGGCCAAAGCGGCGATGGAGAAGAAGGCGCCGCCGAAAGGCGACGAGGATGCCGCGCCGGCGAAGGCCAAAAAGCCGAAAGTCAAAGCCTCGAAAGCCGACACGGCGACGCGCGGGCGCAAACGCGCCAAAGCCGGCGCGAAAACCTGAGGCCGCCGGCATTGTTCGTCTCCCTCGAGGGGATCGACGGGTCAGGCAAGAGCACCCAGGCCCGCCTGTTGGTCGAGGCGCTGGGAGGGGACACGGTCGCGATCCGCGAGCCGGGGGGGACCGAGGCGGCGGAGCGGATCCGCGAGCTGCTCGCCGACTCGGCGGTCGAGTTGGATTCGATGGCCGAGCTGATGCTGTTCCTCGCCGCCCGCGCGGATCTGACCGAGCGGGTGATCCGGCCGGCGCTGGATGCCGGCCGGCACGTCGTCGCCGACCGCTTCTCCGACTCGAGCGTCGCCTACCAGGGGTCCGCCCGCGGCCTCGGCGTGGGCGAGGTGATCGGCCTCTGCGAGACCGCCACCGACGGCCTCTGGCCGGACCTGACCCTCCTCCTCCGCCTCGATCCCGAGACCGGCCTCGGCCGCGCCGAGGGCGAGGACCGCTTCGAGCAGGAGGGGCTGTCCCTGCAGCAGGCGGTGGCCACCGCCTACGAGGAGATCGCGATCATCGCCTCCGACCGCGTCGTCGTGATCGATGCCAACGGCAGCGTCGAGGAGGTCCACCAGCGGGTTATGGAGGCGGTGAATGGGCTCCTCTCTGCTCCTTGATGCGACCGAGCACCAGGGCCGGGCGCGGGTCGCGCTGAGCGCGGCACTGGCCGCCGAGCCCTCGCACGCCTACCTCTTCCAGGGCCCCCGGGGCTCCGGCAAGCGCGCCGCCGCCCGTGCCTTCGCGGCCGAGATCCTCGCCGCCGCCTCGGCCGACCCCGAGGACGCGCGACGGCGGGCGGTGCTCGACCCCTCGCCGCATCCCGACCTGGTTTGGCTGGCGCCGGCAGGCGCCCAGCACATGGTCGAGGAGGTGCGCGAGCGGGTGATCCGCGCCGCCGCCTACCGGCCCTTCGAAGGCGGCAAGCGGGTCTTCGTCGTCGAGGCGGCGGAGGCGATGCGGGACGAGAGCCAGAACGCGCTGCTGAAGACGCTGGAGGAGCCGCCCGAGTTCGTCCACCTGATCCTGCTCAGCTCCGACCAGGAGGGCCTGCTGGAGACCGTCGCCTCGCGCTGCCAGGCGATCGACTTCGCCCCCCTGCCCGCCGACGTGCTGGAGGCCGAACTCGCCCCGGAGAGTCCCGAGGCCGGCCCCGACGAGATCGCGGCGGCGGCGCGGCTCGCCGCCGGCGACCTCGAGCGGGCGCGTCTGCTGCTGAGCGCGCGGGGCCGGGAGCTGCGGACCGAGGCGGAGCGCTGCGTTACCGCCGCCCTGCAGGGTGAGTGCGCGAGCGCGCCCTGGAAAGCACTGCTGGACCGCGCCCAGGCGGCCGGCGCCGACGTCGAGGCGGAGGTCCGGGAAGTGCTCGAGGAAGAAGCCAAGGCAGGAATCAAACGCAGCGCGAAAGAGATCACCGACGGCGCCAAACGGGCCGGGCGCCGCCGCCGGACCGAGATCCTCGCGCTCGGCTTCGAGCTCTGCGCCGCCTGGCTGCGCGACCTCGCAGCGCTCGCCGCCGGCGCCGAGGAGGTCGTCTTCAACCGCGACCGCCTGGACACCCTGCGCTCGCAGGCCGCCGGGATCGACCCGGCTTTACCCCGCAGCGGCGCCGAGCTCGTTCAGGAGACCCGCCGCGGCCTGGAGCTGAACGTCTCAGAGGAGTTGGCGTTAGAGGCTTTGTTCTTCCGGCTCGAGACGCTCTTCGCCAGCTGAGCCGCCGTTCCGCGTCCCGCCGGCCTTTTCCGCCAGCGCCTTTTCGATCGCCCGCTCCTGCGCCAGCCGCGTTATCTGCGCCGCCTGGCGGGACATGATCACGCTGAAGTTGAGCGCCAGCCCGAGCAGCAGCAGGAGGACGATCGAGAAGAGGGCGACGTTGGTGTTGCGCACCCCCATCGCTTCGGCGACCAGCTCCAGCAGGCCCGGGAAGGCGGCCCCGGCCAGCATCCCCAGGCCGGCGACGAACCAGATCACGCTGTAGCGCTCCTGCAGGCGGTCGCGGCGGATCAGGTCGAGGATCAGCAGCATGAAGAAGATCGCCAGCACCGCGGCGACGATCCGCGTCTGCGAGGTGAGGTGGACCTGGGCTTCCCCAGCCGCAAGCGGCAGGCTCATTGCTCGGCCTCCGCCTGCCGCGGCCGGAACTGGCCGACGAGGAGGACGACCAGACCCTTGAAGATGAAGAAGGCCGAGCGCACCGGGGTCAGGAACGAGCTGCCGCCGGCTCGCTCCAGCATCCGCACCGGCAGCTCCTCGACCCGCAGGCCCTGGCGCACCGCCAGCTGCAGCGACTCGATCTCGGCGAAGTCCGGCGAGTAGTGCTGGCTGAAGAGCGCCATCACCCGTCGGTTGGCGGCCCGCATGCCGCTGGTCGTGTCGGTGAAGCGCTGCCGCGTCGCCAGGGTGAGGAAGAAGCGGAAGACGCTGGTCCCGATTCGCCGCGACAAGGTCGGTTGGTAGTCGCCCGTGGCCGACACCGCCCCAGCGTGGTAGCGGGACCCGATCACCAGGTCGGCGCGATTGGCGGTCACCTCGGCGAGCAGCCGGGCGACCTCCTCGGCCGGGTGCTGGCCGTCGGCGTCGAGATGGGCGCAGGCGTCGTAGCCGTTGCGCAGCGCGTAGAGGTAGCCGGTCTGCAGTGCCGCTCCCAGGCCCTGATTGAAGGGCAGCGAGGCGACCGGCGCGCCGGCCTCGCGCGCTCGTTCGGCGGTGGCGTCGGCCGAGCCGTCGTCGACGACGAGGAGATCGGCCTCGGGCAGGTACTTGCGCACATCGTCGATCACCTCGGCGATCGAGGCTTCCTCGTTCCAGGCGGGAATGAAGACCAGGGTCCGCACAGATCGATTCTCCCATGTAGGCACGCCGAGACCGGGTTTGCCACGACGAGAAGAGGATTGTGTTAGTAAATCTTCATGGCCCGCCCCGAGGAGAACCCTGCCGTCGCGCCCCACGCGGCGCCGCGCATCGGCATGCGCCTCTGGCTCACCGGCGCCTTCGCCGCGGTCAGCCTGATCACCGCCGCCGCGGTCTATCTCTTCGGCGACAAACCACAGGCGCTGATCGCCGCGGTCACTGTCGGCGTCCTCGCCGGCTTCCTGATCGCGGTCGCGATCTCCCACCGCGTCGTCGGCCTCGCCCGCGCCGCCGGGGAAATGGCGGGCGGCTCCTTCGACGCCGAGCTGAACACCTCGGGGCCGGACGAGATCGGCGACCTCGCCCGCGCGCTCGACTCGATGCGCGCCTCGCTGAAGGAGAGCTTCGGCGTCCTCTCCTCCGACCGCAACAAGCTCGCGGCGATCTTCGACGGCCTCACCGACGTGGTCATGGTCGTCGACTACGAAGGGCCGGTGCGCTTCTCCAACAGCGCCGCCTCGCGCCTGCTCGACGAGTCTGGTCAGCCGCCCGAGGTCGTCCTGCCCCAGCTTCACCGCGCCGCCGAGGTCGGGTTCGCCGCCCACCCGGCGCTGCGGATCGGCGACCGCGCCTACGCGATGACCGCCCGCTCGCTGCCCGACGAGCGCGCCGTGCTCGCCGTCCTGCGCGACCGCACCGACGAGCTGCGCAAGGAGCTGGCCGAAGCCGACTTCGTCTCCAACGCCGCGCACGAGCTGCGCAACCCGCTGGCCGGGATCTCCGGCGCGATCGAGGTCCTCCAGGGCGGCGCCAAGAACGAGCCCAAGGACCGCGACCACTTCCTCAAGCGGCTGGGCGAAGACGCCGAGCGGATGAACCGGCTGACCCAGTCGCTGCTGACCCTCGCCCGGGTCGAGTCCCGCGGCGCCCCGGAGAGCGAGGTCGTCGACGTGCCGCTGGCGATCAAGGACGTCGTCAGCGCCTGCGACGCGCCGCCGCACGTCGAGCTCGTCGTCGACGTCGAGTCCGAGCTGGCCGCCGCCGGCGACCCGACGCTGCTGCGGCAGGTGATGATCGGCCTGCTCACCAACGCCTTCAAGAACACGCCACCCCCCGGCACCGTTACCGTACGCGGCCGCCACGACAGCGAGGGAGAAGTCATCTTGGAGGTCATCGACACTGGAACCGGCATTCCCGCGGCGGAGCTGGAGCGCGTCTTCGAGCGCTTCTACCGTCGCAGCGAGTCGCGCAAGCAGGAGGGCTTCGGCCTCGGCCTGGCAATCGCGCGGCGGATGGTCGACGTGATGGGCGGCCGGATCGGCGCCGAGTCGGTGGAGGGGGAGGGGAGCACCTTCTGGGTGCGCCTCCCGATCGCGCAACCGAGCCCCACCCCGGTGGCATGAGCAGCGGCCGCATCCTGATCGCCGACGACGAGCCGTCGGTCCGCGACTCGGTCGGCTACGCGCTGGTCCAGGAGGGCTTCGAGGTCACCCCGGCCGCCGACGGCGACGAGGCCGCGGCCCTGCTCGGCAACGGCGTCCCCTTCGACCTGCTGATCCTCGACATCATGATGCCGGGGCCGAGCGGGCTCGACATCTGCCGCGACGTGCGCTCGCGCAGCGCCGTCCCGATCATCGTCCTCACCGCTAAAGACGCCGAGGTAGACAAGGTCGTCGGGCTCGAGGTCGGCGCCGACGACTACGTCACCAAGCCCTTCTCGGTGCGCGAGCTGCTGGGCCGGGTGCGGGCGCAGCTGCGGCGCCGCGAACTCGACCGGGCGCCGCTGTCCCAGGCGGTGAAGATCGAGTCCGGCCCGGTCTCGATCGACCTCGTCCGCCACGTCGCCACCGTCCGCGCCGTCCCCGTCAACCTCACCCGTTCGGAGTTCCAGCTGCTGCGGCTGCTGGTCGCCCGCCCGGGGGAGGTCTTCTCCCGCGCCCAGATCATGGAGGAGCTGTGGCAGACCGAGTTCGACGGCGACGAGCGCGCCTGCGACGTCCACATCTCCAACCTCCGCCAGAAGGTCGAGCGCGACCCGCAGAAGCCGGAGCTGGTGCTGACCGTGCGTGGCGTTGGCTATAAGTACAACCCCGACGCCAACTAGGAAAGAGGCCCTATGCCACTGGTACCGATGGTCGTCGAGCAGACCGCTCGCGGCGAGCGCTCATTCGACATCTACAGCCGTCTGCTCGCGCAGCGGATCATCTTCCTCGGCGAACCGGTCACCGAGGATCTCGCCAACCTGATCATCGCCCAGCTGCTGCACCTCGAGTCCGACGACCCGGAGAAGGACGTCAGCCTCTACATCAACTCCCCCGGCGGCTCCGCTTACGCGGGCCTGGCGATCTACGACACGATGCAGTTCATCAAGCCCGACGTGCAGACGATCTGTTACGGGATCGCGATGTCGGCCGGGTCGCTGATCCTCACCGGCGGCGCCGCGGGCAAACGGATGGCGCTGCCCAACAGCCGCGTCCTCATCCACCAGCCGAGCGGCGGCTTCGAAGGCCAGTCGAGCGACATCGAGATCCACGCCAAAGAGATCCTCGCCCTGCGCGAGCGGCTCGACCAGATCTACGTCAAGCACACCGGGCAGTCGGCGGACCAGATCCACACCGACATGGAACGCGACAAATTCTTCCAGCCGAAGGACGCGGTCGCCTACGGCCTGATCGACCGGGTGATCGAGTCCCACGAGTTCCAGAACGACGGCTCCGGGAGCAACGGCTCGCGCCGTGACTGATCGCCTTCGTCCTTTAGGACGAGGGCGCTTTCAGGCGCCGCCAGGCCCAGAGCCCGGCGAGCGCCGCGGCACCGCCGGAGAGCACGCCGCCGATCCCGGCCTGGCGGGTCTCCGGGCGCCGGGCGGCGATGCCGAGCGCGACCGCATCGGCGACGTCGCAAGCGCTGGAGAGCAGGAGCGTGGTCCGCAGCACCTCGCGGTTGTCGCGGGCGGCCAGCGTCAGCGCTCCGATCGCGATGTCGCGCCCGCCGCCGAGCTTTGCCACCGCCTCGCCGGAGGCGTCGGTCGGCCCGAAACGCAGCGCCCGCAGCGCCGGCTGGGTCGCAAAGAAGATCCCGATCCCCATTCCCAGCCGGCTGGCGCCGATCCCCAGCGCCACCTGGCGCGCCTTCGGATCGATCTTCGCCCGGCCGAACATGTCCCCATCCTTACCCAGACGGCGCCCATCTTCATCATGGGGGAGTGGCAGAGGGCGATACGATCCTGCGGCTGGCGCGCCGCTTCGAGGCGACGCTGCTGGGGCAGGAGGTGACTGCTTCGACACCGAACCCGCGCGGCAAGGCGGCTGGAATCGAACGGCTGAGCGGGCGCGTGCTCGAGGACGTCTGGGCCCACGGCAAGCACCTCGTGCTCGGCTTCGGCGAGCTCTCGCTGCACAGCCACCTGGGGATGAGCGGCGGCTGGCACTTCTATCCGCCCCGTTCCCGCTGGCGGCGGCCACGAAGCTCGGCCTGGGCCGTCCTCTCCGGTGGCGGTTGGGACGCGGTCCAGTTCGGCGGGCCGACGCTGCAGGTCGGCCCGACCCCGCGGGTGCGACGCGATCCGCAGCTGACCCGATTGGGAGCGGACATCCTCGCCGAGGACTTCGATCCCGACGCCGTGATCCCGGCCCTGCGCGCCGACCCCACCCGGGGTCTTGGCGACGCGCTGCTCGACCAGCACCTGGTCGCCGGCATCGGCAACATCTTCAAGTGCGAGGCCTGTTTCGCCACCCGCGTCGACCCCTGGCGGCCGCTCGGCGACCTGTCCGACCAGGAGCTGCGGGCGGTCCTGCTCGCGGCCCGCGAGCAGATGCTGAGCGCGGTGGAGGGCGGCAACCGCCACAGCTTCCAGATCTACAAACGTCGCCGGAGCGTCTGTCCGTCCTGCCGCGGTCCGATCTCTTCGCGCGGCCAGGGCGACGCCAACCGCACCACCTACTGGTGTCCCCGGTGCCAAAGCTGAGGTGGCGACGGGCCGCGTCCCCGGCGCCGAAGGCGGCTCCGCGACCCCGACTCCGTTCCTACTACCTCGTCGCCGGCGTCGCGCTCGACGCGGAGATGGAGCGCCTGTGCGCGCTGCCGGTCTTCGCTGACGGGCCGCTGGTCGAAGGCCGACCGCAGCTGAAGGTCCGGCGCGCCAGCCGCAAACCGAACCGGCTCGGGTTCGCGGTCCCGACCGAGTGCCGCCTCTCGGTCACCGCCTATCCGGGAATCCGTCCCGGCGACGTGCGCGAGACCCTGCTCCACGAGCTCGTTCACCTCCACGTCGGCCGCGCCGCCGAAGCCCACGCCTGGCACGGCCCGACCTTCAAGCGGACGCTCAGTCAGGCGATGCGGGAGGCCTACGGAGTAGCCATCCGCCCCCCGCGCTCGACCCTCCACGGCACCTACGCCGAGGAGATCGAGAGAACGGCCTGGGCAGGCGGCAGCTAATTCCCGTGTCTGCGTGGTGGCGGACAGGCGTCGAGGATCGTCACTTCGCTGCCTTCTTTCACCGGGCTTTCGAATTTGCCGGTGACGAGCCATAGTCCTCCGATCGAGGCGGTGCGGAGTTCCCCACAACGAATCCGGCCATCTGCGGTCGTCGCCATTGCCGAGACTCCGCTGGCATTGGGTTCTTCGCTGGCGATGCCCTTCTTCCAGGAGATCGCGAGGGTGGTGAGGATCGCGATCGCTGCGACCACGACAAGAATCCTGGAATACAGAAGCAACCTCGTCGCCTTCAGACTCTGCTCGGAGGCGACCCGGCTCAAGGTCCAACCGTCGAGATGTTTGTAGCGGGCCGGCGTTCCCTGGGCGGCGAAGGTGGCCAGTGCGATACCGAGGCCAGCCAGCACGACCGCGGTGAACGTCAGCCAGAAAGCGAAATTCCCCTCGCCAGGGGTCAGTTTCGAGAAGGCTTCTTCGCCCTTGACCAGGCCCACCGTTCCGCCGATGGTAAGCAGGGCCGTGATGCTTGCCGCCCAATTTTTCGCCGATTCCCGCACGCTTGCCAATTCACTGTGTGGGAGCCCAGCCGCCTCTTTTTCCCATTGCCGGTCGTCGGGATTGCTCCCCCAGTCGTCCGGCTGCGGACGCGGCCCTTCGATCTTGCGGTTGTAGACAAATACGAGCCAGGCGAAGAGGAGCACGAAGATCTCCGCCCCGATCACGATGCCGGCCGCGTCGTGAAAACTCATTCCGCCCGCTCGATCCGGCCGCGGGCGCCGCACCCAGTTTCTCCCTCGGGAGCGCCCGGATGCACGACGCCGCAGTTGCAGGCCGCGAACCGGGTTCCCTCGATCGGCGTCGCCTGCACCTCCTTGAGGTGGGCATAGGTCATCGGCCTTTCGACGAACCCGATCGTGTGATCGCAGTTAGGACAGCTGCCCGACTTCGAGTAGCTACCGCCGTCCCGGACGTTCCAGGGCCAGCTGTTGACGGCAGCAACCCAGGCCGCGTCGAGCTTCGGATCGAAATTCGTCGGTGTATCTCCCATGCCGGCTCCCGGGACGGGATCCTACCGTTGTCGACAAACCTTCCTGTTCGTTCGGGCCGACCTAAGCGTCGGTAGCGTCACCGGCGCTCTCCTCCTCGTCCCAGTGCCGGCCCTCGCGGAGGCGGTGGACGAGGAGGACGAGGATCACGACCAGCGCCGGCGCGAAGACCGGCAGCGCCACCAGGGCGCTGTGGTGAGCAAGCGGCAGGGTCACCTGCCGCCCCCATGCTGGAAGCCGGGAAGGCTCCTGAGTCGGAGTCGCCGGCGGCGCGGTGAGGGCCGCAGGCCGACCGCCAGGCGGTGCAGCCCCCAGGCCAGCAGCGTCAGCAGCGAAAGGGCGATCCCGACGACCGTCGAGTAGGCGATCGCGACGAGCAACGGGCTGCCGCCCTTCTGCTCGCGCTGCAACAGCTGATGCTCGTCGCCGAAGGCGCGGGTGAAGCTGGCCGGGGCCGGGGTTTCGCCGACCGGGATCGCCTCGTCGCGGGGCAGGAAGATCGGCAGCGCGGTCAACGAGCTGTCGTCGTGGAGGCGGACCATCGCCTTCCAGTTGCCGTGCACGGGGATCGGCTCGGTCGTCCGGTAGGCGCCGGGGCCGGTCCGCTGCAGCGGCGCCACGACCAGGCCGCCGCCCTGCCAGGCGGTGACGTCGAACCACTCGGCGTCGGATGCCGCGTCGGGCGGGCTCATTCGCACCGTGGCTTCGACTTCGCGATCGGGGGCGCCCTTGACGTCGTGCAGCGCGACCTGGGCGCTGACGCCCTCCTGGGTCGGCGTGTAGAGGCCGTAGGCGACCAGCGCGGCGAGGACCGCGGCGCTGCAGACGGCGGCGTGGCGCAGTCGCGGCGAACGCTCGACCGGCTCGACCGAGAGGTGGGTGCCGATCCAGGCGCCGATCGTCGCACCGGCGATCGCGGCGGCGAGGCCGACGACGGCGGCTTCGGGGAAGGCGGTGTCCGGCCAGGGGAGCGGCATCCAGATGCGGGACCAGGCCCACTCGGCGGCGAGGCCGACGGTGCCGATCCCGATTCCGGAGACGAGCCCAAAGCGCAGCGGCTTCCGGGTCGAGACGAAGAGGGCGACCGCCTCGACTACCGCCGCCTCGGCGAGGTAGAGCGGGAAGTGGGGGGTGGTCTGGCCGAGAACCGGACCGACCAGAAGCGCCAGCCCGCCGCGCAAGAGGATGAAGAAGCCCGCGGCGCCGAAGGCAGCGCCCGGCCCGGCGTAGACGCGGGCCAGGGTCAGCCCGACGCCAGCCGCGACCATCAGCATCAGCGGCTGGAAGATCAGCTGGAACTGGGGGACGCCGAAGTCGAACTCGGCCTGGAAGGTGGAGAGACCGAGCATCAGGCCGCCGGTGAGGGCGATGGCGCGGGCCATCCGCGTATGGAGAAGCTCGCGGACCGGGGTCTCGGCCGATGCGTTCGCCCGCAATCCCTCGATCGAGAGGACCGCGATCCCGACCAGGGTCATCGC
>DATFQO010000087.1:0-119175 GCA_035264245.1 Solirubrobacterales bacterium
TCCGGCCCGGGCGTCCGCGTCGACTCCGGCGTCGAGGGCGGCTCCGAGGTGACGCCGATGTACGACCCGATGGTGGCCAAGCTGATCGTCTGGGACGTCGACCGCGAGAAGGCGACCCGGCGGATGCTGCGGGCGCTCTCCGAATACGACTCCGGCGGCCTCACCACCCTGATCCCCTTCCACGAAGCGATCCTCGCCACCGAGCAGTGGGCGAAGGGGGAGACCTGCCGCGACCTGATGGAGGACACCGACTGGCTGAAGTCGACGGCGTCCGCCGACGCGAATCCGCCGGAGCCCTCAGAGGACGGCGGCGAGATGCTGACCCGCGACTACAAGGTCGAGGTCTCCGGCAAGCTGTTCGACGTCAAGGTGATCGGCGAGGCCCCCGCGGGCGGCGTTGCCGCCCCGGCCGCTGGCGGCTCCGGACAAAGACAGCCGCCGAAGCGCGAGCGCAAGGCTGGCGGCGGAGGAGGCGCCTCCAGCGAGGCCCTGATCGCCCCGTTGCAGGGCACCGTCTTCAAGGTTGCCGTCGAGCAGGGCGCCGAGGTCAGCGAGGGCGACCTGATCTGCGTGATCGAGGCGATGAAGATGGAGAACGAGATCAACGCCCACAGGTCGGGCAAGGTCGAAGAGCTCCCCATCTCCGAGGGCACCGCAGTCGGCGCCGGCGACACCCTCGCCGTCATCAAGTAACGCTCGTCTCTCCAGCTCCCCGAGCAACAAACGGCCGTCGAGTGGAGGGGAGGGGCACCCTCTCCAAACACTCCCAAAAGCGAGCGAAGCGAGCGGGTTTGGAGAGGGTGCCCCTCCCCTCCAACCTCATTTACCCCGTTTGTGGTGCCGCTTTTCTTCGCGTTCCCGTTCCTTCTGACGTTCTTCTTCACGGCGCTGCTTGTCCACCTTGCGCTGCTGCTCCAGCGTCAGCGGGAAGGGCGGGGCGACTTCCTGGCAGGTGCGCCCCACGCAGGTCTCCAGGCGGATCAGCTGCGCGTGGAGGAAGGCCCGGATCGGCGAGAGGTTGCGGACCCGGACGATGTTGTTCAGCTCATACGGGTCTTTGGTGACGTCGTAAAGCTCTTTCTCGCCGCTCGGCCACTCGATGTACTTGTAGGGGCCGAGGCGGATCCCGAGGTAGTCCTTCGGCGGCGCCACGATCGAGGCGCCGGCGCCATCCCGTGCGGTGTTGCGGCGGGCGGTCTGGGTGAGGATTTCGCCGTTGGCTTCTACGTCGGCGGTTTCGACGAAGGACTCGAAGAGGATCGGCCGGCGGGAGCGCAGCGCCGGGTCTTTCATATAGGGGACCAGCGAGCGGCCGTCGATGCTCTTGTCGGCTTCCACGCCGGCCAGTTCGAGGATCGTCGGCGCGAGGTCGACGTTGGCGGCCAGCTCCCCGGTCGAGGTGCCGGCTTTGATCCCCGGCCCGCGGATCAGCAGCGGCAGGTGGGTGGACGGCTCATAGGCGAGGAACTTGCCACCGGTGAGGCGGTGCTCGCCGTAGAAGAAGCCGTTGTCGGAGGTGAAGACGATGTAGGTGTTGCGCAGGCGCTGCAGGCCGCCGAGGGTGTCGACGACTAGTTTCACGCCTTCGTCGACCGAGCGCAGCGACTCCAGCGCCTTCTGGTAGTAGACGCGGTAGGTGTGGATCTCGTTCAGCGAGAGGTAGGGCGCTTCCCGGATGAAGCGCGGCTTGTCGTTGACGTTGCCCTCGTTGAACCCTTCCTCGCGGCCGTGCGGGTAGGGGGCGCCCGAGAAGGTGCCGTAGTGGCGGATCGCCGGCTCCGGGCCCGCCGGGCGGCGGAAGTCGCCGTGGGGAGCGGTGTAGTCCAGCTGCAGGTAGAAGGGCTGTTCGGGTGAGGTCCCGACCAGCTCTTCGTTGGCGATGCGGCTGAAGACGTCGGTTGCGTAGAAGCAGGGTTTGCCTTCCAGCGGCGCGGCCGGGCAGCCGAAGTCGTCGCGTTCGCCGTATTCGCGCGTGTCCCAGCTGCCCGGGTCGCCGAAGGGACCGTCGATCGAGCCGTTGTCGTTCAGCGTGTAGCCGTAGAAGAAGTGGTTGGTGTCGGCTTTCAGCACCGAGTGCCAGGCGTCCCAGCCCGGCGGCACGTCCCGGCCGCTGTCGAACGGTTCGTCGCCGTAGCCGTTGAGGAACTTGCCGATGTGGATCGTCCGGTAGCCCGCGCCCTGCAGCCAGGTGGCGAGGTTGTGGCTGTAGGCGGCGCGGTTCGCGAAGCCGGTGAAGCCGCCATTGGGCGGCACGTTGCCGCGGACGTTGTGGTTGTGGGCATAGCGGCCGGTGAAGAGGCTGACCCGTGAGGGGCAGCAGAGGGGGTAGGAGACGTAGTAGCGATTGAAGGTGATGCCGCGATTGGCGATCAACGCGTGGGTGTAGGGCATCGCCTGCACCTCGATGCCGCCGACGTTGAGGGTGGCGTAGAGCTGGTCGAGCGTCTCGTCGTCGGTCTGGATGACGACGAAGCTCGGTCGCTGCACCGCCGAGGACTGCGCCGCGCCGGCGCTCTGGCTGCCGGCGAGGACGAGGCTGCCGAGCAGCAGGCAGAGGGCGAGGACGACGCCGAACCGCCCCCGGGCGTGGGCAAGCGACTGGCTGGTCTGTGGAGTGGCTATCTGCATCAGTGAATCGAGGAGCGTTGCTACCCCCGAAACCGGCGCCTCACGCCTGAGTTGCGGCCTGAAAGCTAGAAGACGCTCAGGACGCGCCGAGCTTTTTCACTGCTTCGCGAAAGTTTTTCACCGTCGCGCTGGGGGCTTTGCGCCCTTCCAGTTTCTCGCCGTGGCGGTTGACCCAGATCACCGGCACGTTCATTTTCAGCACCGGCGCGATGTCGGTCGCGTAGTTGGAGCCGATGTGGAGCCAACCTTTCTTGCTGCCGATCCGCCGCGCGCACTCTTTGAAGTGGACGGGGTCGGGCTTGTAGCTGCGCACCTGCTGGGCGGTGACGACGAGGTCGAGTTCGGTCCGCAGGTGGCGGCGCGAGATCCCCAGCAGTTTGTCGTCGGTGTTGGTGATGATCCCGATCTCGTACTTCTTGCCGAGCCGGTCCATCGCCGCGTTGGACTCGCGGAACGGCAGCCAGTAGGCAACGCTGTTGGGCAGGAACTGGGCCCGGGAAGGCTCGATTTCCCAGCCGATCTCACCGGCGACTTTGACGATCGTGCGGCGCAGCACCTCGGCGTAGAGCTCGTAGGAGCCGGCCATGATTTCCGCCTCGACTTCGAAGAAGCGCTCGAGGAAGGGCCCCTCTTCGAAGCTGAAACCGTCCTTGGACGCCTCTTTCTTGCAGGCGTCGACGATCCCTTTCTCCCAGTCGATGAGGGTCCCGTAGCAATCGGTGGTGACCCATTTGACGTTTTTGAGGCTGGGCAGGGGCATGAGCGAGCGCGGCATTATGTCATTCGGATAGTCTGCCGCGCTGCGCTCCTCCCAGCGCCCCCTCAGACATGGACCTCCTCGAGTACCAGGGCAAGCAGCTGTTCGCCAAGCACGGCATCGCCGTGCCCAGCGGTGAGGTCGCCGACACGGTTGACGACGCCGTCGCCGCGGCGGAGCAGATCGGCTACCCCTGCGCGATCAAGGCCCAGGTCCTGATCGGCGGCCGCGGCAAGGCGGGCGGGATCAAGATCGCCCAGAACGCCGAGGCGGCGCGCGAGTACGCCGACGCGATCCTCGGCATGGACATCGTCGGGCCGCACGGCGAGGGCCCGTTCCGCGTCGATCAGGTCTGGATCGAGGGCGGCTCGGACATCGCCGAGGAGTACTACGCCTCGGTGATCCTCGACCGCGGCGAGACGAAGCTGCTGGCGATGGTCTCGGCCAAGGGCGGGATGGACATCGAGGCGGTCGCCGCCGAGGACCCCGACGCGCTGGTCAAACGGCACATCGACCCGAACGGGTTCGACGCCGCCGCGGCGCGGGCGATCGTCGCCGACGCCGGCCTAGCCGAGGACGCGCTCGACGAAGCCGCCGAGGCGCTGGTGAAGCTGGCCGAGGTGGCGCGCGAGGAGGACGCGACGCTGATCGAGGTCAACCCGCTGATCGTCACCGCCGGCCGCGAGGTCGTCGCGCTGGACTCGAAGGTGACGATCGACGGCAACTCGCTCTTCCGCCACCAGGACCTGGCCGAGATCGCCGACACCGTCGACGATCCGCAGGAGCAGATGGCGAAGGAGAAGGGCCTCACCTACGTGAAACTCGACGGCAACGTCGGCATCCTCGCCAACGGCGCCGGCCTCTGCATGTCGACGCTCGACGTCGTCGCCCAAGCGGGGGGCGCCCCGGCCAACTTCCTCGACGCCGGCGGCGGCTCCAAAGCCGAGGCGATCGTCAACGCGCTCGAAGTCATCAAGAGCGACGCGAAGGTGAGCGCGATCCTCTTCAACATCTTCGGCGGCATCACCCGCTGCGATGAGATCGCCAACGGGATCGTCACCGCCTCGCGGCAGATCGACCTCGGGATGCCGCTGGTGGTGCGCCTCGACGGGACGAACTCCGAGGAGGGGCTGAAGATCCTCGCCGAGGCGAACCTTTCCAACCTGCACCAGGAGAAGACGATGCTGGACGCCGCCCGCCGCGTCGTCGAGCTCGCCGATGGCGGAGAGAGCGTCTAACGATGAGCATCATCGTCGACGAGGGCATGAAGCTCGCCGTCTCCGGCCTGACCGGCCGCGAGGGCTCCTTCCACGGGCTGCGCAACAAGGCCTACGGAACCGACCTCGTCGCCGGGGTCACGCCCGGCAAGGGCGGCCAGGACGTGGAGGGCACGCCGGTCTTCGACACGATCTCCGACGCCGTCAGCGAGGCCGGCGCCAACACCTCGATGATCTTCGTCCCCGCGCGCTTCGCCGCGGCGGCGATCGACGAGGCGATCGAGTCGGGAGTCGAGACGGTGATCGCGATCACCGAGGGGATTCCCGTCCTCGACATGCTCTCCACTTACTGGAAGGCGAAGGAGGCGGGCGTCCGGCTGATCGGCCCAAACTGCCCCGGCATCCTCTCGCCCGGCAAGGCCAACGTCGGGATCATCCCGGCCCAGTTCTTCGATCCAGGCCCGATCGGGGTCGTCTCCAAGAGCGGCACCCTGACCTACCAGATCGGCAACGAGCTGAAGCAGGCCGGGACGGGGAACTCCTCGATCGTCGGCATCGGCGGCGACCCGATCGTCGGCTCCGACTTCATCGACATCCTCGAGCTCTACGAGGCCGACCCCGACACCGAGCTGATCGTGATGGTCGGCGAGATCGGCGGCGACGCCGAGGAGCGGGCGGCCGAGTTCATCGCCTCCGACATCTCCAAGCCGGTGGTCGCCTACATCGCCGGCTTCACCGCCCCGCCCGGCAAGCAGATGGGCCACGCCGGGGCGATCATCTCCGGCTCCTCGGGCACCGCCCAGGCGAAGAAAGACGCGCTCGAAGCCAAGGGCGTGCGGGTCGGCGAAAGCCCGACCGAGACGGCGGCGATCGCCGCCGAGATGCTCCGCAGTCTCTAGGCCCCGATCAGCTCGGTGGCGGGGTAGCCAGCAGTTCTCGGATCTCCGCCGCCAGGCGATTCGGTTCGCGGTCCAGGCGCCAGTGCGTGACACGGACGGTGCGGTAGCCGGCGATCAGCAGCTTGGGATCGCGGGCACGGTCGCGCTCGAAGGCGGCCCGGTGGCCATGGTGTTCCCAGCTATCGAGCTCGACGACGAGCTTCGCGCCTGGCCAGAGGGCGTCGACCTCGTGGCCCAGCACGTCGGCGTTCTGCTCCGGGGCGGGCAGTTCGCGCTCACGGAGGAAGGTGGCGAAGCGGATCTCCAGGGGCGAGCGCCCTTCGTCGGGGAAGCGCAGCTCCTCGAGCAGCCGCCGCATCGGCCGTAAGGCTCGTCGCCCTCTGCTGCGCTCGCAGACGTCCTCGAGCTCGCGGAGGCGCAGCAGTTTCAGTCGATCCGCCTCCTCGGTGGCGCCTTTCAGGCTGTCGTACGGCACGACTTCGGCAAGGTCGAAGAGGGTGCGGGCGACGGTGGTAACTGGAAAGCCGCTCTCCCTCGTGATGTCCTCTGCTCCGAACTTGCAGCGGTGAATCCAGATGCCCGTTCGGCGCCGCAGTCCCTGCCGACCGCACGGAGCGGTGACGTGGATCGCCACCCGTTGCTTGCGTCGAATCCCCCAAAGCACAGCGGCGGACCGATGACTCAGCACCGCACCGGGCCCGTAAGCGAGAAGCGCGCCCCACCAAGGCGCACGCAATGCGAGCCGCCGGTGGCCAACGGCGTACACATTGCGGTGAAGGGCATTCAGCCTTCTCTCCCGCAGTCGCCTCTCGATCCACTGCTCGTCGAATCCCAAACCGATGAGCTGCGCATGCGAAATCACCCCGTGCTGCTGGGTCGCCAACGCCTCCAGTCCCCACTCCCGCTGGGCGTGTCTGACTTTTCCCGTCATATGTGAGGGTCAAGCTCAGACACCCCCTTGTTTCGCCCCCTATTGCGGCTCGCGGGGCGGGCGCATTGCGCAACGGCCGGGGAATCGTGGGACGGTGCGCCGTTGCTAGGGTCGTTTGCGCATGGCTACTGACACGATTTCGTTTGCTCGCGGCGCTCCGAGCGCCGACATCCTTCCCCACGAGCAGGTGCGGGATGCGGCCGCGCGGGCGCTCGATTCCGACTGGGAAACGGCGCTTTCCTACGGCGTCGGGATCGGCCATCCCGGGCTCTGCCAGTGGGTCGCCGAGCGGCACGGCCATCTCGATCCCAGCCAGGTGATGATCGCCAACGGCTCGCTCGAGGCGGGAGCGATGCTGTTCCAGCATCTGCTCGGCGCTGGCGACCGCGTGGTCGTCGAGCAGCCGACCTACGACCGCACCCTGCTGCTGCTGCGGCAGATCGGCGTCGAGCTGGTGCCGGTGCGGCTGGAGGCCGACGGTCTCGACGTTGGGCAGCTGGAAGCGGCGCTCGCCGAGGGGCCGATCGAGTTCGCTCACGTCATCCCCAACGCCCACAACCCCGCCGGCTGCACGCTCTCCGAGGAGAAGCGCCGGCGCCTGGTCGCGCTCGCCGCCGAGCACGACTTCTGGATCTTCGAGGACGACCCCTACCGCGAGCTGCCCTTCGAGGGCGAGCCGCTGGCGACGATGCTCTCGATGGACGAGGCGGGCAAAGTCGTCCACGCTTCCTCCTTCTCGAAGACCGTCAGCCCCGGCGTCCGCGTTGGCTACCTCGCCGGCCCTGCCGAGGAGATCAAGAAGCTGGCGAAAAAGGCGAACGAGACCTACATCTCGCCGAACATGCTGGCCGAGGCGATCGTCCTCGAGCTCTGCCGCAGCGGCGAGCTCGACCGCAACATCGAGTTCGTCAAAGGCGAGCTGAAGGCACGCTGCGATGCGCTGGTGGCGGCGCTGCGCGAGCAGATCCCCGAGGCCGAGTTCGTCGTCCCGGAGGGTGGCTACTTCCTCTGGCTCGACCTTGCCGAGGGCACCGATACGGTGGCCCTGCTCGCCGAGGCGAAAGGCGAGGGTGTTTCCTTCGTCGCCGGCCCCGACTTCATGATTTCCGGCGGCGAGAACAGCCTCCGCCTCTCCTTCGCTCCGGTCCCGACCGACCGTGCTGCCGAAGGCGTTGCGCGGATCGCTGGCGCTCTTCAGCGGCTGCGGGCCGCCTAACCGATTTCCGACACAGCCGGCTGTGCTCAGATCCGTATGCGTTAGTCACGGGGCGGCGAAGCAGCCGAGCGCAGGGCGCCCGCCGAAGCGACGACTACCAAGGTGATCGCGACCACTTCGATCGCGGCGAGGTCCTGTGACAGCGCGATGAAGCCGATCGCCGCGGCGACGGCCGGCTCGAGGCTCATCAGCACTCCGAAGACGGCTCGCGGCAGGCGCCGCAGCGCCTCGATCTCGAAGACGTAGGGGACCGCGGTGCTAAGGACGCCGACCGCGGCGCCGATCGCCAGGTGAGCCGGGGTGAAAAGCTCGCCTCCGCCCTGGGCGAGCCCGAACGGGGCCACGATCACGGCCGATATCACCGCCGCCATCGTCGCCCCGCTCGCGCCGGGGGCGAGATCGCCGACCCGGTCGCTGAGGACGATGTATGCGCCCCAGAAGGCGCCGGCGGTGAGGGCCAGGACGACGCCGAGGACGTCGACGCTCTCGCCGCCGGCGCCGTCGGAGAGGAGGACGATGCCGATCGCGGCGAGCAGCGCCCAGACGAGGTCGCGGCGCCGGTGCGAGGCGGCGATGGCGACCCCGAGCGGGCCGACGAACTCGAGCGTGACCGTGATCCCGAGCGGCAGCCGGTCGAGGGCGGCGTAGAAGAAGAGGTTGACGCCGGCGACCGCGGCGCCAAGCAGGAGCACGTCGCGGTGCGGCCACTCCCGCACCCGCAGGGCCGCGGCCCGCGTCACCGCCACCAGGACCAAGGCGCCGAACGCGGCACGCAGGAAGACCGCCCCGGAGGAGCCGATCTCGTCGAACAGCGTCGTCGCCAGCGCCGAGCCGCACTGGACCGAGACGATCGAGGCCAGCACCAGCAGCGCCGCTCCCCGGGTCCGTCCCGTCGCCGTAGTCGCGCTCGCCATCGGCGGATTTTGATCCACCTGGCGCCGGTCCCCCGTAGGTGGGGGCAAGTAAACGACCAGGAGGCAAGTAAAAATGGCTGAGCTCGAGCAGCTCGAAGACCCCGTTTCGCGGCGCAGGTTCCTCGCGGTCGGCGGCAGCACCACCGCGGTGGCGGCCTTCCTCGCCGCCTGCGGCGACGACAGCGGCACCACCACGACCACCGACACGATGAAGTCGGGCGGCGGCGCCGGCGAAACCGCCAAATTCGGCAAGGGCGACATCGGCATCCTCAACTACGCCCTCACGCTCGAGTACCTGGAGACGGCCTTCTACGCCGACGTCGTCAAGAGCGGCCTGTTCAAGGGCGCCGACTTGGAGACGATCCGCAAGTTCGGCCAAGAGGAGGCGGAACACGTCCAGGCCCTGACCGCCGCGGTCAAGCAGCTCGGCGGCAAGCCGGCGCCGGAACCGAAAGCCGAATTCCCGCTGGAAAACGCGAAGTCGGTGCTGGAACTGGCCGGGACCGTCGAGAACCTCGGCGCCGCGGCCTACCTCGGCCAGGCGGCCAACATCCAGAGCCCGGAAGTCCTCGCCTCGGCCCTCGCCATCCACAGCGTCGAGGGACGGCACGCGGCGGTCCTCAACACCCTGCTGGGCGAATCGATCACGCCGGACGGTGCCTTCGCCAAGCCCGCCGACGTGAAGACCGTCCTCGAGTCCGTCGAACCGTTCCTGGTCGAATGAGCCCGCGAGATATAGGAGATAGAGAGATGAACGAGCAGCTGAAGACTCCCGAGCTCGCCGCCGTCGAGGTCGACGTCGAGGGCGGTGACCTCTCCCGCGGCGACGTGATCCTCAAGGGCGCGCTCGCGGCCGGGGCGATTTACGGCTCAGCGATGGTCAGCCCCTTCGTCCGCAAGGCCCTGGCGATGTCGGAATCCGGCGACGTCGGGATCCTCAACTTCGCCCTCACCCTCGAGTACCTCGAGTCGACGTTCTACGCGGAAGCGAAGAAGCGGGCGAAGCCGAGCGGCGAACTGAAGGCCCTCGTCGAGCTGATCGCCTCCGACGAGCAGCAGCACGTCGAAGCGCTCGAGGCGACGATCAAGAAACTCGGCGGCAAGCCGGTGGCGGAGCCGAAGTTCAACTTCGAATACAACGACACCGCCGGCTTCCTCGAGCTCGCCCAGACCTTCGAGGACACGGGAGTCAGCGCCTACAACGGCGCCGGTCCGATGATCAAGTCCAAAGAAGTGCTGGCCGCGGCCGGCGGCATCGTCCAGGTCGAGGCGCGGCACGCGGCGGCGATCCGGTTGCAGAACTCCGAACAACCCGCACCTGCCGCCTTCGACAGCCCGCTCGACGAAAAGCAGGTCCTGAAGGCCGTCGAACCGTTCATCGTGTAGAGCCGATGGCGGTCCGGCGAGAGAAAGCGGAGCGACTGGCCGACGAGGAGCTGATGCCCCTCGTCGGCCGCCGCGACCCCGAGGCGTTCGAGGTCCTCTACGACCGCCACGGCGGTGCCGCCTACTCCCTCGCCTATCGGATCGTCGGCGACCGCGCCGCCGCCGAAGAAGTGACCCAGGAGGCGTTCATCTCCGTCTGGCGCAGCGGTGCCCGCTTCGACGCGGCCCGCGGCAGCGTCCGCTCCTGGCTGCTCAGCGTCGTCCGCAACCGGGCGATCGACTTCCTCCGCAGCCGCGCAGGCAAGGCGCCGAAGCTGACCTTTGACGACGATGCGACGCTCGAGCAGCGCCCCGCGGAGGAGCGGACCGAGGACGAAGCGCTGCGGCGCGAGACCGCGGCCGAGCTCCGCGGCGCGCTCGGCAAGCTGCCCGGGGAGCAGTCGAAGGTGATCGAGCTCGCCTACTTCGGCGGCTTCAGCCACTCGGAGATCTCGCGGATCCTCGGACTGCCGATGGGCACGGTCAAGGGGCGGATGCGGCTGGGGTTGGAGAAGATCCGCGGAGAGCTTGCGGAGGGACTGGCATGAACGCAACCGATCACAAACGCTGGAGCGAGGATCTCGCCGCCTACATGCTGGGCGCGCTCGAGCGCGACGAGGCGGCCGACCTGGAGCGCCACCTCGAGGGCTGCGAGCGCTGCCAGGAGGAGATGTGCTGGCTCGAGCCCGCGGTGCAGCTGCTGCCGGAGTCGGTCGAGCGGGCCGAGCCGCCGCCGCAGCTACGCCAGACGCTGATGACCGAGGTGCGGGAGGACATCCGCGAGGCGCGGCAGCGGCCCGCGCCGCGCCGGGGCTGGCGCTGGCTACTGAAGCCGGCGGCCGGCTTCGCCGTCGTCGCCCTGCTGGTCGCGGGGGTCGTCGGCTACGAGGTGGGCAAGGACGGGTCCGGCACCGATGGCGGCGGCGCCTCGACCCTGGAACGGCAGATGGGCCCGCTGACGGTGAAGATGGTCCAGGAAGGCGACGGCGGCACGCTGCACCTCTCCGGCGTATCCCAGATCCCCCCGGACAAGGTGCTGGAGGCGTGGGTCGAACGCGACGGCAAGGTCGAAGCGGTGCCGGCGCTGTTCGTCCCCGACCGCAACGGCCAGGCCGAGACCCGAATAGCCGACATGACCGGCGTCGAGACCGTGATGGTCACCGAAGAGCCGCAGGGCGGGAGCGAAGCCCCGACCGGCGAACCGATCATGTCGTTGTCAGTGCCGCAGTAGGCGAGTTATGGGCGTTATAGCGCCCATAACTCACCAGTCGCACTAACGCCCGTAGCGGTCGTTCGAGAGCACGAGCTGCTCCGGGATCGCGGCCCGCGGCGGCGGTGCCGGGTCGGCGCGGACCGAGACGGTCTCGGCGACGCTGCGGCTGACCTCGTGGTCGCCGTCGGCGGAGGCGATGACGACGCGCTCGTCGTCGGAGGTCTCGACCTTGCCCTCCAGGCCGGGGTCCAGCCCAGCCGCCTTCAGGTAATGCAGCAGCTCCTCGGCCTCGTTCTCGAAGCGCAGGACCACGACGCTGGCGCCGATCTCGACATCAGCCAGCAGCGAACCCTGCTCGCGGACGCCCTCGACGATCGGGTGGCCGTGGGGGCAGGTGGTCGCGTCGCCGATCGCCGCCCGCATCCGCTCCTCCAGCACCGGGCTCATCGCGTGCTCGATCCGCTCGGCCTCCTCATGCACCTCGTCCCAGGGGATGTGGAGCACGTCGGTGAGGAAGCGCTCGATCATCCGGTGGCGGCGAACGATGTAGCTGGCGTGCTCGCGGCCGGACTCGGTGAAGGTGAGCGTCTTGTCCTCGTTGCGCTCGACGTAGCCGTCGTCGATCAGGCGGCCGATCATCTCGTGCACGGTCGGCGGTGAGAGCTGCATCGCGCGGGCGATGTTGGCGCCGGTCATCGGCAGCCCTGCCTCCTCCAGCCAGAACATGATCTCCAGGTACTCCTGCTCCGCGACCGTCGCGTTCTCTGACGACACAAGCTCTCCTTTTAGGGCCGGCGTTCCATCAGCGAGGAAACGACCGCCTCGTAGAAGCCGTCGCCCATGCTGCCTTCGGTGACGGTCGCATTGTCCCAATTCGGCAGCGCGGCCCGTAGACCGGCGTCGTGCTCGGGCCCGTTGGCGACGACGAAGAAGCGGCCGACGGCCGCGGCGACCTCGAGATCCTCGATCGAGTCGCCGACGGCGATGCACTCGGCCGGGTCGTAGCCGCGGGCGCGGGCGTGGCCGGCGACCGCCGCCGCCTTGCTGACCTGCGTGGGGACCAGGTGGTAGGCGTGGGTGCGTCCCTCGACCGTCGGCATCGGCCGGCCGATCGCACCGTTGTCGAGCAGCCGCAGGTCCTCGTCGCCGCGCTCGCGCAGCAGCGCGTTGGCCTCCTCGACCTCGACCTTGCCGCGGAAGAGGTGGGAGAGGACGCGGCCGTGGTGCCAGGGCGAGTGGTACTCGAGCCGCCCCTCGAAGTGCTCGAAGAGCAGCTTCGGGATCCCGCGCTGCTCGATCTGCTCGTAGATCGTGCCGTCCTCGCTCGGCGCCATCGCGCCGGTCATCAGGGTCGTCTCGCCCTCGATCGCGAAGGCGCAGCCGGCCTCGTATATGTAGGAGGTCTGGCCCATCAGCCGCGCCGCCTCGTGCACCTGCGGCTCGCGGCGGCCGGACATGATCACAACCTCGGCGCCGGCCCGGTGGCACGCCTCGAGCGCCCGCGCCTGGGCCAGCGAGAAGCCGCCCCCGGGGTCGCGGAAGAGCGAGCTGCCCTTGCCGAGCAGGGTCCCGTCGAGATCGGTGTAGACGCAGCGGAGCGGCATCGGCGCGGTCGCTACCGTAGCGGGCGTGGAGTGGAGGCTGGCTGACCGGACCCTCGACCTGGCGCGGCCGATCGCCGCCGGGATCGTCAACGTCACCGTCGACTCGATGTTCGAGGGGGCGCGCAGCGGTACGCCCGAGCAGGCGGTCGCCGACGGGCTGGCGCTGGTCGAGGCGGGCTTCGAGATGCTCGACGTCGGCGCCGTAGCGGCCAAGGCGGGCCCACCGGTCTCTCCCGAGGACGAGGCCGCAGCCCTGGTCCCGGCCGTCGAGGGCCTCGCAACCGCATGTCGTGGTTCCTTTGTCCGGGATATCAGGACAAAGGAACCACGCGATGGCGGTGGGGTCCCGATTTCGGCCGATACCTTCTCCCCGTTGGTCGCTCGTCAGGCACTGGCTGCTGGGGCGGAGGTCGTCAACGACATCTCCGGTGGCTGCGAGGAGATGTTCGAGCTCGTCGCCGAGACGGGCTGCGGCTACGTGCTGATGCACATCGAGGGACCGCCGCGGGTCGACCGGCCCTGGCGCGACTACGGCGACGTGGTCGATCACCTGCGGGCCTGGTTCGAGGGGAGAGTCGAGGTGGCCCTGGACCTTGGAGTGAGAGAGGAGCAGATCGCCATCGACCCCGGACTCGACTTCGACCTCAGCCCCGACCAGGACCTGGAGATCCTGCGGCGGCTTGGCGAGCTGGGCGCGCTCGGCCTGCCGCTCTATATCTCCCTCTCCCGCAAGGACTTCATCGGCGCTGCCCTGGCCGGCTCCTGGGAGAAACGCCTGCCTGCAGGCGAGCGCGAGTGGGGCACCGTCGCCGCGGTGGCCCTCGCGGTGCGCGAGGGCGCCGACGTCCTTCGCATCCACGACCGCTCCTCCCTGCAGGCGATGCGCGTCGCGGCCGAGATCGTGAGCCCGGCCTGATGGCACGCGGTGGGAGCCTGCTGGCATCCGATTGGGCGATCGCGATCGATTCGGCCCGCCGGGACGGACGAATCGTCGCCCAGTCCTCCGAGGAGGAGCGTCCATCGCAGCCGGCGCCGCTGCCGGCGGAGCTCGACCCCGGCCTCACCGAGGCGCTGGCGCGGGTCGGGATCGACTCCCTCTACACCCATCAGCTGCGCGCCTTCGAGGCGGCCACGGAGTCCGACCTCGTGATCACCAGCGGCACCGCCTCCGGCAAGAGCCTTGCCTTCAACCTGCCGGTCCTGAACGGGATCGCCGCCCGCCCCAAAGACCGGGCGCTCTACCTCTACCCGACCAAGGCGCTGGCCCAGGACCAGGCGCGCAAGCTCGCCCAGTTGCGACCGCCGCACTTGCGCGAGGCGATCTACGACGGCGACACGCCGCGCGAGGAGCGCCCCGAGATCCGCCGCAAGAACAACCTCGTCCTCACCAACCCCGACATGCTCCACGTCGGCCTCCTGCCAAACCACAAGAGCTGGGGCGACTTCCTCGCCAACCTGCGCTGGGTGGTGGTCGACGAGGCCCACACCTACCGCGGCGTCTTCGGTTCCCACGTCGCCAACGTCTTGCGGCGGCTGCGGCGGCTGGCTCGCTACTACGGCTCCGAGCCGCGCTTCCTGCTCGCCTCGGCGACGATCGCCAACCCGGTCGAGCTGGCCGAGCGGCTGGTCGGGACGCCGTTCGAGCTGATCGACGACGACGGCGCCCCGCGGGCCGGCCGCGAGATCGCGATGTGGAACCCGCCGCTGCTCGACGAGCGCACCGGCGCCCGCCGCTCGGCCCTCTCCGAGGCCGCCGACCTGCTCGCCGAGCTGGTCACCCACGGCGTGCGCACCATCTGCTTCCTCAAAAGCCGGCGCGGGATCGAGCTGATCCAGCGATTCGCCCGCGAAAACCTCGAGCGTCGCGGCAAGCCGGAGCTGGCGAAGCGGATCGCCCCCTACCGCGGCGGCTACACCCCACAGCAGCGGCGTGGGATCGAGTCCCGACTCTCCTCCGGCGAGCTGCTGGCGGTCGTCGCGACCGACGCGCTGGAGCTGGGGATCGACGTCGGCGAGCTGGACGCGGCGATCTGCGTCACCTTCCCGGGCACCGTCGCCAGTCTGCGGCAGATGTGGGGACGGGCGGGCCGCCGCCGCCGCGGCCTGGCCGTCTACGTCGCCGGCCAGGACGCCCTCGACCAGTTCTTCTGTCGCCACCCGGAGGAGTTCATCGGCCGGCCGGTCGAGGCGGCGATCCTCGACCACACCAACGACCAGATCGCCTCCCGCCACCTGATCGCCGCCGCCTATGAGCTGCCGCTGAGCGACGAGGACGCCTCGATCTTCGGCCCCGAGTGGCGCGAGCGGGCCGAGCGGCTGCTGGCCGCAGGGGAGCTGCGCGGGGTCGGCGGCAAGCTGATGC
Organism: Solirubrobacterales bacterium; assembly: GCA_035264245.1. Classification (GTDB taxonomy): domain Bacteria; phylum Actinomycetota; class Thermoleophilia; order Solirubrobacterales; family 70-9; genus VAYN01. The sequence goes on from DATFQO010000087.1 coordinate 15,167, forward strand.
CGCAGCGCAGCGAGTTCGTCGCCAACCGGATCCCGCTGCGCTCGGCCTCGGCCGACTCGGTCGCGGTGATCGAGCGCGACGCGGGGGAGATGCTCGGCCTGGTCGAGGCCGAGCGCGCCTTCACCACGATCCACCCCGGCGCCGTCTACCTCCACCTCGGCCGCTCCTACGAGGTCGACCGGCTCGATATCGAGGAGCGGCGGGCGATCGTCTCCGCCTTCGACGGCGACTGGTACACGCGGCCGAAAAAGGAGACCGAGATCTACATCGAGCGCCTCCACGAGCAGCGCGAGGTCGCCGGCGTGCAGCTCAACTTCGGCGAGGTCTCGGTGTCCGAGCAGGTGATCGCCTTCCAGCGCGTCTCGGTCTCCGACCAGGAACCGATCGACATCGTCGCCCTCGAGCTGCCCGAGCAGAACTTCGTCACCCAGGCGCTCTGGTACGTGCTGCCCGACGGCCTCGCCCGGGCGCTGCCGAGCGAGGCTCTGCTCGGCTCCCTGCACGCGACCGAGCACAGCCAGATCGCGGTCCTGCCGCTGATCGCGATGTGCGACCGCTGGGACATCGGCGGCCTCTCGACCAACGTTCACTTCCAGACCGGCCGCTCGACGATCTTCATCTACGACGGCCATCCCGGCGGGGTCGGGATCACCAGGCGCGGCTACGAGGAGTTCGAGCGCCTGCTCGGCGACGCCGAGCGGCTGATCGCCGAGTGCCCCTGCGAGGCCGGTTGTCCCTCCTGCGTGCAGAGCCCCAAGTGCGGCAACCTGAACGAACCGCTGCACAAGGCCGGTGCGCTGGAGCTGATGGGCTTGATGCGGGGGGAGTTGTAGCGCCAGCCGATCGCGTGGTTCCTTTGTCCGCCATGGCAGGACAAAGGAACCACGACTCAGCGCGAGGGCCAGAGTTCGCGCAGGGCGAGGATCGCGAAGGCGTGCGACCAGGCGAGCGGGGTGGTCGAGCGGGGGATGCCGGTCTCGGCGTCGACGCGCTCGGGTAGAGCTCCGGCCGGGGTCGCGGAGCGCCGCAGAGCCCCCATCAGCTTCAACGCCTCGCGCCGCTCGCCGAGCGCGGCTAGCGACCACGCGGTCCAGGCCGTGGGAGCGGACCAGGGATCGTCGCCTCCCGGCCAGCCTTCACCCGGGGTGATGCCGTAGGGCGTCCCCTCGAACACGAGACGATTGAGCGTGGCGCGGGCGGCGGGATAGAGCCGGGGCCGGGGGAAGGGCCGAACCGCCCAGGCGGCGGCTGAATCGAGACCGGAATCGGGCTCGTCCGCCCGCGCCAGCCCCTTTCGGGAGGGGGTGTCTGAGCTTTCCCCCCATATATGACGGGAAAACTCAGACACGTCGGAGCGCGCGGCGAGGGCGTTGCCGAGGTAGTCGCCGGGCTCTCCCTCCCAGTAGTCGGCCCGGTCATGCCAGGGGACGGGACCGCCGCCGGCGAGGATCCGGCCTGCGTGCCGGGCGCTGCCGATGATCCCGGCGGCCTGGGAGGCGGCAGCGACCCAGCCGATCGCGTCGCCCTGGGCGGGGCGGCCGGACACGGGCCTGCCGTCGCCGTGGAAGCGGGCGGACTGCTCGAGGCCGAGGCCGAGGAGGAATTGCGTGGAGAGCTCCGCCTCCGGCCGGTAACCCGCCTTGGCGTAAGCGATCACCGCTGCCGAGGCGTCGCGCGGCCAGACGTAGGCCCAGCCGTCCCGGGCGCCGGCTGCGACGGCGCCGGTCTCGCGATCGGTCAGGGCATGGAGGACGAGCAGCGAGCGCTCGTACATCTTCGTCGCCCATGCCGGAGCGCCGCCGCCGAGCGGGCGTGCGCGTCGCAGCCAGCGGCGGTCCGCGGTGCCGACCAGGTCGACGAACGATGCGGTCCCCGGCGCCCAGGACCCCAACGTGCAGGCCCCCGTGAGGACTCCGCCGTGGCGATGCTGCTCGCAGCCGAGACCAGCATTGACTCGCAAGCTCGGCTGGGGCCCGCCGGCGATCCTCATCGCCAGCGTCTCCCCCTGCGCCGCCTGTTCGATCCGCATTTCGTCCCGCCCGAACCGTGCCACCGTCCGCAGCACGTTCGTCCCTGGCAAATAGCGCTGCCGCACTTCGTCCGCACGCCACATCGGCAGCTCCTCGCCGCCGACCCGGACCCAGACCTGGATCCCGGTGTCCTCCTCGACCGTCCCCGCCGCCTGCCGCTCGGACGGGTTCTCGATCAACGCCGGCCCCGCCGGGTCCGGTCGCAGGTCGACCACGCTCCCGTAGGCGTCGACCGCGGCGGTCAGGCCGCCGTCGCCGAGCACGGCGACGCCGAGGAACGGCGGCGGCTTCCCGGGCAGGCCGGGAGGGGTCCGGGGGTCGGCCCCATTGCCGCCGGAGAGGAAGAAGAGCGCCGCGATGAGGGTGGCGCCCCCGAGCAGCGCTCCGCTGGTCTTCATCGCGCGGGACGCTAGCTTCCGGCAGTGATGAACGTGGAGGAGCTTTCATGAAGTTGGATACCGCTGGCCTGGGCCGGCGCGAAGATCTGGCCGCCGAGCTCGCGGCCGCCGAAGAAGATGACCTGACCCCGGCCCGCGTGCTGGCCCAGCACCGCGGCCTCTGGCTGGTCGCCTCGCCCGACAGCACGGCGCGGCTCGTCCCGGCGCGGGGACGGTTGCGGGGTGAAGCTCCGGTCACCGGCGACTGGGTCGGCATCGACCGCTTCGGCGCGATCGCCCACGTGCTCGAGCGGCGCGGCGTGCTCGTGCGGCGGGTGCCGGACAGCGCCACCGGCTCGCAGGTGCTGGCGGCGAACGTCGAGGTGGCGCTGATCGCGGAGCCGCTGCCGGACCCGAGCAGCCTGCGGATCGAGCGGCTGGCGGCGCTCGCGGCGGCGGGCGGCGTGCCCGCCGTGCTGCTGCTCACCAAGGCAGACCTCGACCCCGAGGCGCACCTGACCGCGGCGAGCCTGGCCCGGCGGCTCGGCTTCTCCGAAGCGCTGGCGATCAGCGCGACCAGCGGCGACGGCCTCGGCCTGCTCGACCAGGTCCTGGAGACCGGCAGCACGGCTGCCCTGCTCGGCCCCTCGGGCGCCGGCAAGTCGACGTTGGTCAATGCCCTGCTCGGCAGCGAGCGTCAGGCCACCCTTCCGGTCAAGGCGAAGGACGGCAGCGGCCGCCACGCCACCGTCACCCGGGAGATGGTTCCGCTGCCCGGCGGCGCCCTGCTGATCGACATGCCCGGCCTGCGCAAGATCGCCCTGTGGAGCGGCGGCGAGGAGGCATTCGCCGAGATCGAGGAGATGGCCTCCCGCTGCCGCTTCGCCGACTGCCGGCACGACTCCGAGCCGGGGTGCGCCGTCCGCGAGGAGGCCGAGCCGGAGCGCCTGTACGCCTGGCACAAGCTGCAGCGGGAGAAGGCCTGGGTCGAGGACCGCCAGGCGGCCTCCCGCGAGCGCGAGCGGGTGGGCCGGGGCGCCGCGCGACGGATGCGCGAGGACCGGGCGGCCAAGGACGATGACCGCTAGCCTTCCCGCTGCGCAAGCGGTTCCGCGCTGCCCGGCCAGGTAGCTCAGTTGGTAGAGCACACGACTGAAAATCGTGGTGTCGCCGGTTCGAATCCGGCCCTGGCCACTCGTCGCCACGCCTGATCAGGCGCCGGATGAAAGGTCGCTTGCAGGCGCGCGATCCCGTCCGAACGGCTCGGCACCATCGAGTCATGTGGCAGATACGTGTGGTGTGCTCAGGTTGCAGCGAGGAGTCCGAGGTCGTCGTCGCGGAGCTCGACGACGTCGAGCGCGAGGCCTGCCCCTGCGGCTACAGCTACGTTGCGCTCTCCGTCAGCGAGTTCGAGCCGGTCTACGCCGAGCAGGCGGAGGTCATCGAGCTGCGACGGCGCCCTCGCAAGCTGCCGAACGCCGCCTAGATGACTCAGCGGCTGAGGCGTTCCCGCCGCAGCAGCCACCAGTCGACGACGTAGCCGCCGAAGGGCAGCACCGCGCCGATCAGGATCCCGGCGGTCTGCTTCGCGGTCCAGCCCTCCGGCCCGCGCAGCCGCAGCGCGAGCACCACATAGGCGATGAACAGCAGGCCGTGGATCGGGCCGAGGATCTGCACCCCGATCTCGCTGCCGCCAGTGTTTTTGACCACGGAGGCGACCAGCAGGGCGAGGAAGGTCGTCGCCTCGGTGAGGGCGACGTAGCGAAAGTTGCGGAGGGTCACGGGATCGGGGAGCCTATGGCCTGGATGGAAGCCGAGACGTTCTACGCCGACTCGGGCGGCGTCAGCATCGCCTACCAGGTGCACGGCGACGGGCCGCTGGACCTGGTCCTCGTTCCCGGCTTCGTCTCCCACGTCGAGCTGCTTGCCGAGGACCCTTCGACCGCGCGCTTCCTCCGCCGCCTTGCCGCCTTCTCACGCCTGCTGGTCTTCGACAAGCGCGGCCAGGGGCTCTCCGACCGGCCGGGCCGGCCGCCGACCCTGGAGGAGTCGATGGACGACCTGCGGGCGGTGGTGGAAGCGGCCGGCTTCGAGCGCCCCGCCGTGCTCGGCATCTCCGAGGGCGGGCCGATGTCGGCGCTCTACGCGGCCACCTACCCGGGCGAGGTCTCGGCGCTGATCCTCTTCGGGACCTTCGCGCGGATGGTCGAGACCGAGGGCTTCCCGCACGGGATCAGCGACGAGGCGCTCGACCGGTGGGGATCGGTGGTGCGCCGCGACTGGGGCAAGCCGGTCGCCCTCGACGTCTGGGCGCCGAGCCGGATCGGCGACCGCGAGTTCGAACGCTGGTGGGCGCGGCTGCTGCGCCAGGGGACGAGCCCGGCCGGGGCGATCGCCCTGATGGACCTCTACCGGGAGATGGACGTGCGCGCGATCCTGCCGGCGATCGACGTCCCCACCCTCGTCCTCCACCGCGAGGGCGACCGCATGATCGCGGCCGCCCAGGGGCGCTACCTCGCCGAGAGCATCCCCGGCGCCCGCCTGGTCGAGCTGCCGGGGATCGACCACCTGCCCTTCGCCGGCGACCTCGACGCGCTGCTCGACGAGGTCGAGGAGTTCCTCGTCGGCAGCCGCGGCGCGGCCGAATCCGAACGGGCGCTGGCGACGATCCTCTTCACCGACATCGTCGGCTCGACCGAGCGGGCGGCGGCGCTCGGCGACCGCGGCTGGCGGCAGCTGCTCGAGCGCCACGACGCCGTCGTCCGCCACCAGCTGGCGCTGCACCGCGGCCGCGAGGTGAAGACGATGGGCGACGGCTTCCTCGCCACCTTCGACGGGCCGGCGCGAGCGATCCGCTGCGCGACCGCCGTCCAGAAGGAGGTGGCCGGCTTGGGGATCGAGGTGCGCGCCGGCATCCACACCGGCGAGGTCGAGCTGATCGGCGAGGACGTCGGCGGCATGGCGGTCAACATCGGCGCCCGGATCGGCGCCCTTGCCGACCCTGGCGAGGTCCTCGTCTCCAGCACCGTGCGCGAGCTGGTCGTCGGCTCCGGTCTCGAGTTCGCCGACCGCGGCGCGCGGACGCTGAAGGGCGCGCCCGGCGAGTGGCGGCTCTTCGCGATCGACTCACCGCCGGCTTAACCTCGAATTGACTTTTGCGACTGTTTTGATACAGACAATGAGTTACACTTGCCATCATGGAGGCGATGGCGAGAGAAGCATGGACCGACGAGCGGCTCGACGATTTGAACCAGCGGGTCAGTGAGGGTTTTCAGCGAGTTGACGCGGATATCCGCGACCTACGGCGGATGATGTTCCAGGGGTTCGTGACCATGACGGGAATCATGGTCACCGGGTTCGTCACCCTCGCGGGTTTGCAGATCTTCTGATGGGTTCGGGCTCCTTTAACTGGGCGTAAAGGAGTTGTGACAGCGTGCTGGCGGTGGACTCGTCCCTGCTGCACGCCGTCAACGACTTTCTCTTTCGCCATGACGCGATTGAGGACCCGTTGCTCTTCTACGTCAACGCCTCCGAGGCGCTGTTCGTCGCGACCCTGGTGATCGTCTTCCTCGCCGCCGGCGGCGAGCGGCTCGTCGCCTGGCGCCGGACGGCTGTGGCCGCGGTGGTGAGCGCCGGCCTCGGGCTGCTTGCCGCGAAGCTGATCTCCGAACTGGTTGACCGGGCGCGGCCATTCGTCGCCGAACCCCACCAGGTCCACCTCTTCACCGCCCATGCCGCCGACCCAGGCTTCCCCAGCGACCACGCCACCGCGGCCTTTGCGATCGCGGTGGCGATCCTCCTGCGCAAGCGCGCCTGGGGGTGGGTCGCGCTCGGCTTCGCGACGGTGCTGGCGGTCGGCCGCGTCGGTCTTGGCGTTCACTACCCGAGCGACGTGATCGGCGGCGCAGCCCTCGGCGCGGCCGCGGCGCTGCTGCTCTGGACGCCGCCCCTGCGCGCCCGGGTCGACCGCCTCGCAGACTGGGCTGGCGGCCACTGGGACCGCGCGGTCGAGCGTCTCTATCCGACCGCCACCTCGTAGGCCTCCCCCGCCTCGAGGAACGGCGCCAGGGTGACGTAGACCAAGGTTGGCACCAGGTCCGGCAGCGTCTCCGGGCCTTTCTTGTTGACGTGGTCGTAGAGGAGCGAGTAGAGGGCGCCGCCGATGGCCTCGGCGGCGATCGGGGGGGTCTTCGGTTTCAGCTCGTAGCCGGGGGCCAGCAGGCCCTCGAACCCTTCGGTGACGAGCTCGCGCTGGTCGAGGGCGCGCTTGCCCGCCGCGTACATCTCGACCCCGCCGAGGCGGGCATACTCGGGCTCTTCTGCGCCCCAGCGAAACATCGCCTCCTGCGTGTCGTGGACCGCGTGCGGCCAGTCGGGTGCGCGGCGAAAGGCCGGCAGGGCGGCGGCGAGCATGTGGGCGGAGCCGCTGTCGAGGGCGGCGACGATCGCGTCCTCCTTGTTCTTGAAGTGTTCGTAGAAGGTCCGCTGCGAGGTCGAGGCGCGCTCGACGATCTCAGCCACGGTGGTGTCGGGGTAGCCCTTCTCGGCGACGACCGCGGCCAGCGCCCGCAGCAGCCGCTCGGGGGGGCTCGACTGCGCCTGGCGCTCGTCGAACGGGACCGCCTTGACCGTGCGGCGGCGGGTCGCCCGCAGCGGACCGGGGGGGACTGGGTAGCAGAAGACCCACTCCCAGAGCTGCGAGGTGAGCGCGGGCAGCTCCTCCACCTGACCGCGATAGAGGCGCTTGTGGATCGTCTTCTGGATGCCGCCGGCGATCGCGCGCACCAGCTCGATCGGCATGCCCTTGCGCTCCGGCACCTGCGCGTACAAACCCGCCAGGACCTCGGTCGAGCGGTCCATCATCCGGTCCACCAGCTCCGCCCCCGCCTCTCCGGCGGCGTAGACCTCGACGATGCACATCTTGGCCGCCGCCGGCTGGCTGACGATCGTCTCGATCAGGGTCTCGAACGCCGCCCGCATCCGGTCGATCCCCGGCGCGGTGCTCCGGTCGCCGGCGAGTTTCTCGAAGGTCGGCTCGACCATCACTTCGATCGCGGTGAGGAAGCAGACCTCCTTGTCGTCGAAGTGGCGGTAGAAGGCGCTTCGCGAGACTCCCGAGAGCTTGACCAGGTCCGCGACCGTGGTCGCCTCGTAGCCCTTCTCCGCCACGGTTGCCACCATCGCCGCGAAGAGCCGTTCGCGCTGGTTCTTCTCGGCCTTCTCGCGGGGCGTGCCCCGGCCCGGCCGCAGCTTCCGCTCCCGCAGGGAAGCTGCGTCGCCCCACGGAGTTCTCACCATCGTGGGGGGAAGATATCCCGGTACCCGCATGCCGCTCTTCATGACCGCGCGAGATTACTTAAGTGGTACGTAGCAGACTAGACATGCTGTCGAATAAGAACATTCACGTACTCCTTTTTTGGCTTATCCAAGGGGAATGTTGCACCTTTCAGTGTAACCGCTGGGTAGCTGGTTACACCAGCGCTTGACAAACCGGTCCGTCTTTGTTCTTATTTCTCCTGTTCCGTGAGGCAGGTTCGCCGCAGGGAACGGAGAGAGAAAAAGGGCCACCGGTTTTCGGCCAGGGAAATCCGCAACGGATTGGGCGAAAGGCAACGGCCATGGGGCAGCACCAAGGAGGAGACCGAATGCTTACTCGCCTACGGGACCAGATCGGCACCGCCGGCCTCGTCGTCGCAGTCATCGCCCTCGTCGCCGCACTTGCCGGTGGCGCGATGGCCGCCAGCAGCGGCAGTTCGAGCGATGGCAAGGCAACCGCTTCTGCCAGCAAGGGCAAGCCGGGCCCGCGCGGCCCGCGCGGCAAGACGGGCAAGACCGGACCCGCGGGGCCGCAGGGCCCAGCCGGCCCGCAGGGCGCAGCCGGCCCCGCCGGGCCGAAGGGCGACACCGGTCCGGAAGGCAAAGAAGGCAAAGCCGGACCCGAAGGCAAAGCCGGCCCAGAAGGCAAAGAAGGCAAAGCCGGCCCAGAAGGAAAAGAAGGAAAAACCGGATTCACCGAAACCCTTCCACCCGGGAAAACCGAGACCGGAGTTTGGGGCACGGGGCCAGGGAGCCCCGCTGGGAGTCAGTCCTTCCCGGTTTCATTCACGATTCCGCTCGCCACGGCACCAGATGTGGTCATCGTAGGCCCGAAAGATGAAAGCGAACCGGGCTGCCCTGGGCGTGGAGGGGGGACCTTCACGGAAGGGTATGAACCGACCACTCCGCTGGCCGATCCCGGAAAACTCTGCGTCTACGTCATGGCGGACGGTGAAGGAGTCGGCGCCATCGAAAACGCGTTTACCTATGAATTCGAAGGCTTTGGGGAATTCGCGATGGTTCCGGGGGCTTCGCCGAGCGGAACGATCCTCTACGGAAGTTGTTCCTCGCAATGTGCTCTGGCCGGAAGCTGGGCAGTAACGGCACCTGAGGAGTAAGGAACATCTGACTGGGCGGCGGTGCTCGAACTGTCTGCTCCGGGCACCGCCGTCACTCGAAGAGCATCAATCGACGCAATATGACTATGGGAAGGCCAGGGATGGGACGGATGCACGTATTCGGTAGGTCAGCCAGGTTGGCACTAGCCACGTTCCTGTCTCTGATGGCCTGCGCCGTCGCTTCGCCACTGGCCGGCGCGGTGGTGACCCAGGAGGAAGAACTGGGACGCTTCGGGACCCCCGGCAGCGGGTCGGGTCAGCTTGGTGCGCCCTGGGGAGTGGCGACCGACGAGGAGAGCGGCGAGGTGTTCGTCGTCGACAGCAACAATGAACGGATCAGCGTCTTCGATGCCTGGGGCGAGTTCCGCCGGGCCTGGGGGTGGGGGGTGGCGAGCGGCGCGGATGCGCTGGAGACCTGTACCGCCGGCTGCGGGCCGGGGACCTACGGAAGCGGGCCGGGCCAGCTCAACGTCCCGAGCGGCATCACCGTCGACGGTCAGCACAACGTGTTCGTCTTCGAATACGGCAACGCCCGCGTGCAAAAGTTCTCCCCCACCGGCGAGTTCCTGCTGATGTTCGGCGGGGAAGTCAACAAGACCACCAACGCCAACGTTTGCACTGCGGCCTCGGACGACGAGTGCGGGGCGGGGGTCAAAGGCAGCGACCCGGGCTTCTTCTCGCTCGCGTTCGCGGGAACCTACATCTCCCACGACGCGAGCGGCAGCATCCTTGTCGGCGGCGAGGAACGCATCCAGCGCTTTGACTCCGAAGGCAACTACCTCGGCGAGATCAACGGCGGTGTCTTCGCCGGCAACGCGGTTGAATGCCTTGCCGTCGACCAGAGCTCCGGCGACATCTACGCGGTGCTCCGGAACAAAGAGAACGTCTACCGACTGGATGAGACGGGGGCGCTGCTGGGCGAACTGAAAGTGGCGAGGCCACGAGACATCGCAGTGGGTCCCGATGGCACCGTGTTCGTGATCGAGGCAAAAGGACAACAGGACAACACGCCGCAACGCATTGTCCAGTTTGATGCAACTGGCGCGCAGGTCGGTGAATTGGAACGGAGTGATGGGCAAGTAGGAGAAACGGATCTCGTATTACTTAAAGCGCTCGGCACCAACAGCGTTGGCGACCTCTACGTCGGACGTGCTGACGTCGGCGTCAGCGATATCTCCTTCTTCGGCCCACCCCCGTTCGAATACGGGGACCCGCCGAAAGTCCCGCCGACGATCTCCGCCCAGTTCGCCTCGCATATCGACACCGACAGCGCCGAGCTGGGGGCCCAGATCAACCCCCGCTACTGGGCCGACTCCAGCTACTACGTCGAATACGGAACCGGCAGCTGCGCGGCGGGCGAATGCGACTCGACCCTGCCGCTGCCGCCGGGCAACGAGATCGGCCGCCCGACCAAACAACCCGTCTCCGTCGCGCCGGTCCACCTCCCCGGCCTGGCGCCGCAGAGCACCTACCACTACCGCTTCGTCGCCCAAAGCGGCGGCGGCGGCCCCGTCTACGGCGTCGACCCCGACGGCTCAGGTCCCGAAGAAGCGAGCTTCGAGGAAGGCCTGGAAGGCACCTTCACGACCTTCCCTGTTGCGGCGGCCCCGGAGCCCTGCGCCAACGACGCCTTCCGCACCGGCATGGCCTTTTTGCCCGACTGCCGCGCCTACGAGATGGTCAGCCCGCCCGACAAAGCAGACGGCGACATCTTCGCGCCGGTCGACATCACCGGCTTCGAAACCCGACTGGAGCAGTCCTCCCTCGACGGCGAGCGGCTGACCTACTCCTCCTACCGCGCCTTCGCCGGCTCCAAAGGGTCCCCCTACATCTCTCAATACATCGCCTCGCGCACTCCCGGCGGTTGGGCGACCGAGACCCTGCAGGAGCCGCGCGGCCCCAGCTTCTACGTCGCTCCCGCGGCGACCGAGAACGAATTCAAAGCCTTCAGCCCCGACCTCTGCCAGGCCTGGCTGCGGCGCGAAGCCGAACCGCAGCTGGCCCCTGGAGCGGTGCCGGGCTATCCGGGCTTTTACCGCCGCGACAACTGCGGCGGCTCCTATGAGGCGCTGAGCACGGTCGAGCCAACCCTCTCACCCGATGCTTTCCAGCCCGACCTGCAGGGGGTCTCCGGCGACGGCTCGACCGCGATCTTCAGGGTCAACGACAAGCTGAGCGAGGACGCCACCGCGGGCAAATACCAGGTCTATGAAGCGCGCGGCGGCGAGCTGCGACTGGTCTGCATCCTGCCCGACGGGACGCCCTACCCTGGCGACTGCTCGGCCGGTACCGCGGGCGCGTTCCCCGAACGCGCGGCGGCGGTCGCCAACGCGATCTCCGAGGACGGCTCGCGGATCTACTGGTCGACGACGAGCGGCGAAAGCCCGGGCACGATCTACCTCCGTCTCGACGGCACCACCACGGTCCCGGTCTCGGGCAAGGCGACCAGCGCCGAGGCCCGCTTCTGGGCCGCCGACCCCGAGGGCTCGGAGGCCTTGTTCACGGTCGAGGACCAGAGCAAACCGATCACGGTGCTGAACCACAACCTCTACCGCTATGACCTGGCCGGCGAAACGACGACCAAACTCGCCGGCAAGGTAGTCGGCATCGCCGCGACCAGCGAGGACCTCTCCCGCGTCTACTTCATCTCCGAAGAAGCGATCGGCGGCGAGGGCACGGCGGGCGCGGCCAACCTCTACCTGAGCCACGAAGGCACCACCGCCTTCATCGCGACGCTCTCGGAGGAAGACGCGCGGTTCCGTGCCTTCCCCTCCAACGCCACCCCGGAACCGGTCTTCCACGCCGCCCAGGCCACTCCCGACGGCAACCACCTGGCCTTCATCTCCAACCGCCCCCTGACCGGCTTCGACAACACCGACGCGGTCTCGGGTAAACCCGACTCGGAGGTCTTCACCTATGCCGCCGATACCGACACCCTGGATTGCGCCTCCTGCAACCCTGTCGCGGTCCGCCCCAGTGGCCGCAACATCCAGGCCCCAGGCAACTCCGGCTTCCTCTGGACCGCCGCCTCGCTGCCGCTCGGCCACAACCAGCTCTACACCCCCCGCGCGATCTCGGCCGACGGAAGCCGCCTCTTCTTCACCGCCTACGCCGACCTGCTGCCCAGCGACGCCAACGGGGCAGCCGACGTCTATGAGTGGGAGCGCCCCGGCGCCGGCAGCTGCGATGAAGCCGATGCCGACTACTTCTCCACCAACGGCGGCTGCCTCTACCTGATCTCCACCGGCCAGAGCCCCCAGGACTCAGAGCTGGTCGACATCAGCGCCGACGCCCAAGATGTCTTCATCTCCACCAAGCAGAGCCTCCTGCCCCAGGACCCGGGCCTGATCGACGTCTATGACGTTCGCGAGGGCGGCGGCTTCCAGCCGCCGCCGCCTCTGCCTCTGCCCTGCGTCGGGGAAGTCTGCCAGGACCAGGCCCCGGTGCCAGCCTTCCAGGCGCCGGGCAGCAACGCCCCCCGCGCCGGCAACCCGCCGCACAAGCCCAGGTGCCCGAAGGGCAAGCACCGGGCTGGCAAGGGCGGCAAGGGCAAGTGCGTGAAGAACAAGAAGGGCAAAGGCAGGGACAACAAGCAAAGGAAGCCCGGCAAGGGCGGGAGGGCGGCACGGTGAAGCGTTCGGTGAAATTTATGGGGGTCTGCCTCGCTGTCACTGCCCTGGGTGTTATGGGTGTAGTGCCGGCCCAGGCCGCCTTCGGCCTGCATGGCTTCGACGTCGGCTTCGAAAACGAAGACGGCACCCCGGCAGGCAAGGCCGGCTCCCACCCCTTCGCGATGAAGACCACCTTCCATGTCAACAATCACGAAGAGAAACCGGGCGAATTCGTTCTTGATGAGGAAGTCAAGAACCTTGAATTCGAGCTGCCGGTCGGTTTCGCCGGCAACCCCACCGCGGTGCCGACCTGCCCCCGAGCTCAGTTCCTCACCTTCGATTCGGGTGGGTTCCCGAGCTGTCCTGACAACACCGCAGTGGGCGAGGCAGACCTGGAGATCATCAACCCTGGCAGCGGCGGTTTCGCCCCGGTCTTCAACCTCGAGCCTCCACCCGGAGCAGCGGCAGCACTCGGCTTCGTGGTGACCCAGGAGCCGGTGACGATCGATATCGGTGTCAGGAAGGATGCCCCCTACAACGTCTCGGTAGCGACGATCAACACCCCGCAGGTGGTGGAGTTCTTCGGCGCTACGGTGAGGGTTTGGGGCAATCCGGCGAGTCCCGTCCATGACGGCGAACGTGGCAAATGCCTCTTTTTCGGTGGCTCCTGCCCGGTCGGGCCCGGCGTCCCTGAAAAGCCCTTCCTGACCCTGCCGCGCGCCTGCGCGCCGCCGCTTTTCTCCAGCTACTCAGCCCTCTCTTGGCAGCACCCCGACGCCGCGCCGGTCACCGGCAGCTCGGAAACCAGCCTTGACCTGAGCGAGTGCGAGCAGCTGGAGTTCGCCCCGACGATCAAAGCCAAGCCAACCACCCTCGCGGCGGAAAGCCCTTCCGGCCTCGATTTCGACCTCGACATCGACGACCAGGGCCTGAGCGAACCCGAAGGCACCGCCGATTCCGACATCAAGAAAGCCGTGGTCACCCTGCCCGAGGGGATCACCACCAACCCCTCGGTTGCCTCTGGCCTTGGGGCCTGCACCCTGGCCGAGTACCGGTCGGAGACCGTCAACTCCGATCCCGGCAGCGGCTGCCCGGAGTCCGCCAAGGTCGGCGCCGTCGAAGTCGAAACCCCGCTGCTCGAGGACAAGATCTTGCGCGGCTCGATCTACGTCGCCAAGCAGGGAGATAACCCCTTCGGCAACCTGCTCACCATCTACATGGTGATCAAGGATCCCGAGCTGGGGATCCTGGTGCGGGCGGCCGGCAAGGTCGACCCCGACCAGGCCAGCGGCCAGCTCACCACCACCTTCGACGACCTGCCGCAGCTGCCGTTCAGCCACTTTCACCTGCACTTTCGCGAGGGCCAGCGGGCGCCGCTGATAACGCCGGCGACCTGCGGCACCTACACGACCACGGCAGAGCTCTACCCCTACTCGGCACCGAGCACCCCGCGGCACGAATCGGCGAGCTTCACGATCGGCTCCGGGGCCGGCGGCGGCCCCTGCGCCGGGGATCTCTCCCAGCTGCCGGGCGGGGTCTCCTTTTCGGCCGGCACCGTGGACCCCACCGCCGGCGCCGACTCCCCGTTCCTGTTCCGGGTGAGCCGCGCGGACGGCACCCGGCACCTCGCCTCGATCTCGGCCACGCTGCCCGACGGCCTCACCGGCCGCCTGGCCGGTATCCCCTACTGCTCGGAGGCCCAGATCGCCCAGGCTCAGTCGCGCTCGGGCGAGGGTCAGGGAGCCCTCGAGCTCTCCCAGCCCTCCTGCCCGCTTGCCTCTGAACTCGGCACCGTCACCGTCGGCGCCGGCGCCGGGTCCCAGCCCTACCACGTGCAGGGCAAGGCCTACCTCGCCGGCCCCTACAACGGGGCTCCGCTCTCGATGGTGATCGTCACCCCGGCGATCGCCGGCCCCTTCGACCTCGGCGTGGTCGCGGTGCGCACCGCCCTGCGGGTGGACTCCGAGACGGCCCGCATCACCGCCGTCTCTGATCCGATCCCCCAGATCCTCCACGGCCTGCCGCTGGTCGTGCGCTCGGTCGCCCTCGACCTCGACCGCCCGGGCTTCATGCGCAACCCGACCGGCTGCGAACCGAAGTCGATCGAGGCCACGGCGACCGCGGCCCTAGGCGCGGCCACCGCCCTGAGCCAGTACTTCCAGGCCGCCGACTGCGCCCGCCTCGAATACAAGCCCAAGCTCACCCTGCGGCTGAAGGGCGGCTCCAAGCGCAGCGACAACCCGGCCCTGAGGGCGACCGCCTCCTTCCCCCAGGGCGCCTTTGCCAACACCGCCCGCGTCCAGGTCGCCCTGCCGCATTCGGAGTTCCTCGACCAGTCCCACATCCGCACGATCTGCACCCGCGTGCAGTTCGCCGCCGACGCCTGCCCCAAGGGCTCGATCTACGGCAAGGCCAAGGCGGTCTCCCCGCTCCTCGACGAGCCGCTGCAGGGGCCCGTCTACCTGCGCTCCTCCGACAACCCCCTGCCCGACCTCGTCGCCGCCCTCGACGGCCAGATCGACTTTGACCTGGTCGGTCGCATCGATTCGGTCCGGGGCGGCATCCGCACCACCTTCGCCGCCGCCCCCGACGTCCCGGTCGAGAGCTTCACCCTCTCGATGCAGGGCGGCCGGAAGGGCCTGCTGGAAAACAGCACCGACATCTGCCGCCGCAGGAACCGCGCCATCGCCTCCTTCCTCGCCCACAACGGCCTGCGCTACAACGCCAGGCCGGCGCTGAGGGCCGACTGCAGGCGGAGGGGACCGCGGGGCGGACGTTGACGGCCCGTGACGTCTGCCTCCGGCGTCGGCGGGCTCTTTCGCGGGCGTTCCCGGCTCTGCTGATCTTTGCCGTGCTGGGAGGGGCCATGGCGGCGCCTGCTGGGGCGGTCGACGATTCCGAAGAACTCGGCCGTTTCGGCAGCACCGGCTCCGCCGCGGGCCAGGTCCGTTTACCGCTCGGGCTCGATACCAGCCCAGCCACCGGGCGCGTCTACGCCGCTGACCTCGGCAACCGCCGGATCGACGAGTTCACGGCCTTCGGCGAATTCGTTAGAGCTTGGGGATGGGGCGTGATCGACGGTAAAAACGAGCTGCAGGTCTGCTCGGCGAGCTGTCGCCAAGGCCTCTCCGGCAGTGGGGCCGGCCAGCTCGCCGACCCGCAGGCTGTGGCGGTCGACCCGAGCGGCAACGTCTACGTTCGGGAATTCCAGAACAACCGGGTGCAGAAGTTCAGCTCATCGGGAGAGTTCATCCTCGCCTTCGGCGGCGGGGTCGACAAAACGACCGGCGGTGACGTCTGCACCGCCGCGTCGGGTGACGATTGCGGTGCCGGAGCGGCGGGCAGCGGTCCCGGCGAGTTCGCCGCCGGCCTCGACCTTGCGGCCGGTCCCGCGGGGACGATCTTCGTCCCTGGCCCCGAAGGAATCATGGAGTTCGAAGCTGACGGCAATTTCAAAACCGAGATCACCGTGCCCGGCGAGACGGCTAAATACCTCGACCTCGACCCGCTCAGCGGCAATATCTACGCCGTCTTCGGCACCATCTCCAGCAAAGACGACGTCTTCGAGCTGAGCCCATCCGGCACCGTCGTCGACAGTCTCGTGGTCGACGATCCAAGAAGCGTCGCCACCGGACCGACCGGCAACCTCTTCGTGGTCGAAGGAGCAGATCCAGCCCTGGAACGGCCGGAACGGGTGCTGGAGTTCTCCCCGAGCAAGGAGCAGGTCTCCAGCTTTGCGGTTCCGCCGTTGCGATCGGGAAGCGAAGGCGCGAACGGCCTCCGCCTGGAATTGAAGGGTCTCGGCACCAACAGCGCCGGCGACCTCTACGTTTCCAACGCCTTGGGCACCGGTGCCGCCCTGCCGAATGAGAACTTCATCCGCGCCTTCGGCCCACCGCCGGTCCAATTCGAACCGCCGCCTCCCGCGGTGCCGACGATCGTCTCTCAGTACCCGGTCTCGGTCGGCGTCGACCGCGCGGTGCTTAGATCGGAGATCAACCCTCATTTCTGGCAGGACGCCACCTACTACGTCGAATACGGGACCGGCAGCTGCGCCGCGGGGGGCTGCCCGCAGAAACTGCCGATTCCGCCTGGAGCGCTCACCTCGCAGGCGGTGGACAAGGCGGTCACCAGCGGCAACGTCGCCCTGCCCGGCCTGCTGCCGGGCACCACGTACCACTTCCGCTTCGTCTCCGAAAGCGGCGGCGGCGGACCGGTCTACGGAATCGATCCAGATGGGGAAGGGCCCGAGGAACCAAGCGCCGAAGACGGGGCGGAAGGCACCTTCAGGACCTTTGCCGAAGTGCCGGCGCCGCCGTGCGCCAACGGTGCCCTCCGCAGCGGCCCCTCGGCTCTTCTCCCGGACTGCCGCGCCTACGAGATGGTCAGTCCAGTGGACAAAGCCAACGGCGACATCGTCGCCTTGATCGACGTCACCGGTTACGAAACCCGGCTCAACCAGAGCTCGCTCGACGGCGGGCGGCTGACCTATTCCTCCTACCGGGCCTTCGGAGACTCCGGGGCGGCGCCCTATACGTCCCAGTATCTCGGCGTCCGTGGGCCGGGTGGCTGGTCAGGTCGATCGCTGGGGGAGCCCCGCGGCCCCAGCTTCTACACCGTCGCCCTGGCCGGCAACGAATTCAAGGCCTTCAGCCCCGATCTCTGTCAGTCGTGGCAGTTGCGCGACGCCGAACCTCGGCTGGCGGAGGCGGCAGTCGAAGGGTTTCCAAACCTCTACCGGCGCACGAACTGCGGCGTTTCCGCAACTTATGAAGCACTGAGCACCGTGGAACCGCCGAATCTTCCCCCGACCGAGTACGCACCCGACTTTCAGGGGCACTCGGCCGACGGCTCCAGGGTCCTCTTCCGGATCGACGACAAGTTGACCGACGACGCTACCGCCGGCAAATATCAACTCTATGAAGCGAGCGAAGGGCAGCTGAAGCTCGTCTGCATCCTGCCGGGTGGATCCCCGGCCGCCGGGGACTGTTCCGCGGGCTCGCCGCCGAGCACCGAGAACGAGACCGCCTTCAATCGCAGGGCCAGCGTCGACAATGCAATCTCCGAGGACGGCTCGCGGGTCTACTGGTCTGCGTCTTCGACCCCCGTCGTTCCGGGCAGCATCTACCTCCGTATCGATGGCTCCACCACCGTCGAAGTCTCCGGCAAAGCCACCAGCGCCGAGTCCCGCTTCTGGGGCGCCGCCCCCGACGGCTCCAGCGCTCTGTTCACGGTCGAGGACCAGAGCAGCCCGATCACCCTTCTCGACCGCAACCTCTACCGCTACGAGCTTGCCACCGAAACCGCAACGAAACTCGCCGGCAAGGTGGTCGGCGTCGTCGCGACCAGCGAGGACCTTTCCCTCGTCTACTTCGTTTCCGAAGAAGCGATTGGAGGGGAGGGGACCGCGGGTAAAGCCAACCTCTACCTGCGCGACGGAGACGGCGTCACCTTCATCGCCACGCTCTCAAGCGAGGACGTGCGACGCTCGAACGGCGCCAGATTGCCGTCCGTTGCGACCGAGGAGCCGATCTACCACGCGGCCCAGGCGACCCCCGACGGCCGCCGCCTGGCCTTCATCTCGACCGCACCGCTGACCGGCTTCGACAACAGCGACCTCGACTCCGGCGAGGCCGACTCGGAGGTCTTCACCTACGCCGCCGACACCGGCACCCTCGATTGCGCCTCCTGCAGCCCGGCGGGGGCGAGGCCCGCGGGGCGGAGGATCACGGCGCAGGCCAACGAGGGCAGTCTCTGGACCGCCGCCTCGATCCCCGTCTGGGAGACGCAGCTCTATGCCCCTCGCGCCCTCTCCGAGGACGGCAGCCGCCTCTTCTTCACCGCCTATGCCGACCTGCTCCCCCGTGACACCAACGGCAGGGCGGACGTCTATGAGTGGGAGCTGCCGGGGACCGGTAGCTGCGAGGAAGCCGACTCCGACCACTTCGCCGCAAACGGCGGCTGCATCTACCTGATCTCCACCGGCACCAGCCCCCAGGACTCCGAATTCCTCGACGCCGACAGCGCCGGCGACAACGTCTTCTTCGGAACCAAGGAGAGCCTGCTGGCCCAGGACCCCGGCTTGACCGACATCTACGTCGCCCGCGTCGGCGGCGGGTTGCCCCCGGCTCCGTCTCCGGCTCCGCCCTGCCTCGGCGAAGCCTGCCAGCCCCAGACCCAGGCGCCGACTCTCCAGGCCCCGGGCAGCAACGTCCCCCGGTCCGGCAACCCGCCGAAGAGGCCCCCCTGCCCGAAGGGCAAGCACCGGGTGAAAAGGCACGGAAAGGTTCGCTGCGTGAAGCACAGGAAGGGCCGGAATAGAAACCACTCTGGCCAGAGACACCGCCCTGCGGCCGGGTAGGTAGTGGCGGTTCATGCCGGGACCTGCGGCTGACGGTCGTTCCGCGGTGGCCGAACGCCTGCGGGCGCGGCACGAGGAGATCGAAGAGGCGACAAGGGCTCGCGTCTTTGCGGTCTCGGAGCCCGCGGCCCGAGCGGATCCAGAATATTCACGCGGCCTCGAGGCGGCCGTGGCCGCTGCCTTGGAGCACGGCCTCGCGGCTCTGGAATGGAGTGAGGAGCGAACACCGGAGATGCCCCCGGTCCTCCTGACCCAGGCCCGCCTGGCGGCCCACGCCGGGGTCAGCCTCGACACCGTCCTGCGTCGCTACTTTGCCGGTTACACCCTGCTCGGCGACTTCGTCATCCAGGAGGCCGAACGGACTGGGCTCATGCGTGGGGCACAGCTTCAGCGTCTTCTCAGGAGCCAGGCGGCACTGTTCGACCAGGTCGTGGCCGCGGTGAGCGAGGAGTATTCCCGCGCCAAGCTGAGGGCGCCGCAGAGCCCGGAGCAGCGGAAGGGCGAACGGGTGGAAAGGCTCCTGGCCGGTCAGCTGCTCGACGCCGCCGACCTCGGGTACGACCTCACGGGCCACCACCTTGGCGTCGTCGCCCGTGGGCCGGGGGCGAACCAGGTTCTACGACATCTCGCCGAAGCGCTAGATCGTCGGTTGCTCTTGGTAAGCCGGGGAAAGGAGAGCGTTTGGGCTTGGCTTGGAGGCCGCAGACCGTTCGATGCTGCCGGAGACCTGATCCCGGAAGTCGAGTCGGAATCGGGGATCTCCGTCGCCTTGGGCGAGCCGGGGGAAGGACTGGCAGGCTGGAGGCTGAGTCACCGTCAGGCGCGGGCAGCCATGGTGGTCGCTCTGCGGCGTGCCGACAGCGTCGTCCGCTATGCCGACGTCGCGCTCCTCTCGTCTGTATTCACCGACGAACTGCTGCGGGCATCACTGCATCAGCTCTACCTCGAGCCACTCTCTCATGAGCGCGATGGTGGAAAGGTCGCGCGAGACACCCTCCGCGCCTACTTCGCGGCGGGAGGAAACATCTCCTCAGCGGCAGCGGCGCTCGCAGTCAAGCGGCACACCGTCACCAGTCGCCTGCGGGGGGTGGAGGTACAGATGGGGCGCTCCCTCGACGAGTGCGCAATCGAGCTCGACATGGCCCTTCAATTGAGCGAGCTGGAGGAAGCTCACCTCTCCCGCAGGGATCTCGCAGTTGCCTACTAGGCACAGCATCTTGGCCGTTGGATGTTCCAGGTTGGCCGCGCCGGATGTTAGGTCGTAGGAGAGGCTTGCGGCACTCGCTCCATAGGACATGCGCGAGAACCCCCAACAACAATACTGAAGCTTGGAAGAGCTTCTAAAGGGAGGCAGGAAGTGAACACCACCAAAACCTTGGGAGTCGCCGGCATCCTAGCCGTTGCGCTCACCGTGTTGCTCGGCGTCGTATCGGCGTCGGCAGCGGAGTTTCGAGCATCGAGCTATCCGGAAACGCTTACGGGCGAAGCGATCACGAGCCCGACGATTGAAATGAAAGCCACCTCCGGAACGATCAAATGTTCAGCAGCCTCGCCCTCGGGCTCCATTTCCAAAGCCTCGAGCACGATCTCGGTGACGCCGGGTTACTCCGGCTGCAAAGCCTTTGGAACCACCGCATCCGTGGCGACCAACAGCTGTAGCTATTCGCTCAACAGCCTCAACGAAAAACACCCCTACACGGGCAGCATTGATGTCGCCTGCTCCAAAGCAGGCGACGCGATCGTGATTACGCCAACCGGACTCTCCTGCAAAGTACGTATCCCAGCACAGGCCGGACTGTCCGGAGTGGAATACAAAAACGGTCAGACCTTCACCGAAGTGTTCATGAACCTCACCGGTGTCAAATACATCGAAGAAGGTGCTGGATGCTCCGCTGCCGGCGAACACACCGCCAGTTCGTTTACCGACAATTTCCTCGTCGTTGGCGTCAAACTGACCTCGCTGGTGGCTCCGGGCTTCCAGGCGGAAAGCTATCCGGTGTTGGTGGGTGGATCTGGTACGACCACGATCTCCGTTAACTCTGGCATCTTCAATTGCTCGGCTGCCCCAAACGGCACGCTCAGCGCGGGTGCTGCGAGCATGAATGCCTCACTCGGGATCAGCAGCTGCGCGGCATGGGGAATCAAATTCGGCGTCAATGACAACGACTGTTACTTCACGTTGAATGCCGCGACCAGCGCATATCCATACGCAGCTGGGTCGCTGGGAGTCGGCTGCGCGAAAGCAGGGTCGGCGATCAGCTTCACGATTCCTGGGTTCACCTGCGAAGTTCGGATTCCGGAACAGAGCGGCGTGAGCTCGCTGCAGTTCGCGAACAAAGGAAGTGGGACGACCCGCAGCCTCGATCTGACCCTGGCAGTGTCTGGTCTCCAGTACACGGAAACTGGTAATGGCTGCTCGAGCCCGGGTTCCCACAGCGACCTGAAACTGAGCGGTGGAACTAGCCTGATCGGCTACAAATCCGTTGGAGGATTCAAAGGTGCGCAGCAGGGGTTCTGGGTCGAGTAACCAGATAGCTGTTGACCTCAGCTGAGGTGTGACGATGGAGCGGGGGGACGAGTTGCCCCCCGCTTCGCATTTGGTGCCCTGGTACGCTCGTGACCTGAATTCTCGGCTTCGGTGCGTCGATTTCCTCGCCTCGCCCAGTTGGTGGACTGGCATGGTCGCGGTGTGCGCGGTTGCCGTCCTGGCGGCCGCGGCACTGACCCCATCCCAGGCGGAGGCGGCGTTCGGTTTCAAGAGCCTCGATGTCGCCTTCACCGAGGAAGACGGCTCAGCCGCCGATCGAGCCGGGTCGCATCCCTTCGCCTGGACCACGACGCTGACTCTGAACACGGAGCCGGGCCCCGGACCGAAAGAGATTCCCGAGCAGGCTCTCAAGGATCTGCGGATTCAGCTGCCGCCCGGCTTGGTCGGTACGCCGGCGTTGCTTCCCCGCTGCTCGCATGCCGAGTTCCTCGCCCAGGCCTGCCCCCCCGGCACGGCCGTGGGGACGGTCGAACTCGAAACGAGCGCCGAGGAAACCGAAGGGACTCCGTACCCCGTCTACAACCTCCTGCCGCATCCCGGAAACGCGGCCGAACTGGGATTTACGGCGGTGAGCGTGCCGGTGACGATCGAAGTCGGGATCAATCCCCGACCGCCCTACAACCTCATCGCCGCCCTGACCAATGCCTCGCAGGTTGCTCTGTTCTACGGAACGAAGTTGTCCATCCGCGGATTCTCGGGGGAGACCCCGTTTCTCACCCTGCCGCGCAGTTGCGGCGTTCCCTTGGCCAGCGTCTTCGAAGCCGACTCCTGGCAGGAGCCAGGCAGTTGGGTTTCGGGTGCTTCGCAGACCCTCGGTCTCGAGGGCTGCGCCGAACTCGCCTTCTCGCCGGAGCTGAGCGCCGCGCCGACGAGCGAGGTGGCCGAAAGCCCGAGCGGCTTCGAACTCCGTCTCGACGGCGACACCGAGGGCTTCGTGAAATCCGGCGTCCCCCCGCAGTCCGAGGTCCGTGAGGCCTCGATACAGCTGGCCGATGGGATCGCCGTCAATCCCGCCGTGGCGGCGGGCCTGGGTTCCTGCGGTCCAGACGACATGGCACGCGAGACGCCTGCCTCGGTGACCGCGGAGGGTTGCCCGGAGTCTTCGAAGGTCGGCACCGCTCTGGTGGAGACGCCGCTGTTCGAGGCCCCGCTCACGGGCTCGGTCTACGTTGCCCGGCCGGATGACCGGGTCACCTCTCGCCGGGGGGCGGAGAATCCGTTCGACTCCCTCCTGGCTCTCTATCTCGTCGTCAAGAGCCCGGAGCGGGGGGTCCTCGTCACGCAAGCGGTGAAGGTCGAACCCGACTCGGGGACCGGTCAGCTCGCTATCCGCCTGGAGGAGATGCCCCAACTGCCGATCTCGCACCTCGAGCTGCACTTCCGCGAGGGGCCTCGCTCGCCCCTGCGGAACCCTGCGACCTGTGGCAGGTATGCGAATCGCTACCAATTGGCCCCCTGGTCGGGAGCCTCCCCCGTTGACGCAACTGTCGACTTCACGATCGACCACGGTTGCGCTGCCGAGGAGTTCGCTCCGCACCTGACGGCCGGCACCGTGCACCGGCGAGCGGGCGCCGCCTCTCCATTTGTGATCGACATCGGACGCAGGGACCGGGAAGAGAATCTGTCCAAAGTTACGTTGGTTCTCCCCCGCGGCCTCTCGGCGAAGTTCGCCGGGGTCAGGTTCTGTCCGGACGCCCAGGCCGCCGGGGGGAAGTGCCCGGCGACTTCCCGCCTGGGGTCGGCCCATGTCGCCGTAGGGTCCGGTGCGGCACCGCTTTGGCTTTCCTCCGGCGCAGGCGACGGTGCCGGCGTCTTCCTGGCTGGGCCCTACAGGGGTGCGCCTTTCAGCCTCGTGGTCGCGATTCCGGCCAAAGCGGGACCTTTCGACCTCGGGACCGTCGCCGTTCGTGGGGCAATCGACTTCGATCACGACACCGCCCAGGCAAGGGTCGATCTGGATCCACTTCCCCAGATCATCGAAGGGGTTCCGATCGACTACCGCGTTATCCACCTCGAGCTCGACCGTCCCGGGTTCATCCGCAATCCCACCTCCTGCGAACGATTGAGCGTCAACGGTCGATTGACCTCGAGCGGAGGCCGTGTGGCGCGGCCTTCCGAGCTGTTCCAAGCGGCGGGATGCGGGAACCTCGGCTTCCAGCCGCGGTTCTCCTTGCGGCTTGGCGGCTCGGTCCACCGCGGTGCCCACCCTGAGCTGCGCGCTGCGCTGGCTACCCGTGGTGGCGACGCCAACGTTCGTCGCTTCATGCTGTCGCTGCCCCCGACCGAGTTGCTCGACGTCAAGCACATCCGGGGGGTCTGCGCGGCAGCCGACTTCAGCGCGGGCGCCTGCCCGGCGGGTTCGGTCTACGGCCAAGCCACGGCGTGGAGCCCCCTCCTTGACGAGCCGCTCCGGGGGCCCGTCTACTTGCGCTCCAGCAAGAGCAGGCTGCCTGATCTGGTCGCTTCTCTCGACGGTCAGGTCAGCCTCGACCTGACCGCGCGCTTGGACACCGCGCAGGGGCGGGTGCGAGCGACCTTCGAGGGCCTTCCGGATCTGCCCTTGCGCAAATTCGTACTGACGTTGCGAGGCGGCAAAAGGAGTCTGTTCGTCAACAGCGGCGGGCTTTGCGCGGAACCCCGCCGCGCTCTGGCCAGGGTCCGAGCTCAGAACGGCAGAACCCGCCACTTCAGCTCTCCGGTCAAAACCGAGTGCCCCTCATTTCGGGACACTGCTGTACCACCAAGACCGTTGCCCTGACGTAGACTGCGCGTCCAATGGGAGGGATTTGCGGTTGGTGAAGCACCGGCGGCCCCTCACGGGGTTTTTCGTCGTCCTGCTGGCCGGCATCGCGCTCGGGATCGTCGGCCTGCGCGTCGAGCAAAAGCTGGAGCCGCTCTCGCTGAAGGTCCCGGGAACGGTTGCAGCAAATGGTGAAGCCTTGTCCCAGAGCCATTTCGGTGATTCGAGTCCCTTCGTCGTATTGCTGCAGGGACCGGCGCGGGCGATCGACCGACAGGGCCCGCGACTGGTCGCCGACCTGCGTCGTGATCGCACGGCCACCATCCTCTCGCCGTGGGACCGGGGTTCGGTGGCGGCGCTGCGGCCGGCCCCGGACAGGGCTCTCGTATTGGTTGACTTCCACGTACCACTGGCCGAGGCGATGCGCGACACGGTCCTGGCTCTGGAACGGAAGCTGGAGGCGCGGATCCGGGAGCCCTTGGTCGCGACGCAGTCGGGGTTCGCCAGCGTCTCGCGCGCCCTGCAGGAGGAATCGCTGAGCTCGACCGAGCGGGCCGAGCTGCTGGCTGCGCCGCTGCTGATCATCGTCCTGCTGCTGGTCTTCCGCTCGGTCGTCGCCGCGGCGATCCCGCTCGCCTTCGGCGCTCTCACCGTCTTCGCCGGCCGCGGCGTCCTGGCGCTGCTCGGCGAGGCAATGGCGATCGATGCCCTCTCGCTGGTCGTCTGCACGATGATGGGGCTGGCGCTGGGAGTCGACTACTCGCTGCTGATCGTCTCCCGCTTCCGCGAGGAGCTGGAGCTCGACCCCGATCCCTGGCGAGCCGCCGCCGCGACCCGCGCCAGCGCCGGGCGCACCACCCTCTTCGCCGGCCTCACCCTGATCGTCGCCCTCGTCTTCTCCGCTTTCCTGCAGCCCGGCTCGCTGCTGCTCTCGCTCGCGACCGCGACCGCGGTGGTGACCGTGATCAGCGTCGTCATCTCCACCCTGGCGGTGCCGCCGCTGCTCGGGCTGCTGGGGCCGCGGATCAACGCCGGCCGGATCGGGTCGAGGCGCACGACGTCGGGCCCGCCCACCGTTGCCGCTGCAGCCGGGAGGGCGCTGCGAAACCCGGCCCTGGCCGCCGGCCTGGTCGCCATCCCGCTGGTTCTCCTCACCCTGCCGGTGCTCGGCTTCGCCACCGGCGCCCCCGGCATCGACGAGCTGCCGAGTTCCAACGCGGCGCGTCAGAGCGCCGAAACCATCGACCGCGCCGTCGGCCCCGGCTGGGAGGCCCCGTTCGTCCTTGTCGCCGCCACCGAGCGGGGCCCGATCACCGACCGGGGGCACCTCGCGCAGCTCGCCCGCTGGCAACGCCGGATCGCGACCCAGCCGGGGGTCCGGACCGTGATCGGGCCGGGGCCGACCGCCCACCGCACGGCGCCGCTGCGCTCGCTCGGCGACAAGCTCTCGGCAGCGGGCGCCGGTGCGCCGAGGCAGCTGGAGAAGCTCGGCCCCGGCCTGCGCCGCGCCGCCGCCGCCGTCGGGCAGCTCCGCGCCGGCATCTCCGAAGGGGCGGCAGGGAGCGGCCTGCTCGCCGCCGGCTCCGAACGCGCCGCGGCCGGCGCGGGCCTGATCGCCTCCGAGCTGAAGCGTGCCGCCGGCAGGGGGGAAGAAGCGACCACGGCGATCGGCCGGCTCGAGGACGGCAGCGCGCGCCTCGCCAAGGGCCAGCGCGAGGTCTCGGTCGGCAGCCTCGCCCTCGCCCTCGGCCTGCGCTCGCTGGTGCCGCGCCTGCGCGGTGGGGAGCAGGCACGCTCGCGCAAGCTCGCCCGTGAGCTCGAAGCCGCCGCGTCCGAAGACCCCTCCCTGCGGCCGCTGGCCAACCAGGCCCAGGTGCTCGCCCGCACCGTCGCTGCCAACCGCAACGAAGTGCGGCGGCTGCGCGACGTCGCCGAGGGGGTCAACGGCGGCATGAACCGGCTCGTCCCCGGCGGCGAGCGCCTCGAAGCGGGTGTGGGCAAGCTGGCCGAGGCGACCGGCGGGCTCAGCAGCGGTCTCGACCGTCTCGGCGACGGCGCCGAACGGCTCGCCGGCGGGCTGGTCGAACTGCAGGGCGGGGCCGGGACCCTGCAGAGCGGGCTCGCCGAAGGCTCACGCCGCGCCTACCCGCTGCAGACGAGGCTCGCAAGCGCCGGCGATCGGGTCACCGCGGTGGCGACGCCGCTCGCCCTCGGCGCCGAAGGGCTCCGCCGGCAGTCGCCGGGCCTCTTCGATTCCGGCTATTTCGTCCTCTCGGCCCTCGACGGAGCTCCGGCGCAGAAGCGCGCCGAAGCGGGGGAGTCGATCAGCATCGACGGCGGCGGGCAGGCGGCGCGGATGCTCGTCGTCCCCACCTACGCCTTCAACACCGAGGGGTCGCGCCGCGTCGGCGAGCGGCTCGAGGCCGACGCGGCGCAGCTGGCGTCGGCCAGCGGGCTGGAGACCGGCGTTACCGGCGGGGCCGCCACTCTCAACACCTACGGCGAAGCGACCGAAGCGCGGCTGCCGCTGGTGATCGGCGCCTTCGTCCTCTTCACGCTGCTGGCCCTAATCGTGATCCTGCGGGCGCCGCTGCTGGCGCTGCTGACGGTCTGCCTCAACCTCGCCTCGGTCGCGGCGGCGATCGGGGTGATGACCCTCGTCTGCCAGATCCCCGAGGGCTACCCGCTCGGCGGCCACCCCTACATCGACACCGTCGGGGCGGGGGCGATCTTCGGGGTTACCTTCGGGCTCTCGATCGACTATGCCGTCTTCCTGATCGCGCGGATGCGGGAGCGCTACGACGTGGACGGCGACAACCGCGCCGCGATCGCCTACGGCCTCGAGAAGACCGCCGGCGTGATCACCGGCGCCGCCGCGATCATGGCCGCGGTCTTCATCTCCTTCGCGACCGCGCCGATCGCGACCGTGAGCCAGATGGGGGTGGGTCTGACCGTGGCGATCCTGCTCGATGCAACCGTGGTGCGGATCGTCCTGCTGCCGGCGCTGATGCTGCTGCTCGGCGACCGGGTCTGGCACGTGCCGCCGGTTCTCGACCGCATCCTTCCCCGCCGCAACGTGCTGCTACCAGAGACGAGGACGACCAGTGCCTAGAACTATTGCGATCACCCTGCTGCTGCTCATCGCGGCAGCTCTCGCAGCCGCGACCGCGCCTGCCGCCGATGCACCGACCCGCGACGAATACGTCGAACGCCTGGAGACCGTCTGCAAGCCCGACGCCGAAGCGACGCAGCGAGCGATGAAGGGGGCGCGGGCCGACGTTCGCGCCGAACGGTATGCCGTAGCCGCGAAGAAGTTCGCCGAGGCATTGACGATCTTCGGCTCGACGCTGAAGCGGATCTCCGCGGTTCCCCGGCCGGCCGCCGACACCGATCGCCTGAAGCAGTGGTTCACCTACCTGAAGCGACAGCAGTCCTACCTGCGGCAGATCACCGCGCAGTACCGGCAGGGCCAACCGATCAAGGCGGGGCGGCTGACCGCGCGCTTCATCCACAACGGCAACCTCGCCAACAACGTCGTCCTCGCCTTCGGCTTCGACTGGTGCAGCTTCAAGTTCTCGAGGTACGGGTGAGACGCACAGCAGGAGGAGCGGTCGTCGTATCGATCGCTGCCGTTGTACTCGCCTGCCTGACATTGGGCGTGGCGAGCGCGGAGCGAAGTCAGCGCGGCAACCTGATCGTCAGCCTCAAGGGGCGGCTCGCACCGTTGAAACTCCCGCGCGAGCGCCCCGCCCCCGTCGCGATCCACCTGGTGGGCGGCCTGCAGACCGCTGACGGCAGTCTCCTGCCCCGGGTGCGGCGAATCGAGCTTGGACTCCCGGGGCAGGGTGTGCTCGACACCCGCGGGCTCCCGGTCTGCCCGCAGCGGCTGCTCCGCAACACCAAGCCGCCGGAAGCGCTAGCCGCCTGTCGCGGTGCTCTCGTCGGACACGGGCGCCTGCGGGCCGTCGTCGCGCTGCCGAACCAGGAGCCGTTCATGGCCCGGGCCGAGATGCGGGCGTTCAACGGCAGGATCGGCAAGAGCCGCGCCGTGGTCCTGCACGCCTATCTGAACGACCCCCCGGCCGTGGTCGTCCTGCCGTTCCGGATCGGACCCGGCTCCGGTCGCTTCGGCACCGCCCTGGTCGCCGATCTCGGCACCGCGCTGGGGCCGTCGGTGCGCTTCGCCCACTTCCAGATCGAGCTTTCCCGCAGGTTCTCGCGCGGCGGGCAGGCGCGTAGTTACCTCAGCGCCACCTGCCCGGTCCCGGAAGGCACGGGCGGATTCTTCTCCTTGGCCAGGGTCGAGTTCACTCTGGTCGACGGCCGCCGGATCAGCCAGGGCATCGCCCGCAGTTGCCGCGCGCGCTGAAACGCTGAAGGCACAGATCATTCTTCACAAAACGGTGATGCATGGTCTGTTAATGTCCCAATTCAATGCCGTTCCCGATTGCGCTCGCGAACCTGGAAACGGCCGTGCTCGAGGGTTGTGCCACCAAGGAGGAGTGGCCTGCGCAGGTGGCCGCTGCGATCTGCGCTGGAATCGACTACGCGATCGCCCACCCCGAGCTGGCCGAGTTCCTTGCTGCCGACGCTCGCGGCGGGTCGGACAGTCTCCAGCGCTACGAAAGCGTCATCGGCCGTCTGGCTGGGTTTTTGCGGGTAAAAGCCCCGATCGGCGACCGCCTTCCTGGGGCCACGGACGAGGCCCTCGTAGCGGGGATGGTGGGGCTCGTCGGAGACCACCTGAGGATCGGCCGGTCCGACCGTTTGGAAGAGCTCCAACCGGAGTTGGTGCTCTTGACCCTGCTGCCCTATCTGGGGTTCGCCGAGGCACAGAGATGGGCCAACCAGGTAGCTAAATAGAGGGCCAAACCTCTTGACGATCCGGTCCGTATGTGTTCTTATTAGATTCCGTCCCCCGGCCACCCTGGCCGGCGGCGGCACTGGCGCCAGAAACCCGGGTCCATCCCGCCCACCCTGTGCGGCATGGGCCCTCGACGCAAACTCATGGCCCGGGTGAGTTCCCCGCTTGCCCGGGCCGTTTGCGTTCGGCGAGCCGGCGGATGCGCATGAAGCCGGCAAGGAGTCGCGCGCCCGGCCCGAGCGCCTCGAGCAGCCGGGCACGAACCGGACTTGCGTAGGGCGACTCCGCCGCGCGGGTGCTGAGGTAGAAGCCGGCGACGCCGGCGAGGATCGCGCGGTGGCGGCCGGCGTGGGGCAGTCGGGCGGTCAGCGCCTCGGCCCGGCTCGCGATCAGAGCCAGGCGATCGGCCGATTCCTCCGGGCTCCTGTAGTAGGCGAGGTAGTTGTGCTCGCAGGCTGCGCGGTCCTCGTCGCGGTCGACGAGGTCGTCGAGGAAGACGGTAAGAGCGCCGATCGGCGGCTGGTAGGCGGCGTCGATCAGCGCGGCCGTGTCGCCGCTGGTCCCCGGCTCGGCCGCGGCCGCGATCAGCGCGTGGGCCGCGACGGATGAGCTGGCCCCGGCCGCGACCTCCCACCAGCGGTAGTCGGGCGGAGCCCCGAGGCCGAGCGCCCAGCGCTCGAGCGGCTCCGGCCCGGCACCGGCGGCGAGGTGGGTGTGCGCCTGTCCCTGCCGGCAGCGCTCGACCGCCCGCTCGAGGCCGGGGCGGACAGCCTCGTGGGAGGGGAGGGCGGCGAACCCGCTCCTCCAGCGCTCTTCCAGCCCCTTGATACGAGCAATCGCTTCGGGATTCTCAGCGCCGACCGCCTCTTCGAGTTCGTCGCGGAGGTCGATCGCGACCTGGAGAGCGACCATCGCGCGAATCGCCGCCGCCCTTGTCGACCGCGGCGCCAAGGTAGCGAAGACCGCGACGGCCTCGGCATTCGCCACCTTGTCCGCCGGCAGCGGGCCGAGTTGCCTCAACTCCCGGCGCGCGCCCGGCAGCACCGTCGTCAGGTAAGGGCCGAGGGCGCCCGCCGCAGCCGCGATCTCTCTGCCGAGGCGCCGCATCCGCCCAGCCTAAGCGGCTCCTCGGCGCGGCTCTCGCCAACTGGATGGTTCTGTCTGCTGTAGACGATACATTTCGCTATGCTCATGGAGACGATGGAGGAGATGTCCACAGCAGGCGAGCTCCGCCGCTTGACGGATCGGATGGATGAACGCTTCGATCTCGTCGACGAGCGCTTCGAGCTCGTCGACGGCCGGTTCGAGCTTGTGGACAAGCGCTTCGATGATGTTTCGGCGGAATTCCGCCGCATCGATTCGCGATTCCAGAGTGTCGAAGCCGACGTGCGCGAGATTCGGGGAGACCTGAAGTCCGGCTTCGCCGAAATTCGGACCGAGATCGCATCCGGCAACAAACAACTCCGAGATGAGATGAAGTCAAACGTTGGCCAACTCCGAGACGAGATGAAGTCAGACTTAGGCCAACTCCGAGACGAGATGAAGTCAGACGTAGGCCAACTCCGAGACGAAATGAGGTCAGAGGTTGGCCAGCTCCGCAAAGAGATGAAGTCGGACGTCGGCCATCTCCGCGGGGAGCTGAAGGTGACCAGCGGAGAGTTAAGGGGCGAACTCAAAGAGCTCCGCGGCGATCTCAAGTCAATGCAGCGGACCATGCTCTACGGCTTCTTCGCACTTGGCGGCTTCTTGCTCACCTACGCCGGATTTCAGATTTCCTAGAGCTCGCTGCAGCCGCGTCCGCTGGCCTCTCTACCTTGAGCAAACCATGACGGAGCAGACGCAGATCGAGGCGTTCGCCGGGGCCGTGCCCGAGGCCGCCGAGGCGCCCGCCGAGCCCGCTATCCGGATCTCCCTCCGCGACCTCGAGGACGGCCAGCGCGTCAACGGGGTCTTCGCGGTGCGCGAGCGGGAGCTGCGGCGCAAGCGCAACGGGGAGCCGTGGCTGCGGCTCTCGGTCGGCGACGCCACCGGCACCGCCGAGGCGGTCTGCTGGGAGGAGGCGGAGACGCATTACGCGCTCTGCTGCACCGGCTCGCCCGTCTTCGTCACCGGCGTCTTCGAGATCAGCGAGCGCTGGGGGGCGAAGATCAAGATCGCCAGCCTGCGCGAGGCCGAGGCGCACGAGTACGCGACCGAGGACCTGGCGGCCGAGTCCGACGTCTCGGCGGAGCAGCTGGAGGGCGAACTGCGCGAACTGCTGGCGACGGTTCAGGACCCGCAGCTGCGGGAGCTGCTCGACCACTTCTTCGGCGAAGACTCCGAGACCTGGCGCCGCTTCCGCGACGCGCCGGCTGCGAAGACCTACCACCAGGCCTACCGCCACGGCCTGCTCGAGCACACTCTCTCGGTCGCCCAGGCGGTCTCCGCCGCGGCCAACTTCTTCCCCGGGATCGATCGCGACGTCGCCGTCACCGGCGGGCTCCTACACGACATCGGCAAGTGCGTCGCCTACAACGACGACCCGCTGGCGATCGACCTCACCGACGCCGGCCGTCTGCAGGGGGAGATCCCGCTCGGCTACTACACCGTGCGCCGCGCGATCGAGGACCTGCCCGGCTTCGACCCCCATCTCGCCCAGTGCGTCCTCCACATCATCCTCAGCCACCATGGCTCGCTCGAACACGGCTCGCCGGTCGTCCCCGCCACCCGCGAGGCCGTCCTCGTCCACATGATCGACAACCTCGGCGGCCGCCTCGGCAGCTTCGACCGGATCGAGCGGCAGCTTCCCGCCGGCGAGGCCTGGTCCGGCTTCGACCGGGCTCTTTCCGGCAGCGCTTTCTTCGCCCAGCGCGCCGCCTGAAGACAAAGCGTTGCTGTAGACAATCAGTTACGCTATGCTCATGGCGGTGATGATGAGCCCCAGGGAAAAGTGGACCGACGAGCGGCTGGACGACCTCAACCAGAAGGTCGATCTGGGATTTGCCCGAATGGAGGCCCGTTTCGAACGAATGGAAGCCCGTATGGATGTCAAGTTCGACGGCCTCACCCGGACCCTGATCGGGAGCGCAGCCGCGATCATTGCCGCTTTAATCGGCAGCAGCGTCTTCTAGGCCGCTACTGGAACCGTTCGCTGCAGCGCTGGATCCGGTTGACGTTCTGATGCGCCCGTTGGATGCAGCGGATCAGCTGGTCCGCGTGGCCCTGCCGCTGCGACTGGCGCAGTGACCGCTTGATTTCCCGCTGGACCTGGCGGTTGACGTCGTCGATCGTCTTGTTGATGTCGCCCAGGTCTGACTGCTGGAAGCCCTTCTGGACGTTGACGTTGACTTCGTGGCTGACCTTCTCGGTCGTCTCCAGAGTCGGCTTGACGACGAAGAAATAGACCGCGGCGAGGATTCCGACCGTCACCAAAAGCCGGATAATGCCCGCGCTTAGGTTGCCGAAGAGGTTTCGGAGGACGTCCATGCGCGGCGCGAAGACTATCCTGCCGAACAGTGGCGAAGGACACCGAGAAGCTAATTCGCCAGCTTTCGTTGATCTCGTTCCTGATGGCTCAGGGGAGGCCGGTTTCGGCCCTCGAGATCAAGCGGGAGGTGGAGGGCTACAGCGACATGAACGACGACGCTTTCGCGCGCCGTTTCTATGCCGATCGCGCTGAGCTGGAGAGCCTCGGGATCCAGCTCGGGGTCGAGAAGCCCGGCGAGGGGTTCTTCGAGGCCGAGCTCTACTCGCTGCCGCCCGAGAACTTCTACCTCGACCCGATCTCCTTCTCCGACGAGGAGCTGGCGGCGCTCTCGACCGCGCTGATGCTGCTCACCGACGGCGGCTTCGCCTACGCCGAGCCGCTGAGGCTGGCCCTGCAGCAGGTTGCCTGGGGACACCCCAACCCGCTCGCAGAGGGGGAGCGCGCGCCGGTCGAGATGGCGATGACCGCCTCCGCCGGGGGCCGCGAGCTCTCCCAGCGCCTCTCCAAGATCGAGACCGCCATTTCACGCCGGAAGACGATCGAGTTCACCTACTACACGATGGAGCGGGGCGAGACCGAAAAGCGCAAGGTCGACCCCTTCCACCTCGTCTTCCGCGGCGGGCAGTTTTACTTGATCGGCCACGCCCACGAGCGCGACGCGGTGCGGGTCTTCCGCCTCTCGCGTATCCAGGGCAAGGTCGGGTACGCCTCCAAGGCCGAGCACGACTTCTCGCCGCCCGAGGACTTCGACCGCCGCGACTACGGCAGCCGCGCCGACTGGCAGCTGGGAGAGACCAAGGGGACGGCGAAGATCTTCATCCGCGAGCGGATCGCCTGGCTGATCGAGCGCGACTACGGCACCTATGGCGAGCTTCGAAACGTGAAGAAGTCCGACGGCGCTCCCGGCAAAGGGCGCGTCTTCGAGACCAGCTACGCGTCGGAGCGCGAGCTGATCGCCTGGGTCCTGCGCTGGCGCCAGAACGCGCAGGTGCTGGCCCCCGACGACCTGCGCGAGGAGGCCGAGAAGCGCCGCGGCCTGCTGCTCGAGCGCCACGTCAACGGCTTCCGGCCAGCCAAGGTCGTCGACCGCCCGCTCGAGGAACCGTCGAAGCGGACCCGTTCCAACGGCCGCGGCGAGGCGGCGATCCGGCCCGAGCGCTTCGCCCGCCTCGTCACCCTCGCCGGGATGCTGATCGAATCGGCGAAAAAGGGCGAGCGGCTGCAGACCGCCGACCTGCGCGACCGGCTCGAGCTGACCGCCGAGGAGCTGCGCGAGGACGTCGAGCTGCTGAACGTCGTCAACTTCGGCGGCGGCACCTACGTCCTCTACGCGGAAATCCTCGGCGACGAGATCGAGGTCGACTCGCAGCCATACGGCGACAACTTCGCCCGGCCCGCCCGCCTGCTGCCGCTGGAGGCGAAGGCGCTGGTGGCGGCGATCGACCTCTTCGGCGACCACCTGCCGCAGTCCAATCTGCAGACCGCGCGCGGCAAAATCGTCAAAGCCCTCGGCCACGACCCGTCCGAGGAGGGGCTGGAGATCGCCTCTGCCGGCGGGGGCGACGCGCAAGTTGCCCGCCTCGTCAACGAGGCGATCGCCGAGAGCCGGGTGCTCGAGCTCTCCTATTACAAGGAGAACGAGGACCAGTTCACCGAGCGTCGGGTCGAGCCCTACCGGCTGGAGAACGGCAAAGAGGGCTGGTACGTCGAGTGCTACGACCTGACCAAAGAAGGGGTCCGCCACTTCAAGCTCGACCGGGTCAAGGAGGCACGCCTCTCCGAGGAGAAGTTCGAGCCGCGGCCCGAAGTCGAGGAGTTCGCCGGGGTCGAGGGCTGGATGACCCACGGCGAGGTGCCGACCGCCGAGGTGGCCCGCGTCTGGGTCTCGCCAGAGCGGGCCAGGTGGCTGCGCGAGGAGCGGACCGTGGTCGAGGAGCTGGCCGACGGCGCCGTCGTCGTCGAGCTTCCCTACGCCGGCAAGCCCTGGCTGGTGCGGGAGATCCTTCGCGGGGCCGGGGACCTGGTCGTGCTCGAGCCGCCGGACGCGCGCGAGGCGATCGCCAAGGAAGTCACCGACAACTGACGCTTGGTGAATTTCCCACCCCTGAGGGTGGAAAATTCACCGCTCGCTCATGAACGAGGCGCCGGGTCACCCTGAGGTCCTGAAGATCGTCGCCCCGAACCCGGGGCCGATGACGCTGGAAGGGACGAACACCTACCTCTTCGACAGCGACCCTTGCGTGGTGATCGACCCCGGCTCGGACGACCCGGCGCACCTGGAGGCGATTCGCACCGCCGCCAGCGAGCGCGGCGGCATCGGCCTCGTCCTCCTCACCCACTCCCACGGCGACCACACCGCTGGGGCTGACCAGCTAGGTGCCGAGGTGGTGCTGCCCGCCGGCGGCGAGGAGCACTTCGCCCTCCGCGTCCTTGCCACCCCCGGCCACGCCGAGGACCACGTCTGCTTCCTGACCGAGACCGGCGTCTGCTTCAGCGGCGACCTCGTCCTCGGGCTCGGCTCGACGATCGTCCCCCCGGGCGGCAATTCGCTGGCCGCCTTCATGGACTCCCTCGCCCTCCTGCAGGAACAGGAGATCGAGCTGATCGCCCCCGGCCATGGTCCCTGGGTCACCGACCCGGCCGCCAAGCTCGCCGAATACGTCGAGCACCGGCTGATGCGCGAGCGCCGCCTGATCGCGGCCCTGGAGCAGGGCGAGCGCTCCCGCGCCGAGCTGCTCGCCACGGTCTGGGACGACATCCCCATGGAGCTGCTGCCGATGGCGGCGATGGCGATGGAGGCCCACCTCGAAAAACTGGAGGGGGAGGGCCGATTGCCTGAAGGCATCGCCTAATTTTTTATGCATATGCCTAATTTTTGATTCAATTGGAATATGGATCTCACGTCTCCCTTCAAGTCACTGTTTCCCACCGTCGACAGCTCGGTGCTGGGCGTCCTGCTGGGTTCTACTAAGCCGCGAACCGGACGCGAGGTGGCAAGGGAGGCACATCGATCCCAGAGGGCGACGAAGCTTGTCCTCGATCGCTTGGTCGACCACGGTCTTGTCTTCAGAGAAGAGCTGGGACGCTCGCAGGTCTACACGCTCAATCGAAACCACATCGCAGCGGGACCGCTCGCCCAGCTCGTGAGCCTTCGGCTTGCACTTTTTGATCGACTGCGAGCGGCGGTTGGCGCTTGGCGCCTTCAGCCAGGTCACGTATCAGTCTTCGGGTCGGCAGCGAGGGGAGACGGCGGACTGAAGAGTGACATCGACATTTTCGTGGTCCGCCCGAATGGGGTCGAGGAGGATGACGAAGGTTGGCGAGAACAGGTAGAAGCTCTTGCTGAGGCGGTGTTCGACTGGACTGGCAACCACGCTGGAATAGCCGAGGTGGGTGATGAGGAGCTCGGCCGCCTTCGGCGCGAGCAACCCGCAATCTTGGAGAGCCTTCGTGCCGACGCGGTGCATATCGCCGGTCCCCCGATCCGCGAGCTGTTAAGTCGGGTGTGATGGCAAAGCAAGCCGAACCCGTCCTTGCAATGCAACCCAAGCGAAGCAGCGTATGGAGCGCGCCCGTGAGTTCCTAGACGTTGCGGAACTGGTCGTCGACGAGAAAGATCAGGATGCCTCCCATGTGTACGCAAGCTCCGCCGCGGCCCTCGCCGTGCTCGGAGGAATCGCCGCGTCGGATGCTGCTTGCTGCGCAGCGCTGGGCAAAAGATCGCGATCCGAGGACCACCGCAACGCAGAGCAGCTCCTCGCCCTGATTACGCCAGGCGGCAAGAAAGCGGCCGCGGCAACTCGGCTGATCGAGTTCGCTGCAGGAGTCCTAAGCAGCTAGCAGCAGACTGGCTGCACAGCCAGTACCCTGGCAAGATGAAGCGGGCGGCGCGGGTTGGCGTGTTTGCGGGCGCGGTTGGTACGGGGCTACTGGCCTCCGCCGCGGCCGTCGTCTGGCATCGCGTCGCGCGGCGGCCGCTGCCGAAGGTGAAGGGGACGCTCGAGGTTTCGGAGCTGCGCGGCAAGGTGCGGGTGCGCCGCGACCGCTGGGGCGTTCCCCACATAGAGGCCGCCGAGCGCGAGGACCTCTTCTTCGCCCAGGGCTACTGCCATGGGCAGGACCGGCTCTGGCAGATGGACTTCTACCGGCGCGTCGTCCAGGGGCGGGTTGCCGAAATGGCTGGCGAGGAGGGGTTGGCGGTCGACAAGCTGATGCGGACGCTGGGGATCCGCTGGACCGCCGAACGCGAGGTGGAGGAGATGGAGCCGGGGCTGCGGGCGCGGCTCGAGCGCTTCTGCGCCGGCGTCAACGCCGCTGCCCGCGACGCCCGCGCACGGCCGTTCGAGATGCAGGTCCTCCGCCTCGACTTCGCCCCCTGGCAGCCGGTCGACATCCTCAGCCTCGGCAAGCTGCTCGCCTTCGGGCTCTCGACCAACTGGGAGCGGGAGCTGCTGCGCTCCGACCTGGTTCGCGAGCTCGGCCCCGAGTTGGCGGCCCGCCTCGACCCGGTCTATCCCGCCAACAACCCGGTCGTCGACCAGCTTCCGTTCAGCGGCGAAGGGATGCCGCTGGTCGAGCAGATCGACCGCGTGCGGCGCTCGCTCGGGCTCGCGGCGGAGGCCTCGGGATCGAACAACTGGGCGGTCAGCGGCGCCCGCTCGAAGACCGGCACGCCGCTGATCGCCGGCGACCCGCATCTCTCGCCGAGCATGCCGGGCATCTGGTACGAGGTCAGCCTCCGCCACGGCGAGCGCTTCGTCCGCGGCGCCTCGCTGCCGGGGATGCCCGGCGTCTACATGGGCCAGAACAACGACGTCTGCTGGACGATCACCAACGTGATGGCCGACGTCCAGGACCTCTTCGTCGAGCGGGTCGAGGGGGACCGCTACCTGTTCGAAGACGAGTGGCGGCCGCTGCGGACGCGGCGCGAGGAGATCGTCGTCAAGGGTCGCTCCGAGCCGGTAGCGCTCGAGGTGCGTGCCACCCATCACGGCCCGATCGTCAACGAGGCGCTCGGCGCCGACGAGGGCGAGCCGCTGGCGCTGGCCTGGCAGGCGCTCTCCGAATCGACCGCCTTCGAAGCCGCTTTCGAGCTTCTGGACATCGCCTCCGGCCCCGAGCTGGTCGCGAAGCTGGAGGGCCACACCGCGCCCGCCTCGAACATGGTCTGGGCCGACGGCTCCGGCTCGATCGGCTACAAGCTGATCGGCCGCCTGCCGATCCGGCGCGGCGGCTGCCCCGACCTGCCGAAGCCCGGCTGGAGCGGCGAGTTCGAGTGGGACGGGGCCGTCCCCTACGACGAGCTGCCGGAGGTGACCGACCCCGAGAGCGGCTTCGTGATCACCGCCAACAACCGGATCGTCGGCGACGAGTACCCGCACCACATCACCAGCGACTGGCTCGACGGCTTCCGCGCCAAGCGGATCGAGCAGATGCTGGAGCAGACCGAGAAGCACGACCTCGAGAGCTTCGAGGCGATCCAGAACGACAACCTCTCGCTGCCCGGGATCGAGGCGGCGGAGCGGCTCGGCCGGCTGCACCCGCGGGGGCAGCGCGAGCGCAGCGCGATCGAGCGGCTGCGCAGCTGGGACGGATGCCTCGGCCCGGAGACGATCGCCGGCACCATCTACCAGACGTTCCTGCTGCGGCTGGCGCGCGAAGTCGCCCGCTGCGCGATCGGCGACCGCGACCTCTGCGAGCGCTGGCTCGACCGCGCCGACAACGGTTTCCTGCCGCACGTCACCTCGCCCTGGCGCTGGCACTCGCACCTGATGGCGCTCTGGGAGGAAGCCGACGAGGAGCTGATTGGCCGGCCCTGGGACGGGCTCGTGCTGGAGGCGCTCTCCGGCGCCCTCGACGACCTCGGCGAGCGCTTCGGCCCCGACCCCGAGGCCTGGCGCTGGGGGCGTGTCCACGAGCTGAAATTCCCGCATCCGCTCGGCGACGCCAACCCTCTATTCGACCGCCTGCTCAACCGCCGCCTCCGCGCCGGTGGCGCGCAGGAGACGGTCAGCCAGATCGCCTACGACCCCAACGACCCCTACAACGCCGTCTGGGCGCCGAGCTGGCGGATGATCGCCGACCCGACCGACCCCGACCGCTCACGCTGGCAGATGTTCACCGGCCAGTCGGGTCACCCCGCCAGCCCGCATTACGACGACCTGCAGGCGGACTGGCTCGACGGGCGGACGCAGGCGATGTGCGGCGAGGGGCCGTGGTCGGAGCTGGAGCTCGTCCCCAGCACCTAGTCCCTGCCTGCCGCCCGCGCGACTTGTGCGGGCCAGCCGTGTTCCCCGAGGAATGCCACGCAACCGCCTCCTCACCCTCGCCCTGACCAGCCTCTTCCTGCTCGCGCCCGCGACGGCCCAGGCGCTCCCGGCCGGCTTCTTCGGGATCGTGCCGCAGACGCCGTTGGGTACCAAGGACCTGGCGCGGATGCGGGCCGGAGGGATCGAGACGGTGCGGTTGCCGGTCGCCTGGTCCTCGATCCAGCGCTCGCCCCGCGCCGACTACGACTGGAGCGGGTTCGACGCCGCGGTGGCGGCGACGGCGAAGCAGCGGATCGGGATCCTGCCGGTGCTCGGCACCTCACCCCATTGGGCGACCGGGAACTGGCGGCGGATGCCGGTCGACGGCGGCCGCGAGCGGCGCGCCTGGGCCGCCTTCGTCGGCGCCGCGGTGGCGCGCTACGGGAGCCGGGGCGAGTTCTGGGAAGAACACGGCCCGGGCAGCGACGAACCGCTGCCGCGGCTGCCGATCGAGGCCTGGCAGGTCTGGAACGAGGAGAACTTCTTCTACTTCGTCAGGCCGGTCTCGACCAGCCGCTTCGCGCGCCTGCTGGCGGTCACCCGGCCGGCGGTGAGGCGCGCCGATCCGCGGGCGGAAATCGTCCTCGGCGGCCTCTTCGGCGCTCCGAGGCAGGGGCTGCCGCGGGCGCTCGACGCGGCGGACTTCCTCCAGCGGCTCTACCGCTCTCCCGGCGTCAAGGCCAACTTCGATGCGGTCGCGCTGCACCCCTACGCCGCCGACGTCGCCGAGCTGCGCCGCCAGGTCGAGGGCCTGCGGGCGGTGATGGCCCGCCACGGCGACCGCCGCTCCGGGCTCTACATCACCGAGATGGGCTGGGGGTCGGCCTACAACCCGCGCACCGTCGCCTTCGAGGTCGGCCTGCACGGCCAGGTGCGGGAACTGCGCGGCGCCTACGACTACCTGCTCGCCAACCGGGGCCGGCTGCGGTTGCGGCAGGTCGACTGGTTCACCTGGAAGGACCTGCCGGGGGCGTGCAACTTCTGCGACTCCTCCGGCCTCTTCCGCCAGGGCGAGCGCTTCAGGCCGAAGCCGGCCTGGCGGGCCCTGGTGCAGCTGATTCGCCGCTGGTGACCGCCCGGACCAGCTCGACGATCTCCGCCGGCGCCTTCGCGGGGGATCCCGCGTCGAACGGCGGGTCGGGGTCGTACTCGATCCCCAGCTGCACCGCCTGGGCGACCTCCGGTCCGACCTCGCGGCCGACCAGGTGCAGCGCCATGTCGATCCCGGCGGAGACGCCGGCGGCGGTGATGATCTTGCCGTCCTCGACGTAGCGGCCGCCGACGGGATCGGCGCCGTACTCGCGCAGCGGCTCGAGGAAGGCCCAGTGACCGGTGGCCCGCTTTCCCTCCAGCAGCCCGGCCGCGGCAAGCAGCAGCGAGCCGGTGCAGACCGAGGTCGTCCACTTCGTGGTGGCGTCCACCCGCCGTAGCCAGGAGAGGACCTCCTCGTCCTCCATCAGCGGCCGACTGCCCTGACCGCCTGGGACGAGGACGATCTCCGGCTCACCGACCTCATCGAGGGCGCTATCGGCGCTGAGCCCGACCGCGCCGCTGTCGGTGCGGACCTCTCCCCGCTGCTTGGCGACGAACTCGACCTCCCAGCCCGGAACCGAGCGCAGCACCTCATAGGGCCCGATCGCGTCGAGGGCGGTGAACCCGTCGTAGATCAGGATCGCGATCTTCACGAGAAGCATCCTCCCAGAGCCGTGTCTGAGTTTCACCCCCAAATGTGATGGGAAAACTCAGACACCCCCTAGAGTGCGGGCCGTGAGCCGCCGGGACCAGATCAAGCTCAGCGATTCCGAGCTGCTGGAGCTGTTCGACGGCGAGCGGGTGGCAATCGTCTCCAGCCTCGGGCCGCGCGGCTGGCCGCACTCGATGCCGCTCTGGTTCGTGCCGCGCGAGGGGGACGTCTGGATCTGGACCTACGCCAAGTCGCAGAAGGTGCGCAACCTCGAACGCGACCCGCGGGCGACGGTCCTGGTCGAGACGGGGCACGAGTACGGCGAGCTGCGCGGGGCGATGGTCGAATCCGAGGCGGTGATCCACCGCGACTTCGAGACCGTTCTCGGGTTCGCGGAGGAGCTGACCGTGCGTTACGCCGAGGGGATCTCCTCCGTCGACGGCGACGCCAGGGCGGCGCTGGAAGCGCAGGCGCCGAAACGGGTGGCGATCAGCTTCCCGCCGCTGCGAACGG
Source organism: Solirubrobacterales bacterium (assembly GCA_035264245.1). Lineage (GTDB taxonomy): Bacteria > Actinomycetota > Thermoleophilia > Solirubrobacterales > 70-9 > VAYN01. Next base: position 56,103 of record DATFQO010000087.1, read on the forward strand.
CAAGCTGGGATCACCGCAAGCTCGGCGGCACTTACTGAATCGTCACTTACCGAACCGACGCGACCGCTACCTTTTCCGACTCGATGAAACGACGCCTCCTCGTACTTCCCGTGCTCGCCGGCCTCCTGCTGGCCCTCGTCCTCGGCGGCGGGGCCGGATCGGCGAAGCCGCTGCCGCAGCCGCCGAAGGGCTTCTTCGGGATCGTCCCGCAGACTCCCGTCGGCCCCGCGGACTATCGCTACATGAAGGCCGGTGGAATCGAAAGCATCCGCCTCACCTTGCCCTGGGCGGCGGTTCAGCCCCGCCCCAACGCCCCCTATGAATGGAGCGGCTTCGACGCCGCGCTGGAAGTGGCCACCCGAGCCGGGCTGCGGGTGCTGCCCTCGATCGGCTCGCCGCCGAAATGGGCGGTGCGCAGGGAAACGACGATGCCGGTCGCCTCGGCCAAACAGCGGAACGCCTGGTCCGCCTTCCTCAGCGCCGCGGTGGCCCGCTACGGGCCCGGCGGCGAATTCTGGGACGAAACCGGCGGGATCGGGCCCAGCTACGAACCGGCGATCTCCAACCCGATGCCGATCCGCGAGTGGCAGATCTGGAACGAGGCGAACTTCTTCTACTTCGCCTATCCCGTCTCCACCACGACCTACGCGAAGCTGGTGACGATCTCCAGCAAGGCGATCAAATCGGTCGACCCGAAGGCCAAGCTGATCCTCGCCGGGCTCTTCGCCGAACCGACCGCCAGCGGCCGCAGGGGTATGGCGGCGACGACCTACCTGCAGCGGCTCTACGACATCCCCGGCTTCAAGAGCCGCTTCGACGGGATCGACCTCCACCCCTACGCCGCCGACAGCGAAGAACTGGAACGGATGATCGAGGAATACGTCGCGGTGGCACGGGAAAACGGCGATCGTCCCGGGCTCTACCTGACCGAGCTCGGCTGGGGCTCGCAGAACAACTTCAAGCAGGTGGCCTTCGAGCAGGGGATCCGCGGCCAGGTGAAACAGCTGCGCGCCTCCTACGCCTACATGCTGGAAAACGCGCGGCGGCTCAACCTCAGGTCGGCCTACTGGTTCTCCTGGAAGGACCTGCCGGGCTCGTGCACCTTCTGCGACTCGGTCGGGCTCTTCCGCGCCGGCCCCAAGTTCCGGGCCAAGCCGTCCTGGCACGCCTTCGTCGCCATCACCGGTGGCCGCGCGAGACCGTGAGCGCCTGAGCAGGAACGCTCCGCTCGTCCTGCTCGCCGTCGCGATGGCAGCAGCGGCGGCGGTGCTCCTCAGCTACGGCTCCGACCTCACCTTCTTCCAGGATTCCTGGGAGTTCCTGATGAACCGGCGCGACCCCTCGGTCGCGAACCTGCTCGAACCTCACAACGAGCACATCGTCCTGATCCCGGTCCTGATCACCGAGGCCTCACTGCGGCTGTTCGGGATGGAGTCGATGACGCCGGAACTGGTCCTGCTGGTGGCGCTGCTGCTCGCCAATGCCGCGCTCGTCTTCGTCTACGCGCGCCGCCGCCTCGGCCCGTGGCCGGCGCTGTTCACGGCGGTCCTGCTGCTCTTCCTCGGTCCCGCCTGGCAGGACCTGCTCTGGCCCTTCCAGGTCGGCTTCGCGGGCGCGGCCCTGTTCGGGATGGCGATGCTGCTGGCGCTGGAGAACGGCGACGAGCGCTGGGACCGCGCCGCCTGCGCCTTCCTGGTGGTCTCGCTTGCCTTCTCCAGCCTCGGGCTCGCCTTCGCGGTCGCCGCCGCGATCGACGTCCTCCAGCGCCGGCGCCAGCGTGGCTTGTGGCGCGCTTACGTGGTCGCCCTGCCGCTGGCGCTCTACGCGGTCTGGTACCTCGGCTGGGGCCACACGGCCGAGAACAACTTCAGCGCCCACAACGTGCTCGTCTCGCCGCGCTACGTCTGGGAAGGGCTGACCGCCTCGCTCGACTCGGTCCTCGCCCTGGGGACGATCTCGGGCGAAGTCGTCGGCCGCTCGCAATGGGGCGCGCCGCTGGCGATCGCGCTCATTGCCCTCGCCGCCTACGGCGGCTGGCGCCGCCGCGGGTTCTTCGCCGGCCTGTGGCCGGTGTTGGGCGCGGCAGCGACCTTCTGGTTCCTCGCCGCCTTCAACTTCGGCCCCGGCCGCGAGCCTTACTCGAGCCGTTACCTCTACGTCGGCGGTCTCCTCGTCGTGCTGATCGCGGTCAACCTGCTGCAGGGGGTCAGATTCAACCGCTGGGCGCTGCTCGCCGGGGCCGCGTTGACCGCCCTCGTCATCGGTTTCAACCTGGTGCCGCTGCGCGAAGGCCGTGACTTCTTCGAGAAGCAGACGGTGCTGACCCGGGCCGACCTGGGGGCGATCGAGATCGCCGGCCGCAGCGTCGAGCCCACCTTCCTGCTCTCGCCCGAAGTCGCCGGCACCGTCTTCCTCAGCGGGATCGAAGCCGGTGAGTATCTGCAGGCCGTCGACGATTACGGCTCGCCCGCCTACTCGCCGGCGGCACTGGTCGCGGCGCCGGAGGAAGGGCGGACGCATGCCGACCTGGTCCTCGCCAACGCGTTGCCATTGGGGATCGAAACCGTTTCCAGGGGGACTGCCGGAGGGAAATGCACCAGGGTCGCGAGCGGCGACGGGCCCTTGCCGCTCGGCCCGGGGGTGACGACGATCGAGCTCGGCCCGGGAGGGGAGGGGACGGTGCGCCTGCGACGCTTCGCCGATGACGAATACCCGCTCAGCACCGGCGGCCTCGCTCCCGGCTCGACGACCCGCCTCTACATTCCGCCCGACCGGTTGCGCCGGCCGTGGCAGCTCCTAGTCGAGGCCGACCAGGGCGCCCTCGTCTGCCGCCGCTGAAAACCTAGCCGGCCCGGCGCGCGCGCAGGCGAGCGCCGAACCGTCGCAGCGGCTCGGTCAGCTGCCACGAGCGCGACTCCAGCACCTCCGCCAGCTCGGCTTCGGCGGCTTCGAGTTTGACTTCGGCGGCTTCCAATTTGGCGCCCGTGCCTTTTTCACGCCGGCCGTGGCGACTCTGCCGGGTCCGGTAGGACTGCGCCAGGCCCATCGACCGCCTGCCCCTGGCGACGAAGTCCTCGAGCGGGGGGACGATGTCGGTCCGTCCGCGGTCACGGACGTGGTCGAGGAGGTCTTCCCAGAGGGCGAGGGCGATCGGCTGGGTCAGCTCGGCATCGGCGAGGACGCCGAGGTCGAGCGCGGAGGGAAGGTCATGACTTCCTCCAGGGCCCCGATCGCCTCCAGCGAGATCATCGTCAGCAGGCACTTGCGGCAGCGGCCACAGTTGTAGGCGCCGCCGGGGTTTTCCCAGCAGGTCCGCAGGGTGTTCTGGACGACGGGATGCCTGGCGATCATCTCCACCCGCCGCTCGCGATTGAGACGGCCGCCCCAGTCGACCACGTCCACGTCCTCGCTGCTCCAGAGCTCGTCGACCAGCAGCGCGGCCCCCATCAGTGGTTGCGTCTCGTGATCGGTGTCGCCGGCGATCAACACCCGGTCGAACAACGGCGCGAAGAAGTGGGCGATGGCGATCAGCGGGCAGGCGAAGTAGGGCTCCCAGCGGATCAGGGGGTCGGAGAGCTCGCGGACGTTGGTCTCGACCACGTGCAGCGGCTTCCCCAGCTCGGCGGCCGCCTCGCGCAGGCGCGCCTCGACTTCGTCGGCGAGGCCGTCCTGGTGGGTGAGCCGCGGGAGGATGTCGACCCCGCGGACGAAGATCAGATCGGTGATCTCGGGGTTGGCGACGATCGCCGCGAAGGAGTCGACCCCGCCGCTGAAGAAGGAGGCGACGCGGCCGGTCGGAGCCGTGGATCCGGGGGGGCGCGAGGGCGCCTCCACCTCGACCTCCTTCAGCGGCTCCTCGTCGTAGTTCCAGTCGTGGGACCAGGCCTGCTGGATCGCCTGGTAATCGCGCTGCCTGCGCAGCACCCGCGGGCTCAGCGGCTCGTCGATCACCAGCTTTCCGCCGCCGCGCATCGCCGGCATCAGGCAGGCCGCCAGCACCCCGTCGGCGTTTGGCACCACCTCCGTCTCGCTGCGAAACCAGATTCGCCGCGGCTCGGCGTCGGCCATCCGCGCCTCGAAGGAGAGTTCCCCGGGCTCACGCCGTAGATCGGCGATGTGCTGCATGACTGGCTCGGCCTCCTTGGATCAGTTCCTGCCGCGTGCCGCAAGGCGGCGCAGCGCGGTCATTCTCCAGGAACGGGAGCTGAGGACCTCCTCCAGCTTCGCCTGGGCTGCGGTCGCCTCGAGCTCGCCGTTGGAAGGGTCGTCCTCGCGACCGAGCTTGCGTCTGCCATTTGCGACGAGTGTCTCGAAGGGCCGGACCAGCTCCGGCTTGCCGCTGCGGCGCATCGCGGCCAGAGCTTCTTCGCAGAGGTCGAGGTGGAGCGGTTCCTGCACCTCCTGGGCGGCGAGCAGGCCTAGCCGCTCCTCGCCGAGCGCATGCGGGAAAGTCTCGAACTCGGGCAGCTGGCCGAGGGCGTCGAGCGTCGCCATCGTCACCAGACACTTGCGACAGCGACCGCAGTTGTAGGACCCGCCCGGGTTGTGCCAGCAAACCCGCAGAGTCTTCTGCACCACCGGATGGGCAGCGATCCGTTCGACCCGCTCGACTCTGCCGAGAAGCCCGCCGGCGTCGACGATTTCAAGGTTCTCGTTTCCCCAGAGCGAGTCCACCATCCAGCTGGCGCCGATCTTCGACATGTTCCAGTAGGCGAGGCCCGTCGAGATCAGGATCCGGTCGAACAGCGGGCCGAGGAAGAGCGCCACCGACGCAAGGGCCGAGTTGTAATAGGACTCCCAGCGGACTTCCGGCTGACCCGGACCGTTCGGCTCGGGGAGGTCGCGGACGTTGGTCTCCACCGAGTGCAGTCGCAGGCCGAGTGCGTCGGCCGCCTCGCCCAGCCGTGCCTCGACTCGGTCAGCGAGGCCCTCCTGGTGGGCGAACCCGGGCAGGATGTCGAGCCCGCGGACGAAGATCAGGTCGGTGACGTCGTGCTCCCCAAGGATCGTCGACCAGGAGTCGACGCCGCCGCTGAAGAAGACGGCGACCCTGCCCGTCGGCTTCCTGCGCTCCACCGCGCGGATCGGGGCGATCACCTCGACTTGCTCGAGCGGCGGATCGTCGAAGACCCACTCCCGCGACCAGGCGCGCTGGATGCCCTGGAACTCGCGCTGCATGCGCAGGATCCGGGGGCTTATCGGCTCGTCCATCTCCAGCCTGCCGCCACCGCGCATCGCCGGCATCAGGGTCGCCGCCAGAGCAGCCTCGGGATAGGGCTCGACCCCGGTACCGCTGCGCAGCGATATCCGCTGGGGCTCCCTGCCGTGTAGCCGCGCCTCGAAGGAGAGTTCACCCGGGCTGCGCTTGACGTCCGTTATCTCGTGACGGGGAGAGTCAGGCACCGGTCAGCGTCGGTGGCGGCGGGCCGTCAGGCGCCGCAGCGGCTCGGTGATCTTCCAGGAGCGGGAGTCCAGAACCTCTCGAAGCTTGCTTTCGGCTTTGGAGGCACGCCGCTCGGCATACCCGACCGGGTCATCGTCGAATCCGAGTTTTCTTCTTCCGCTGGCGACAAGCTCGGCAAGCGCCTCCTCGAGGTCTGGGGCAGGACGCAGCCGGATGGCTTCGAGCGTTTCTTCACAGAAAGCCAGGTGGGGTGGGATCCGCACCTCCTCGATGATCGCCGCGAGTTGCTGGAAATCGATCCCGGGGGGGAAGGTCTCGAAATGCTGCAGCTGGCCGATCGACTCGAGCGTCGCCATCGTCAGCAGGCACTTGCGGCAGCGGCCGCAGTTGTAGGCGCCTCCGGGGTTTTGCCAGCACACGCGGAGCGTCTTCTGCACGACCGGGTGAGCGGCAATCCGCTCGATCCGCCCGACCCTGCCGAGCGACCCCCCGGCGTCGAAGATCTCCAAGTTCTCGGTTCCCCAGAGCTGATCGACCATCCAGCTCGATCCAAGCCGCGGTTGGTTCTCGTAGGCGAATTCGGTCGAGATCAGAACCCGGTCGAAGAGTGGCTCCAGGAAAAGCGCGACGGCCGCCAGGGCGCTGTTGTAGTAGGTCTCCCAGCGAGCCAGCGGCTTCGTGGCGCCGGTGGCTTCGGACAGGTCGCGCAGGTTCGTGTCGACGACGTGCAGTGGCATGCCGAGTTCCTCCGCTGCCCCCCGGAGGCGAGACTCGACCCACTCGGCAAGGCCATCCTGATGGGTGAATTTCTCCAGGATGTCGAGCCCGCGGACGAAGATCAGGTCGGTGACGTGGTCATCGCCGAGGATCGTCGAGAACGAGTCGACGCCGCCGCTGAAGAAGGCGGCGACCCGCCCAGTTCGTGGCCGGACCTCATCCGAGCGGAGGCGAGCGGTCACCGCGACGTCTCGCAGCGGAGGATCGCCGAAGGTCCACTCGCGCGACCAGGCCCGCTGGATGCCCTGGAACTCGCGCTGCAGACGCAGCACCCGGGGGCTCACCGCTGCGTCCAAAGCCAGCGTTCCGCCGTTGCGCATCGCCGGCATCAACGCGATCGCCAGGGCCGCGTCAGCGCTGGGGTCGACCTTCGAGGAGGTGCGCAGCCAGATTTGCTTTGGCTCGATGCCCTGCAATTCCGCATCGAAGGCCAGCTCGCCGTCGCCGCGGCGGACGGAGGAGATGCGGTGCCGCGAATCGTCAGCCTCGCGGTTCTCGCCGGCAATCACGGATAGGAGCTTCGCCTCCGCATCGGCTCGCCGCTGTCGCACCTTTGCGGCGGCCGCCTCCAGGCCGCGCCGCGTCAGCTCGCTCAATTGCGGATCGAGCAGGTGGGGCGCTATCGCCCTCGCCGCCAACACCGGGTCGTCGGTCGAGCGGGGCGAGAAGTCCGGCGGCAGGCCGAAATCGGAGAGCAGGCCGCGTGCCTTCTGCGCGTAGTACTCGTTGTCGCGCAGAATCGCCGCCGGAACCGCCAGCAGGAGCGAGGTGAGGGCGACGTGGTAGGAGGAGCTGAGGGTGAGCCCCGCATCGCCCAGCTCGGCTGCGACCTCAGTGAGGTTGGCTGGGCGGAGGACCAGCGGCTCCGCGACCTCGGCGCCAAGCTCGGCGCAGGCGGCGGCGAAGGTTTCGAGGCCGGCGCTCTCGTCGACGCGCGGATCGAGATAGGCGAGCAATGGCTGTACCCGCAGGTGCCGCTCGGTGAGGTTCGACAACTCGGCCAGGAACCGCAAGTCGAAATCACGGATCGAGCCGGGTAGATCGGTTACCCACTCGTGTTCGGCGAAGTGGACATTGACCTTGACCGGGGAGTCGGGCGACGCCAGCTTCTCTGCCGCACCGATCGCGGTGAGGATGCCGACGGCATCGTCCCCGGTATTGAGTGCCGGCCCCCTGGCCCCCAGCCCGGCGAGGGTGGCGCTGGAGTCGTCGTCGCGCCCGCCCAGGATCTCGAACCGGCGCAGGAGTCGGGCATCGGCCGGAGCCAGGGTGTCGATCCAATCTCGGTCGACCTGCTGGCCCGAGGCGATTCGGGTCACCCGCCCGCTGCCAGCGACGAGGTCCTCCACGGCCTTCAGCATCGCCAGCTTCCGCTCCCCCCAGGACGGGTTGAGGAAACCGCCGCCATAGAGATAGGTGACAGCCCGAGTGACGCCGGCGGGGATCTCGACAGGGGTGAGACCCTCGCCCCCGGGGTCGTCCCCGGCGTCGAAGTAGAGGACGTGCTCGGGACGGTGTATCAGCTCCCCGACCAGCGTCTGGTGCGTAGCGGCGAACTGCTGCTCGACCATCGGCAGGACGAGAAAGTCGGCGTCGAGCCGACCGAGCACACCGAGCGCAGCGTCGAGCTGGGCGATGTCGCCGTAGTTGCCGGAGCCGTCGTAGCTCCCGACGAGGATGGCAACGGCCTCGCTCTGTTCGAGTGCCCGGGCCGTCTGCGCGCTAGCCCGCAGGATTCCGTCGCGAGATCCCGTTATCTCCTGCTGAGGCCCGCGCATTCACGCTGAGCCTATGGAATCGCGGTCGGCTCAGCGGTGGTGCCGGTGGCGCTTCTTGATCTTGACCGTCAGCTTGCGAGAGATCGCCGCGACGTAGGTGGCGTTCGCCTTGACGGTGACCCGGAAGCTCGAGCGGCGGCTGATCCGCGGCCGGAACCGAGCGGTGCAGACGCGGTCGAAGTGCCTGGTGCCGAGCTTCTTGCGGCCGCGCCAGAGGGTGACCGGATCCCCCTGGCGGCCTTTGCAGGGCGAGACGTATGCGGTGAGAAGGGCGCGGCGGTTCTTCTTCACCCGGCGACGGAGGGCGCGGATCCCGACGAACGAGGGGCTGAGCGAAGGGGTGGCGGCCGTCGGGCACGTGGTCGGGCCGGCGCCGACGATCCGGTAGACGGCTCCGCTGCCGGAGATCGCGTAGAGGCGCCCGCAGGAGTCCTCGCCGAAGGAGTTGAGGTTGGAGATCTGCAGGCCCTCGGAACGGTCCGTCGCGAGCGGCTGAGCGGGGGAGAAGGAGCGGATTTTGTTGACGCAGAGGTCGCCGTAGATGTAGCGGCCATAGAGCTCGGTGACGCCGGGGTCGCGGGAGACGTAGCCGCCGATCACCGCGCAGCCGCTGGCGCCGCCGTCGCCGGGGTCGGAGTGGGGGTAGTCGAAGACCGGTCCGACGAAGGCGTCGGCGGCTGCGCCGGCGCAGCCTTCGTCGTCGCCCGGGCCGGCGACGGAGCCCTCCTCGCAGTTCCAGCCGAAGTTGAAGCCGGCGCCGAGGCCGGGAGCCGGGGCGAAGTCGATCTCCTCCCGCGCGCTCTGGCCGACGTCGCCGATCCAGAGGCCGCTGCCGCCGCGGTCGAAGGAGAAGCGGAAGGGGTTGCGGAGGCCGTAGGCCCAGATCGTGTCGTAGGGGGCCGGCGCCGCGAACGGGTTGCCCGCGGGCACGGTGTAGGGGAGGGCGCCGCTGGGATTGATGCCGATGCGGAGGATCTTGCCGAGCAGGCTGCTGAGGTTCTGGGCGTTGTGGTGCTGGTCGTCTTCGCCGCCGCCGTCGCCGGTGGAGACGAAGAGGTTGCCTTCGGGCCCGAACTGCAGCTGGCCGCCGTTGTGGTTGCTCTCGTCCGGGTGGGGAATGGTCAGCAGGTTGCGCAGGCCGCCGGTCGGGTTCAGTTCGCCGACGTGGATGTCGCCCGGTTCCGGGTCTTCGGCGTAGTCGACGAAGAGGCGCCCGCTGGTGTCGAAATCGGGCGAGAGAGCGATCGAGAGCAGGCCCCGCTCGCCGCCGCACCCGTTTCCGCAGCCGACCACGCCGCGCAGGTCGGCGAAGACGGTGCGGCTGTCGCCGGCGACTTCGACGATCCTCCCCTCGCGCTCGACGACGAACAGGCGGTTCGGGTTGCCGGGGTCGGAGGTGACGAAGATCGGTTCGTCGAAGCCGGTCCCGATCGTCTGCAGGCTCGCCGCCTGGGCGCTGCCACCCGCCAGCGCGAGGAGCAGCCCCAGCGCAAGCACGAATTTCCCTACCGCCCGGCTCAAGGTCATCAAGTTAGCTAACCGCGATTACGGCAGATCGGTGCGGTGGGGGCCAAACGTCCAGCAGCGCAGGGGGAGGGGCTCTCCGGTGATGGCCACCGAGGCGGCGAAACCCGGCTCCAGATCCAGTTGCTGGACGGCGATTGCCACGCTCTCTGGCGGCTCCTGTCCGCCGAGACCGACCCCGAGGCACTTGAGGCGGGCCTCGTGGTCCGCCCAGCGCCGGTGGAAGGTGCGCGGGCGCTCGCTCTCCGGAGCCGCCCTGACGGCGGCGGCTCCCTCCGGCCCCAGTCCCTTCTCGGCCAGCGCCACCGGGTCGCGCTCGACGACGATGCGCTCGACGTCGACTCCCACCTCGCGCCCGGCGGCGACGGCGACCAGCGCGCGGTCCTCGGAGTGGCTGAGGTTGAAGGCGAGGCCGCCGGCCGCCTCGGCCAGGCGCGGCTTGCCGTGCTCGCCGGCGGCGAACCGGATCTCCGCCGGCGGCCGGTCCAGGTAGCGGGCCAGCACCCCACGCAGGAACCAGCGTGAGGCGACCCAGCGCCGCTGCGGCAGCGGCCGCAGGATCGCCGCGGCGCGCCGGCGCTCGTCCTCCGGGAGGTCGTCGGCTCCGCGCCATCCCGGCTGGTCGAGGTCGCCGCGCCAGAGGTGCACCTCGGCGGCGGGGGGGTCGAGCCGATCGGGTGCCGGTAGGAACTCCAACCAGCAGATCCTAGACGGGCTCATACGCATAGCATCCGGTTATGTCCGAGAGCCGAGGGGCGGGGCCGGCCTGGCTGGTGCTGCCCACCTACAACGAGGCCGAGAACCTCGAGCCGCTGGTCACGGCCGCGCTCGAGAACCTGCCGGATTCGGCCCGGGTCCTGGTCGTCGACGACAACTCGCCGGACGGGACCGGCAAGCTGGCCGACCGCCTCGCGGCCGGCGAGGCGCGGATCGAGGTCCTGCACCGGGCGCGCAAGGAAGGGCTCGGCCCGGCCTACGTCGCCGGCTTTCGCCAGGCTCTCGCCGCTGGCGCCTCCCGCATCCTCGAGATGGACTCCGACTTCTCCCACGACCCGGCTGACCTCGGCCGCCTGCTCGCCGCGGCCGAGAAGGCCGACGTCGCGATCGGCTCCCGCTACGTGCCCGGGGGCGGCGTCGAGAACTGGAGCGCGCTGCGCCAGGGGATCAGCCGCGGCGGCAGCGCCTACGCACGGCTCGTGCTCGGGCTGCCGATCCGCGACCTGACCGGCGGCTTCAAGTGCTTCCGGCGGGAGGTCCTGGAGGCGATCGACCTCGATGCGATCTCGGCCCGGGGCTATGCCTTCCAGGTCGAGATGACTTACCGGGCGGTGCAGCTCGGCTTCCGCGTGGCGGAGGTCCCGATCACCTTCCGCGAGCGCCGCGCCGGCGCCTCGAAGATGAGCCGCTCGATCGTGCTCGAGGCGGCCTGGCGGGTGCCGCAGCTGCGAATGGGTAGACGAGGCTGAGATGAACCGCGTCGTGATCACCGGCGGCGCCGGCTTCGTCGGCTCCAACCTCGCCGTCTCGCTCGCCGCCAGGCACCCGGATTGGGAGCTGATCGCCTTCGACAACCTCTACCGCCGCGGCTCGCGGCTGAACCTGCCGCGGCTGGAGGAGGCGGGGGTCGAGTTCGTCGAAGGCGACGTCCGCGAGCCCGGCGACCTTGCGGCGCTGCCGGCCTGCACGGCGCTGATCGAGTGCTCGGCCGAGCCCTCGGTGATGAGCGGCGTCAACGGCGACACCGGCTACCTCGTCCACACCAACCTCACCGGCGCCTACAACTGCCTCGAGCTGGCCCGCCGCGACAGCGCCTTCGTCGTCTTCCTCTCGACCAGCCGCGTCTATCCGGTGGCGCCGCAGGTCGAGCTGGCGCTGGAGGAGGCGGAGACCAGGTTCGAGATCGCCCCCGAGCAGAAGGTCCCCGGCGTCTCCCCGGCGGGGATCTCCGAGCGGTTCCCGCTCGACGGCGCCCGCACCCTCTACGGAGCGACCAAGCTCGCCGCCGAGCTGCTGATCGAGGAGTACCGGGCGGCTCTCGGCGTCCCGGCCGTGATCGACCGCTGCGGCGTGATCGCCGGCCCCTGGCAGATGGGCAAGGTCGACCAGGGGGTCTTCACCCACTGGATGCTCGCCCACCACTTCCGCAACCCGCTCAGCTACATCGGGTTCGGGGGGCATGGCAAGCAGGTGCGCGACCTCCTCCACGTCGAGGACCTCGTCGACCTGGTCGAGCGGGAGCTGCTCGACCCGGAGGCGTGGGACGGGCGCACGGTGAACGTCGGCGGCGGGCGTGAGTGCAGCCTCTCGCTGCGCGAGACGACCGAGATCTGCCGGCGGCTGACCGGCAACGAGGTGCCGATCGAGCCGGTGCGGGAGACGCGGCAGGGCGACGTGCCGATATACCTCTCCGACTGCGCGAGGCTTTTCGGCTTGGACGAGTGGCGCCCGCGGCGCAGCGCCGAGCAGGTGCTGGCCGACATCCACCAGTGGATCGCCGTCGACGAGGAGCGGATCGCCGAGGCGCTCGAAATCGAAACCCCGGCTGGGGGAAGGGAGTAACTGAGGAATGCCGGTCGCGATCATCAGCGGGGCGGGGGGCCTGATCGGCTCCGAGGCCGTCGACCACTTCATCGCCGTGGGTTTCGACGTGGTCGGGATCGAGAACGACATGCGGGCCCGCTTCTTCGGCCCCGAGTCCTCGACCTCCCACGTCACCACCCGGCTGGTCGAGTCCTACCCGGCGGAGTTCCGCTGGGAGAACGTCGACATCCGCGACGCCGAGGCGGTCGAGCGGATCTTCCGCCAGCACGCCGGGGAGATCGAGCTCGTCGTCCATACCGCCGCCCAGCCGTCCCACGACTGGGCCGCGAGCGAGCCGCAGACCGACTTCGGCGTCAACGCCAACGGCACCCTCAACCTGCTCGAGGCCGCCCGCGCCCACTGCCCAGACGCGCCCTTCGTCTTCTGCTCGACCAACAAGGTCTACGGCGACACGCCCAACCGGCTGCCGCTGCAAGACCTGGAGAAGCGGCTCGAGCTTCCCGAGGACCACGAGTACTTCAAGGGGATCGACACCAGCATGTCGATCGACTCCTCCACCCACTCGCTGTTCGGGGTCTCCAAGTGCGCCGCCGACCTGCTGGTCCAGGAGTACGGCCGCTACTTCGAGATGCCGACCGTCGCCTTCCGCGGCGGCTGCCTGACCGGCCCCCAGCACGCCGGCGCCAAGCTGCACGGCTTCCTCGCCTACCTGATGAAGTGCACCGTCACCGGCACGCCCTACACCGTCTTCGGCTACGACGGCAAGCAGGTCCGCGACAACATCCACAGCGCCGACCTGATCGCCGCCTTCGACGCCTACCGCCAGGCACCCCGTCCCGCCGCCGTCTACAACATCGGCGGCGGCCGCTTCAGCAACTGCTCGATGCTGGAGGCGATCGACGCCTGCGAGCGGATCGCCGGCCGCGAGCTGCAATGGGAGATGGGGGAGGAGCCCCGGATCGGCGACCACCGCTGGTGGATCTCCGACCTGGCGCCGTTCATAGCCGACTATCCCGACTGGGACCTGCGCTACGGGATCGACGAGATCCTCAAGGAGATGTACGAGCAGAACCTCGAGCGCTGGGTCGGCGCCACCGCCTGAGCGTTCAAAGAACGGTGCTGGCGATGAGGGCGGCGTTGCCTACTGACGATGGCAGTGACGATCACGAAGAAGCCGGCGATCATGTTTCTGTTCATAGCGTCGAAGCGGGCATCGATCGAATTCTTCATCGAGTCGAAGCGAGCATTCATTTCCCGCCGCAGCTCCTTTATCTCCCCATCCACGCGAACGAAGCCCGTTCGCATCTCGGCTTGAAGGTCGTCGAGCCGCTCGTCGGTCCACTTCTCCCTTGGCATCATCACCGCCATAGATCCTAGCGTAATGTTTTAGCTGCAACAGGTGACGCGCAGAAAGGAAAATCTGTCGCGTGACTTCGCGAAATTTCCGTGACTTCCGATAGCGTCGCCGCATGAAGATCCTCCTCGCCCTGAACGCGCTGGGGATCGGCGACACCGAGACCTACGTGCTCACGGTCGCGGAGCAGCTTCGACCCGCAATCGCCGCCGCAGCTGCCGGGGACGGTCGACGTGCAGGTGGCGCTCAACGACCGGGTCGAGCGCCGCCTCCGTGCCTTTGCCGCCGGCGGGGAGATCGTGCGACTGCGCCAGCCGATCGACACCGAGCGCTTCAAGGCGGCCTCGCCGCTGCCCGAGCGGGCGAGACGGGTGCTGCTGCTGACCAACAACACCGTCGCCGATCGCCAGGCGATGCTGGAAGAGGCTTGCCGGGGAGCCGGGCTGGAGCTGACGCGGATCGGCGGTGCCGGCAAGCAGACGACCGATCCGCGGGAAGCGCTGGCCGGAGCCGACATCGTGGTCGGGTTGGGCCGCGGGATCCTCGAGGCGATGGCCTGCGGCCGCGCGGCCTTCGTCTACGACTGGTCAGGGGGGGAGGATTGGGTGACCCCCGACACCTACCCGGCGATCGAGGCCGACGGCTTCGCCGGTCGCGGCGAGGCGGTCATCGACGCGGAGGCCCTGGCCCATGGTCTGAAGGGATACGACCGCTCGATGGGGCCCGTCAATCGCGATCTAATCGTCGCCCATCACCGGGCCAACGTCCATGCGCAGCAGCTGATCGAGATCTTCCAGCGGCTCGCGCCCAAGGCGCAGCGACCCGAGGCGCCCGTGGCCGACATGGCCCGGCTGGTGCGGCTCGAGTGGCGGGCGCGGGCGGAGCTCCACGGCGTCCGGGTCGAAAACCAGAAGTTGCACACCGAACTGCACGAGTCGAACGCCCTGCTCATTTCCGCCCGTGAGGAGCGGGAGGAGGCCAAGCAACTCGTGGCCGACACCATCCAGGCCTACGAGGGAACCTTCAGCTGGCGCCTGACCAGGCCCCTGCGTCGCCTGATCGCCGCGATCCGCGGGCGGTCCGTCTAGAAGGCGCTGCTGACAATGATGGCGGCGAAGATCGATATGAAACCCGCGATCATGTTGCGGTTGACGGCGTCGAAGCCGGCGTTCATTTCGCGCCGAAGCTCCCTGATCTCCTCGTCCACGCGGACGAAGCCCGCTCGCATCTCGGCTTTCGTGTCCGCGATCTCGACTTTCGTGACCGCAAAGCCCTGATCCATCTTCGCGCTCAGCTCGTCGAGGCGCTCGTCGGTCCACTTCTCCCTTGGCATCATCACCGCCATGGATCCTAGCGTAATGTTTTAGCTGCAACAGGTGACGCGCAGAAGAGAAAATCTCTCGTGTGTCTTCGCGGCAAATCCGTGACTTCCGGTAGCGTCGCCGCCTCATGGCAGAGGCGATGAAGCTCTCGGTGGTGATGCCGGCCCAGAACGAGGAGGGCTCGGTCGCGGCGACGGTCGAAGGGGTCGCCGCCGCGCTGGACCGCGAAGGCATCGACTACGAGGTGATCGTCGTCAACGACGACTCCGAAGACTCGACCGAAGCCGTCGTCACCGCGCTGGGCGAGTCCAACCCGCGGATCCGCGTCCACCGCTCCCACCTCGAACGCGGTTTCGGCAACGCGATCCGCGCCGGCCTCGAGGTCTTCGAGGGCGACGCCGTCGCGATCGTCATGGCTGACGCCTCCGACGACCCCAACGACCTCGTCCGCTACCACCGCCTGCTCGAGGAGGGCTGGGACTGCGCCTTCGGCTCGCGCTTCATGCCGGGGGCGAAAATCCACGACTATCCGCGGCTGAAGCTGGCGATCAACCGCCTCGCCAACCAGTTCATCCGCATCCTCTTCCGCCACCGCTACAACGACACCACCAACGCCTTCAAGGCCTACCGGCGGGAGGTGATCGAAACCGTCCAGCCGCTGCTCTCCAAGCACTTCAACCTCACCGTGGAGCTGCCGCTGAAGGCGATCGTCCGCGGCCACACCTACGCCGTCGTCCCCACCTCCTGGACCAACCGCACCAGCGGTGAGGCGAAGCTGGCGATGAAAGAGATGGGCAGCCGTTACCTGTTCATCGTCCTCTACGTCTGGCTCGAGAGCACCCTCAGTCGCGGCGACTACCGGCTCGCCCGCCCCGAGAAGACCACGACGAGGACGTGAGCCGGCGCGCCCTGATCACGGGCATCCGCGGCCAGGACGGCAGCTACCTCGCCGAGCTGCTGCTGGAGAAGGACTATGAGGTCCACGGGCTGGTCCGTGACCCCGGCGAGGGACCTGGTTCCAACCTCGAAGCTGTCAGCGAGCGGCTCGTCCTGCACCGGGGGGATCTCGCCGACGGGCCCTCCCTGCGCGAGGCGGTTGCGGCGTCGCAGCCCGACGAGGTCTACAACTTCGCCGCGGTCAGCCACATCCCGGCCTCCTGGGAGCGGCCGCTGGAGAGCGCCGAGACAAACGCGCTGGGGGTCCTGCGCCTGCTCGACGCGATCGTCGCCGAGGGCGGCGCGGCGCGCTTCTTCCAGGCTTCCTCGAGCGAGATCTTCGGCGGCTCCGGCGGCGTCCCGCAGGACGAGTCGACGCCGCTGCGGGCGCGCTCGCCCTACGGGGCGGCGAAGGCCTACGGGCATCTCCTCACCGGCGCCTACCGCGACCGCCACGACCTCTTCGCCTGCTCGGGCGTCCTCTACAACCACGAGAGCCCGCGGCGGCCGGAGCGCTTCGTCAGCCGCCGGGTCAGCGCCGCGGTGGCCGCGATCAAGCTCGGCCTGGCCGACGAGCTGCCGATCGGCAACCTCGAGGCGCGCCGCGACTGGGGCTGGGCGCCGGAGTACGTCGAGGCCGCCTGGTCGATGTTGCAGCAGCCCGAGCCCGACGACTACGTGATCGGCAGCGGCCACGCCCACTCCGTCGCCGAACTGGTCGAGGCGACGTTCGCCCTCCTCGACCTCGAGCCGGCGGACTACCTACGAGTCGACCCCGCCGCGGTCCGCCCCGGCGAGGACGACCACGCCCTGGCCGACCCGGCTAAGGCGCGGGAGAAGCTTGGTTGGAGCGCGCGGACGGGCTTCCGGGAGATGGTCGAGAAGATGGTTCGCTTCGATCTCGACCGGCTCCGTCAGACCCCTTAGGGGTCCCATGTTTCACCCAGACATGGAAGCTGCGGCCGTCGGGTGACGGGATCTGCCGCACCAGGACGAAGCCGGTGTTGCGGAGCGCGGTCTCGGCCTTTTTCTGGCTGACGATCGGGTCGAAGTCGTCGGCTTCGGTGCTGGTGGTGATCACCGCGGTGGGTTCTCCGATCACCGGCGTGGTCAGCTGGCGTTCGTAGTTGGCGACGCTGTCGGCCGGTTCGGCCTCGATCTGGGTGAGCGGGATGCCGGTGCGGTGATCGAGGAGCCCGGCGAGGCCGACGCTGTTGCCGCTGACGACCCGGTTGCGGGAGGCGAAGGCGGCAAGGCGCGGCCTTCCTTCGGGAGCGATCTTCGAGAGCAGCGCGTCGGCGAGCTCCGCGTCGACCTCGGTCCATCCCTCGTCGGCGTCGTCGAAATGCGTCACCGGGCCGGGGACCTGCTCCCTGATCGCCGCGACCGCGTGCGCTTCGCCGTTGACCCAGGGAAGTTCTCCGAAGACCGGGACGTCTACCAGCCGCGACTCGCCGGCGTCCTCCCAGAGCCCCGAGGTGGCGACGAGGTTGACGACGGCGATCGCCCCGACCAGGACGGCGGCCGGGATCGCCGCCGCCCGGAAGTGGCGTAGCGGGATCACCGCCAGCGGCGGCAGCAGCATCGCGATCGGATAGGTGAAGCCGTTGCCGCCGTTCTGGGAGGTCATCAGCGCCGCGTATCCCGCGGCGAAGACGAGGAAGACCGCGATCGCGTCGCTGCTGACGATCCGCAGCAGCTCCGCCCGGCGGTCGTCGCTGTCCCGCAGGCGGCGGCCGACCAGGAACAGGCCGGCAAGCAGCCCGACGAAGATGAGAACCGCCAGCGGGACCAGCAGATCGCCGCCGGTGATCCTCTTGGCGACCGTTTCGAAGCGAGCCCAGGAGAGCGTCGACTGGTCCTGGCCGTAGTACTGCGCCTGTTCGCCGTAGCCGTAGCTGGTCAGGTAGTCGACCACGGGGTCGAGGTTGTTCCAGTACCAGGTCGCGGCCACCAGCGCCCCGGCGACGACTGCGAGGCCGAGGTTGAGGATCCGCGGCCAGAGGTCGTCTCGCTGCCGGATCAGGAGAACCAGCGCCCCGGCGACGAGGATGCCGGGCACGAAGGCCACGGCCATCGTCCGCGAGAGCAGCATCAGCCCGAGGCAGGCGCCGCAGGCGACCGACCACCAGCGGTTGCGCATGCCGTCGCTGCGCAGCAACGCATAGACCGCGCAGGTGAGGAAGGCCGCCGTCGGCAGGGCGAAGATGTATTCGCGGGTGAAGAGGAAGGTCCCCTGGCTGGTCGCGACCGCCAGCGCCGCCAAGGCACCCAGCCGGGGGCCGGCCAGCCGCTCTCCGATGCCGTAGGTGGCGAGAGTCAGCAGCGCGCCGAAGGCGACGAGGACCGCGAACCCCTGCATCACGCCCGGGCTGACGATCAGCACCAGCGAGGTGACCGCCGGCAGCAGGGGCGCGTTCGGGGCCTGGGACTGGACCACGTCCCACCAGCCGCGGATCCCAGCCCCGACCCAGCCGAGGTAGTTGTTGACCCCGATCGCCGTGTAGCCCGCCTCGTCGACGTTGAGCGGGAATCCCTTGCGGTAGCTGACGATCCACCAGAGGTGCACCGCGGCCATCGCCAGGCAGCCGGCGGCGACGATCAGCGCCCAGCGCCAGGCCGGGCTGAGGCCCTGTAGGCGGGCCCTCATCGTCCCTCCCTTCCGCTCATCGCCTGCTCGAGCAGCCCGGCGATCTCCAGCCCGTAGCGCTCGAGTGAGTGGCGCTCGGCGACCAGCGGCCGCCCCGCGGCACCGACCCGGCGCCGCTCCTCCGCCGGCAGGCCGAGAACGCGGTCGAGCGCCGCCGCCAGGGCGGGCAGGTCGCGCGGCTCGCAGAGCCAGCCGGTCTCGCCGTCGGTGATCAGCTCCGGCAGGCCGAAGACCCTGGTTCCGAGGACCGGGGTTTCCCAGGCCATCGCCTCCAGCACGGTGCGCGGGGTCGACTCGATGTCGGAGGCGCAGACCAGCACGTCGGCCATCCCGTACCAGGCCTCGACTTCGGGGGTGACCGGGATCACCCGCATCCGCTCTCCCTGCGGCGAGGCCTCGATGTAGCGCTCCAGGGCCTCGCTGTTGGCGTCGCCGCGGCCGCCGACGAAGGCGACCCGGGCGCTCGGGTGCTTGGCGGCGACGAGGTCGAACGCCTGCGCCAGCATCACCTGGGCCTTGCGCGGCTCGACCGTGCCGACGCAGGCGACCAGCACTGCCTCGGCCGGGATCCCCGCCTCGCGCCGGGCGGCGGCGCCGTCGAATTCCGCCCGGTGGGAGTCGATCGGCGCCAGGTCGAGCCCGTACGGGTACATCGCGCAGCGCTCGGCGCCCGCCACCGGCTCGTAGAGGCGCTTGGTCGCCTCGGCCTCGAAGACGAGTGAGGAGGCGGTCGCCATGGCTTGTTCGGTCCGCTCCCGAACCTCTGGCGCGAAGTCGCCCAGCAGGATGCTCGGGGCGAAGCTCTCGTGGATCGCCCAGACGTAGGGGACCCCGAGCTCGGCGGCGGCCTCGGCGCCCGGCACCGTCCAGGCGGTCGCGGTGTTGAGCAGGACGGCGTCGAACTCCCGCTCGCGGATCCAGCTGGTCAGCTCTTCGACCCGGCTGACGTGGAAGACGAAGTCGTCGTACGGCGTCAGGGGGGAGATGTGGACGGGGATCCCGAGGGCTTCGACGTCCTCGCGCAGCGCCCCGTCGATCGCGGTGATCATCGTGAAGCTCGCGGCCTCGGTCCTGACCAGCTCGCTGAGCAGGTCGAGCAGGTACAGCTGGGCGCCGCCGAGGGTGAGCTGGTGGGTGACGACGAGGACGTGTGGGCGTTGCGAGGCGGGACGGCCCAGCGGTACCGGCGGCGGCATCTCAGCGGTCTCGGACTTCGTGCGGGGGGCACCGATCGTCACCTTGACCGGCTCCAGCTCATGGCGCTCGCCCTCGACGCTGGTGGCGACGACGAGGAGGTCGTGCTCACCCTCGCCGCCGTCCCAGGCGGCGAGATCGGCATCGAGTTCGAAGCCGGCGGCGGCGGCGTGGGGCACGTCCCAGACCTCGGCGACGTCGAGCCGCGGCGCCCCGATCCGGGCCAGCCCCAGCGAGCGACCGCCGAGGAAGACCTCGATCTTGGCGGTCGCCGAGGTCGGGAAGAAGAGCCAGCCCCGGATAGAGATCGCGTCCGCCCCGATCCGCTCGCCGGCGGCGGGCTCGTCGAGCTGTGAGGTCAGCTCCACCTGCCTGTGGCCGCCGATCGCCGCGTCGACGGCGCCGACGACCGCGTCGGGGGTGGCGCCGAGCCGCCAGAGCGCCCGCGTCGCGTGCAGCCGCCAGCGCAGTCCCTGGAACCTGTCGGGCCGCTCGCTCAACCCCGGCCTCCTCGTGCCGCAAGCCAGCCGTGGGTGCGGGCGATGCCCGCCGGAAGGTCGGTGATCTCCAGCTCCACGGTCTGATGCAACCGCGTCGTGTCGAGAACGATTTGGTGGACTTCGAAGCCGCGCTCCCCGTGCTGGCGCACCTGCGCCTCGCGACCGACCTCGCGCTCGACCAGCCGCAGCAGGTCGATCAGCGAGGTGCCCTCGCCGCTGCCGACGTTGATCACCGCCGGGCCGTCCCGCCCGATCAGCGCGATCGCCGCCTTGGCGACGTCGCCGGCGTAGACGTAGTCGCGGATCGTCGTGCCGCCGCCGTAGAGGTCGATCGGCTCGCCGTGCTCGATCCGGTGCAGGAAGGTGACGACGGCGCCCTGGCCGCGGTTGGGGTGCTGGTGCTCGCCGTAGACGGTGGCGCAGCGCAGGATCGTCGACCTCAGCCCGTGCTCGCGGCTCGCCGCCAGCACCTCGTCCTCGCAGCGCAGGTGGAGGCGGCCGTAGGCGCCAAGCGGCTCGGTCGGAGCGTCCTCGCGGACGGGATTCTCCTCTGGCTCGCCGTAGACCGTGCCGCCGGAGGAGAGGTAGGCGAGCCCGACCCCGGGCCGCTCGCGCAGCGCCGCGAGCACGGCCCGCACAGGCCCCAGCGTCAGCTCCTCGTCGCGCTCGGGGTCTTCCTCCGAGGCCGCCGGCAGCAGCCCGCCGGCACTGAAGATCACGTGGCCGACGCCGTCCAGCGCCCGCTCGACGACTTCCGCCTCGGCGGCGTCGCCGACGATCAGGTCGGCCGGGTCGATCTTCGCCGCCACCTCCGGCTCCGGCCGCGAGCGGGAGAGGACGACCGGCGGCCGGCTGGCGCCGGCCAGCTCCTCGACGACGTTGGACCCGATGAAGCCGCAGCCGATGACCAGGATCCGGGAGTCCGGCACTATTTGCGCCCGATCACCAGGAACTGCTTGCCGAGGAAGCGCCAGGCGAGCGGCGTCTTCAGGTAGAGCTGGGTCAGCCGCGGCGAAGGCGGCAGGATGCCGCGGAAGGAATAGGGCAGGTAGCGGGGGACGACGCGCTCGATCTCGAAGCCGGCGGCGTAGAGGTGCTCTTCGATCGCCACGTGGGTGAGGGCGACGTAGTGGTCGGCGCAGTCCCAGTACTCGTCGGAGCAGTAGCGGTAGTTCGGCCCCATGATCGCGATCCGGCCACCCGCCTCCATCGCCGCGTTCATCTTTTCCAGGAAGGCGGCGATCGCCTCCTGGTCGTAGAGGTGCTCGAGGAAGTTGGAGACGAAGACCCCGTCGAAGTGGCCGCCGGGCAGCTCGGCGTCCATGATCGAGGAGACGATCACCTTCGTGTCCGGCTTGTAGGCGGCCTCGCCGTAGCTGACCGCATCGACCGCCCAGGTCTCCTTCGCCGGGATCGCGCCGATGAACTCGCCGCGGCCGGCAGCCGGGTCGAGGACCTTTTGCGGACTCCCCATCAAGCCGTGGACGTGGGGGCTGATCTGCTGCCAGACCGCGATCCGGCCGTCCTGGTCGATGTCGCGGAAGCGGAAGCTGTAAAGGCGCTCGTAGTTCACGTCAGGCTGGTTGTCCTTTCGGGGGACGGCGCCGGAGTCGCGGGCGGCGGCGCATCCAGCTCAGTTGGGAGCTGATCCGCGGCATCTCGTGGCGCAAATGGGGGTTGGAGTAGGGGTCGACGGCGGTCAACGGTAACCACCTTTCCTCGAACAGTCGCTTCTCCCAGGTTTCGACAGCCGAGGATCGGCTCGAGGACTCGAAGTGGATCATCGCCAGGTCGGGGTCGTAGACGACCCGCTTGCCGAGGCGCTGGAGCCGCAGGCAGTAGTCGACGTCGTTGTAGTTGATCGGGAAATCGTCGCTGAGGCCGCCGACGTCCTCGAACAGCGCCCGCCGGGTCATCAGGCAGGCGCCGGTCACCGCGAGGCAGTTCTGGGCGACCCGGACGCCGTTGGCGTAGCCGCGGAAGTTGCCGCGGAAGCCCCAGTAGGGATGGCCGGGCAGGCCGCCCTGGAAGCGGACGCCGACGTGCTGCAGGCGGCCGTCCTCGAGCACCAGCCGGCCGCCGACGGCGCCGATCTCCTCCAGCTCCGAGTACATCACCATCCGCTCGATCCAATCCGGCGTCGCGACCTCGATGTCGTCGTTCAGCAGCAGCAGGTGCTCGCCACGGGCGGCAGCGGCGCCGGCGTTGATCTTGTCCGAGTAGCTGAACGGCCTCTCGTAGTCGACCAGCCGCAGCCGCTCGCCGCCGATCTCGCGCAGCTCCTCCAGCAGGGCCGGGTCGGCCGGCGAATCGACGACGACCACCAGCTCGTAGTTCTCGTAGGTCGAGGTCGCGACGATGCTGCGCAGGCAGTGGCTGACGAGGACCGTCGGCTCGTAGCGGACGTCGCGGGCCTGGCCGGCGGTGGGGATCACGATGCTGACCAGCGGTTCGTCGCTGAGGGCCGGGCGCAGGTGGTAGACGCCGGCGTCGTCGGGGTCGCGCTCGCAGCGGGCCCGCATCCCGATCCGCTCGCAATGGGCCTCGATCGCCCGCCGGCCGGCCTCGAACGCCCACGGCTTCGCCGCCACCCCGGCGCCGGCGGTCGAGGTCTCCAGCGTGCGCCAGTGGTAGAGGACGCGCGGCACGTGGACGACGGCGCGGGCGCGCTCGGTCACCTTGAGGACCAGGTCCCAGTCCTGGGAGCCCTCGAACTCGGGGTCGAAGCCGCCGACCTCCTCGACCAGCGAGCGGCGGAAGACGCTGAGGTGGCAGGAGTACATCTGGGTCCGCATCCGCTCCGGCGACCAGTCGGGCTTGAAGAAGGGACCGGAGTGGCGGCCGCCGCGGTCGATCTTGTCCTCGTCGGAGTAGGCGTAGTCGGCCTCCGGCTGCTCGCGCAGCGCCGCGTCCATGTGCAGCAGGGCGTCGGGATGGAGCTCGTCGTCGTGGTCGAGCAGGGCGACGAACTCGCCGTCCGCCATCGCCAGCGCGTCGTTGGAGGCGGCGACGATGCCGCCGTTCTCGGTCCGTCGCTCGACCCGGATCCGCGGGTCCAGCCCCCCGACCTCGTCCAGCATCGCCGCGACGTGCGGGGCGGGGGAGCAGTCGTCCATGAGGCAAAGCTCCCAGTCGCCGAAGCTCTGCGCCCGGACCGACCCGATCATCGCCCAGAAGACGTCGACCGGGGTGTCGTAGACCGGCGTTATGACCGAGAAACGGGGCGCATCAGCCACGCCCGCCACCCCAGCGCTCGCGCAGCTTGCGCAGAACGTACCCCGGCCGCGTCACCGCCAGCTTCCCCAGCCGGGCGAAGGAGATCAGCCGCAGCGCGTGGCTTTCCAGCTCCAGCCGCCGCCCCGTCTCCTCGCCGAGCTCGACGTCCTTGGCGACGAGGAGTCCCCGCAACCGCTCGATCTCCGCGTCGCGTTCCTCTAATTCGCGCAGCAACAGCTCGCGGTCAGCGCCCTCTGCCATCGGCGGCGAGTCTAGTCGAGGCCCGCACGGCGGCAATGAGTACGCCGGGAGGATCTGTAAGTGTGCCGACCTCGGGATGGGGCTCGCCACCAGATTCAAAATTCCGCTCTGGATTGCAGTCTGGGTCGTTACCCGCGCCCTGATCGTCGTCCAGATCGGCTTCTGGACGGACGCGGGCGCCGAATACCAGGACGTCAACACCTACGAAGGGTGGTCGAACTGGATCGCGTCGACTGGCCTCATGCCCCAGGAAGAAACCTGGCAATACCCGCCGGGGGCCGCCTACCTATTCCTCATCCCCCGCCTCGGGCCACTGGATTACAAACCGACCTTCGTCGTCCTGATGGTGATCGTCGACCTGATCGGGTTCTGGCTGATGACCGTGCTTGCCGGGCGCGAAAAGCGGGACACGGGGGTGTGGATCTGGCTGCTGGCGATGCCCCTCTTGTTCGCCTTTCCTGTTCTCCGCTTCGATCTGGTGCCGACCGTGATCGCGATCGGGGCACTGCTCGTCCTCCATCGTCGCCCCGCGTGGTTCGGAGCGCTGGTCGGACTCGGGGCCTCGATCAAGGTCTGGCCCGCATTCGTGCTCTTCGGCGAGTGGGATCGACGGCGATTACTCCGCTCGATAGTGGCCGCGGCTGTGGTCGTCGCGGCGATCTTCGCCGTTTCTCAGATCATCTTCGGCGGACAAACCCGCTTCCTCACGAATCAGAAGGATCGTGGCCTCCAGATCGAGTCGGTCGCCGCGACCCCCTGGCAGTTGCGCACCTTGGTCACCGAAACTCCCGCTCCCCTCGCTGGAAGGTTCGGGACGCTCGAGATCGACTCAGACCTTGCTGACGCGGTGGCGAAAGTGCTCGACATCGCGGCCCTGCTCGTCCTCATCGGTGCGGCATGGTGGTGGTGGTTGCGCGACCGGGCAATTCGCGGCGGGCGCGAGGATCTCGCGGACGAGGTGCTGGCCCGCGACTTCGTCTTCACCATCGTCCTCCTGTTCATGATCACGAGTCGGGTGTTCAGCCCGCAATACATGATCTGGATGGTGGGGCTGGCGGGTGTGGTCCTGGCCGCCGGACGAACGCGTCTATCGAGACCCGCCTGGATCGTCGTCGGGTCCGTCATTTTGACCGCTGGCCTCTACCAGTCGCCGGCGAATGCCGTAATCCGAAATCTGGCGCTCGTCATTGCCGCGATCGACGCATCGTGGACCCTCTACCGGGCTGTGCGCGACAAGCCGGAGGCAGCTACCTCCGGCGCGGCCATTGCCGCGCCGGAGAGCTAGCCGCACCTGCTATTTGGTCACAAGCCCGATGGTGTCGGTTCCGCTGGCGTCCCAATCGCCAACTATGGGATCGTAAATGGAGCCGCCGTATTGGAACGAGTAGCTGGGGTTACCTCCACTGTTGGTATTCCGCAGGTTCCAGTTGCCGGCGATCGGCTCATAGACTCCGATGGTGGTCGTCCCGTTCCCGTCCCAGTCACCGACGATTCCATACGACCAAACGCCGCCGCCGTACTGGAACGAGTAGCTCGGATTGCCCGAGCTGAGCGAGTTCCGCAGGTTCCAGTTGCCGGCGGTCGGGTCATAGACGCCGATCGTGGTGGACCCATTGCCGTCCCAGTCGCCGACTAGCGGCGTGCTCCACGGACTACCTCCATACTGGAAGGCGTGGTTGGCCCCACCGGCGCTGTTGGAGTCCCGCAGATTCCAGTTGCCCGCGCTCGGGTCATACACGCCGATCGTCGTAGTCCCGTTCCCGTCCCAGTCGCCGACGATGGGTTTCGTCCATGGGGAGCCGCCGAACTGGAAGGTAATTTCGGCAGGCCCGCTGCTCGCGTTTCGCAGCTTCCAGGTTCCGCTGCTCGGGGTATAGGTGCCCGGCGTCTGATCTCCGTCGCCATCCCAATCGCCCAGCACCGCGACTTCACCGGGGACGCCGTAGTCGAAGGCTACGTTTGGGTTCCCGGAGGAGTTGGTGTTTCGGGCCAGCCAGACTCGTTCAGCGGTTCCATTCGGGTCGCTGATGCCGACCGTGGTGGTGCCGTTACCATCCCAGTCTCCGGTCACGGCTTGGGCATTGGCGCCACCGAACTGGAAGGAGAGATCGGGGCCTCCCGCGCTGTTCGTATTGCGCAGGTTCCAGTTGCCGGCCGCGGGATCGTAGAGACCGATCGTGGAGGTGCCGTTGCCGTCCCAGTCGCCGACAACCGCCTTCCACGGATTGCCGCCGTACTGGAACGCGTAGGTGGCTCCACCGGCGCTGTTGGCGTCGCGCATGTTCCAGTTGCCAGCCGTCGGGTCGTAAACCCCGATGGTGGTCGTCCCGTTTCCATCCCAGTCGCCCACGACAGGGTCGGTCCAGGGCCCACCTCCATACTGGAAGGCGTAGTTGGCGCCGCCCGCGCTGTTGGAGTTCCGCAGGTTCCAGTTGCCCGCCACGGGGTCGTACACCCCAATGGTCGTGGTGCCGTTTCCGTCCCAGTCCCCGACGATCGGCTTGGTCCACGGCCCGCCGCCGAAGTCGAAAGTAGTTTCAGACCCACCGGTCGAATTGCTATTGCGGAGACGCCATCGTCCGATAGAAGGGTCGTAGCTTCCGGCGGTCACCGTGCCGTTGCCGTCCCAATCCCCAGCAACCCGAACCTGTCCGGGGAGGCCGAACCAGAAGTTCGTGCTTGGTACGCCGGCCGTATTGGAGTTGCGCAGGGACCACTTGACGCCAGTCGAGAATGAGTGGTCGGGGCTATAAGTCGTGCCAGCCGAGTTGATAGCCCGGATTCTGAAGTGGTAGTGCTTGTTCTGCTGCAGGCCGGTGAGGGTCGCCGAAACAGCCGTGCCGGCGGTGGTCGCCGGCACGCTTCCTTCGGTAACCGGGGCTACATTGCCGTAGTTGGTCGAGGTGCCCCATTCGAACCTGTAGGTCGTATCGCGGCCATTGGGGAAGATGCCGCCATTCAAGGTCGCTTCGGTTTCCTTGATGGACGAAGTGGCATAGGGAATGGCGGCCGGCGCAGGCCAGGCTGCCGCACCGGTGAACCCCTGGTAGGTCGCCCAGCTCTTGCGAAACCAGCCTTCAGAGGTGCGAAGGCCGGTGTGATAATCCCACGCGCTTTGCCCTGGATAGTCGCGGAAGAAGTACCAGTTGGCCAAGGCGATGTTCTTGCTGACCGCCTGATTGGTGAGCCAGGTGAAGGATTTGCTCAAGAGCGACGCCTGCGTGGCAGCATCGACAGCGGGTTCTCCTGAGCCAAGCCCTTCACCCGTGACCGCCCAGCCGAGCTCGGTTATCCAAATGGGCTTTCCGTTGCTGATCGCGGCACGATCGACGGTGATCGCGTTTTCCAGCATGTTCATCGATTCGGTTTCGTTGGCTCCAAAGGAATAGGGGTGAATCCCGAATCCATCGTAGGAAGCGTTGAATTCGCTGCTGAGGTTCGGCGTTTCGTTCGCGAGCACCGTTAGGAAGTTTTTGACGGTGTCCTGCATACCCAGGTCGGATCGCTGCAGGAATCCGCCGACGACGACCTTGGTGTCGACGGGTTCTCCGGCTTTGCGAACCGCGTTTTGGGCTTCCCGGATCGTGTTGGCCGTGGGATTGAAGAATTTCGCGTAGGTGGAGGGCGGCGTTGCTGCTCCGCCCGGCTTGTTTGCGGCCAGATTCGGCTCGTTCCAGACCTCCCAGGCCGTGATCGGGCGGTAGGGAAGAGATGGACGGGCGGTCCAGAAAGAGCCTCCGCGGCCGTAGCGCTGGACGAAGGTCCAGACGAATTCGAACCATTCGCCCCATTCGGGATCGCCGCTGGTGTAGAAGGTGGTCCCCCCGTTCTTGCGCTGAACCAGGTCAGCCAGAATCGAGATATTGCGCTTGGCGGCTTGTTCGACCCATTTGTCGTAGGTCTTTTCCCAAGCGTTCGATTCACGCCAATTCCCAGCCTGACTGACCCGATTCCAGCTCGCGTTGAGACGGTAGAGATGGGTGCCGGAATGACCGATCGCGTCCCACTCTTCTTCGGAGAGGTCGTAGGCCCCGCTCCAGTTGAGGCCGTAGAACTGTTCCCCGACGGCTGCCGCACGATCCGCAGAGGAGAAGAACGCCGCCGTCGAAAGCACCAAGGCCAAGCAGCCCCAGACCTGCAAAAAGCGTGACCGCCTCGACCTCATCGAATCCTCCTGCCTGTAGTGGGATCAGCTCGCATGAGCTGGCGGCCGCTATTTGTTCAGAAAAGTTCCTATCTGTCGATACCTAGTAATAGAAATAATCTGAGCATACTCGGTAGTGGGTCCGTTTCGAGTCGCTGGGGCATCTGCAAGCCTTGCCGGCTCCGTGGGCAACGCCGACCTCTTCCAGCTCCTCGTCCTCCACCTGGCCCTGACGGCGCTGCCTTTGGCGGCGGCGGCGCTGGTGTCTGCGCGGCTCGGGGTGCGCAGCGTGCCGGTCCTGCTCGCTACCGGGCTGGCGGCGACGGGAGCCGTCGCGATGCTCGCCTTCTGGGCCTACTACGCCGATCGCACGCTGGGGGAATCGCTCTCCTACCTCGTCGTCTTCGGCTCGGTCGCGCTGATCGGCTGGTCGCTCTACGGGGGCCGCATCGAGGGCACCCTGCTGCGGCAGCTGGCGGTGCCGCTGGGGCTGTGGGCGCTCGGCTGTGCCTTCCTCGTCTTCTTCGGCTTCGACCACGGCGGCGCCGACCAGGCGATCCCGACCGGCGCCACCCGCTTCTCCAACCCGCTGCCCAGCGACAATGCCCTCCCCGGCTACTTCGTCGACTGGTTCTACCTCCACGGCCACAGCGGCCACCCGCTCTACCCGCCCGACTGGCTGGCCAGCGACCGGCCGCCGCTGCAGGTCGGTTACCTGCTCGCCCAAAAACCGTTCGAACGCGTCGACGCCGAACTCAACTACCAGGTCGCCGCGCTGGTGCTCCAGCAGCTCTGGATCGTCGGCCTCTGGGCGCTGCTCCTGGCGGCCCGGGTTGGCCGGGTGACGCGGGGGCTGGTGATGATCACGGTCCTGGTCAGCGACCTCGCCCTGCTCAACGGCTTCTTCGTCTGGCCGAAGCTGCTGCCGGCGGCGATGCTGCTCGGCGCCGCGGCGCTGACGATCACCCCATTGTGGGAGGAGCTGCGCCGCAGCCGCTGGGCGGCGGCGCTGATCGGCGCCCTGCTGGCGCTGGCGATGATGGGCCACGGCTCCAGCGTCTTCGGGGCGATCCCGCTCGTCCTCCTCGTCGCCCTGCGCGGGAAGCTGCCGAGCTGGCGCTGGGTCGGGGTGGCGGTCCTGGTCGGGATCCTCGTGATGGCGCCCTGGTCGGCCTATCAGAAGTACGGCGAGCCGCCCGGCAACCGCCTGCTGAAGTGGTCGCTGGCCGGGGTGGCGGAGATCGACGACCGCGGCACGGTCGAGACGATCGTCGACTCCTACCGCGAGGCGGGGGTGGGCGGCGCGATCCACAACAAGGGCCAGAACTTCGTCACGATGCTCGGCGGCGGCCCGGCCTGGGAGACGCTGCAGAACGCAGGCGAAGCGGTCGGGGAAGGCGACCTCGAGGAGGCCGTGCGTGAAACGCGGGTCGTCTTCTTCTTCGACCTCTTCCCGGCGATGGGCCTGCTCCTGCTCGCCCCGTTCCTGATGCTCGCCGGCCGGCGGCGGGCGCGAGCCCGGCCGCAGGAGTGGTCCTTCGCGCTCGCCTGCTGGGCGGTGGTCGGCATCGGCGCCCTCGCCTGGGGGGTGCTGGCGTTCGGTGACCTCCCCTCGCGGACCGTGCTCCACGTCAGCAGCTACCTGCTGCCGATCCTCACCTTCGCCGGCGCGGTCGCCGGCCTGCGAGCCGTATTCCCGCGCTTCGCGATCTACTACACCGCCGTCGCGGCGGCGCTGATGCTGGCCCTCTACGTGCCGGTCCTCGACCCGCTGCCGGGGACCGCCTTCTCGCTTTGGGCGATGGTGCTCGCCGCCTTCTCGCTGGCCGGGTTCTGCGTCGCGGCGTTCTCAGGACTCGGCGCGCCCGAGGCGGCCGGTTTCGACCCAGACCAGGGCGACGATCGCCAGCGAGCAGGCGACGACGGTCGCGATCGCGAAGGCATCGACCAGCGCGAAATCGCCGGTCATCCCTGACAGCCCTCGGGTGCCGACGGTGGCACCGACGGCCAGCGCGAGGACCTCGAGCCCACGCAGCGAAAGGACCGCGCGGCAGACGGTCGAGCGCAGCCACGGGAATCCAGCGGCCGCCTGCTGGAGCGCGACGACCGCCAGCACCGCCAGCACCCAGGACTGCATCCCCTCCCGCAGCATGCCGCTGCGCGAGGCGCCCCAGTAGACGGCGAAGACGGCGGCGGGGATCAGGATCGTCGCGGTGACGCTCCAGGGCCAGCGCCGCACAGCCTTCCAGAGGCTCGACAGCAGCATCGGCAGGAAGACGATCGCGAAGGCGAACGGGAAGCTGGTCCAGGGTTGGAAGAAGAAGTGGACGACCGCGGGGGAGCCGCCGCCGTCCGTGTTGATCGAGATGTCGTCGCCCTGGAAGACGGGCAGGTAGAGCGGCACGAAGGTGTCGGCAAGCGAGTTGATCCTGAAGTAAAGCCAGTCGCCGAGCGGCGGGTGGTAGTCGGGATTGGCCGCGACGACGTATTCGAGGAACCCTTCCTGGATGTAGTTGTCGCCGTTGACCAGCCTCCAGAGGAGGACGAAGGCCCCGGCGCCGAGGGCGACCAGGGCGGCGGGGAGCAGGCGGGGACGGCGCCAGTTGGCGCCCTTCAGTGGCCATAGCGCCACCGGCAGCAGGGCGGAGAGCCCGATCAGGGCGCTGGGATGCATCAGGTAGCCGACCCCGACCGAGAGGCCGGCGCGCAGCGGCCGCCGCTCGAACAGGAGGATCGCCCCGAGCAGGACGAAGGAGGCGGCCAGCAGTTTCGGCCAGGTGAACCAGAGGTCGGCGAAGAGGAACGGGGTGCCGACGCCGAGCAGCACCGCCAGCCGCGCCGCCCGGGCGCCTCCGAGCTGGCGGACCAGCTGCCAGAGCGAGAGCAGGACGGTGCAGCTGAAGGTCAGCATCGCCAGCCGGAAGGCCATGAACCCCTGCGGGTCGAACGGCTGCCAGGACTGTTCGGGAGCGGCCAGTTCAGGGTTGCCGCCGCTCATCAGCACGATCGGCGTGCTCGCCAGCCCGGCGAGCGGGCCGCGGCTGGAGAAGTTGTAGGGGGCGAACAGCTCGGTCGCCGGACCTCCATAGGCCATTCCGCCGGTGTTGACCAACTCGGGCAACAGGAACGGGATGCGGCTGTCCGGCCGTCCCTCGGCCACGATCGTGTGCGAGATCGTCCCTTCGAACAGCTCCCCCTCGGGGCCCAGCGACCAGAGCGAGCGGCCGATCGCCAACCCCAAGGCCAAGGAGACGATCAGCAGCACCCGCCTCTCCTCGCCGTCGAGCAGGTCCACCGGCCCGAGGCGGAGGAGCGCCACCAGCATCACGACGAGGGTCGGCGCCAGCACCGCGAAGCAGGCAAGCCGGGGATCGACCATGTCGGCCAGCCACCAGGCGAGCCCTGCGGTGACGATCAGCAGCGCCAGACCCGGCAGCGGCATGAACGCCAGCCGCACCGACCGTCCCGTCGCCCGCCAGAGCAGCCCTGGACCGAGGAGGAGGGTGATCGCGAGGCAGACGGTGCTGAGGACCCTGACCAGGTCGAGCAGCTCTCGCCCGAGGCCCGGGGTGAGACTCGCCTCCGGCGGATCGAGGACGCCGAGCAGGCAGGCGACGACCCCAGCCGCCCAGGCGCCGAGCATCGTCAGGCGCTCCCGGTTCGAGATTCGATCGAGCACGGTAGGGGCCTAGATCGGTCCTAGTTCCAGCAGGCTTTTCGCGATGCGTTCGAAATAGGACGATTCCTCGACTCGGCCACCGCCGTCTATGGCAACTCCGGCAAACCGCAGATCAGGTGAGATCTCTTCTACGAGCGTTCGCGCCTCGCTCGCAAGCATGTAGTCGCTCAGGTTCTGGTTCGCGGGATCGGCCAGCCAGCGGAGGACCCTGCGGTAAGCCGCGAAGAGCTGCGGCCAGTCGACGTGCCGCGGGAGGTCGCGGAGCTCGAGAAAGCAAGCCCAGCTCTCACCCGGCGCCTCGAAACGCTGTTCGTTGCCCACCTCCCAAGACCCCAAGACGCCTGCCGCCTTCAATGACGAGACCCCCTCCTGGACATTTCGCTTGTTGTAGCCGGTTGAAACCGCGAGCGTTTGCACGTCGACCCGCGGTGCCTCGGTAGTCAGGAGCACTCGCACCGCCTCGGCCCGCACACCGATTCCCAGCAGCAGGCGCAGGCGATAGGCGAAGTTGATCGGCAGGTCGAGGTCCGGGCTCTGGGACTTGCCGCTTGGTTCGGAGCGCGGTTTCAGGAACCCCTGCGCGAGAAAAGCCGGGTCAGGGTCGCTGACCGGAAGTTGGGAGTTGCGGAAGAACGGCTGTGGCTGCTCAGCCTCCGGAAGTCCCGGCTTTGCCCCCAGGCGCGGCCGTCGCCGGTTCTGTCCCAGCCAACCGACGACGGATTCGACCAGTGCCCGGTCTGACCCGTCGCGGACGAGGTTGCGCAGACGCTGGACGCTGATCAGGCGTTCGTTGACATGCAGCCAGTCGAGAACCTCCTCGAGAAGGCGGGGGTCTTCACGGCCCACCTCGAAGCTCAGCAGCAGGAGGGCCTCAGGGTCGGCTGCCCACCGGCTCTCGTTGGACGAAGCTGCCAGAACCCCCATCTGCCCCCACTCGTTCCAGAGGAATTTGGAGAGCCGGAGCTGGAAGGCCTCCCTAAGTTCCGAGATCAGCATGCTCGACTCCCAGGTAAGTGAGGGCACCCCGAAGGCTCTGGGCGTATCCCTCTGAGGGGTCATGCGACCTGGTCCAGCGGGCTGCGGTGATCAACTCATCTTCGGCTGGTGAGAGCGCGCGCAGATCCTGCTCGTGCTTTCCAGGACCTTGATCGACGAGGGCGTAGAGCTTGAAGTGGATCTGGTCGTACCGAGACGCCAGGTAGACGACCAGGCCCTCACCGTAGTCCCGCCGCTCGAGCCGCTTGGTGAACCCCTCGGGAAGGCCCAAGCTGAGTAGGTCGGTTGGCCCGGGGTTCAGCCAGTCTGCGGGCAGTGAGAAATCTCGGGCGACGCGATCGCGCGCGATTCGAAGCCCTTCGGGCAGCGGCTCGGCGCTGCTGAGATCGCCATTGGCTCGAAGCGCGACGATGTCGACGTCCCGAGTCGCTCGCTCGACGATTCCAAGGGCGAGCAGGCCGGACCCGCCGATCACGACAAGTTCGTAACGCGCATCGGCAGAGGCCAGCTGCTCACCCAGGGCGCTGAGCAGCTGGTCCATCCTGTCTCGGGAAGTGATGTCAGGCATCTTGAATCGAGACGATAGACACCCTGCCGGCTTATGCAAATGCGTGCGGGGGACTGGGAACTTTGTCGCTAAAGGTCCTCGGCAATACGCGGTGCCTGGCGGCTGAAGGTCCAGGCGCCGATCGCGAGGACGCCGATGAAGATCGCCGTCGCCGGCAGCAGGCCGAGCCAGCCACCGGCCGCTTCGACCGCGGTCGGCGCGTCGGGTTCGAGGACCCAGACGCGGGCCTGCTCGAAGATCACCGCTATCGGGTTGATCATCAGCAGGTGTTCGTAGGTCTCGTTTTCGAAGGCTTCGACCGGATAGAGGACCGGGGTCGCGTAGAAGAGCGCTTGGGCGAGGACCATCCAGATGATCGCCACGTCGCGGAAGCGGACGTAGAGGACCGAGAGCAGCATGCTCACCGCCGCGGTGAAGATGGAGAGGACCGCGACGACGATGGGGAAGAGCAGCCAGGTCCAGGCCGGGGTGACGCCGAAGGCGAGGACGAAGGCGAGGACGATGACCAGGTTGAGGCCGAGGTTGAAGGCGCCGGTGACCACCGTCGCCAGGGGGATCACCAGGCGCGGGAACTGGGTCTTGCGGACGACGCCCTCCTGGGCCACCACGGAGGTCACGCCGTTGGTCGTGGATTCCTGGAAAAAGGTGAAGAGGACGATCCCCAGCAGCAGCAGGACCGGGTAGTGCTCCGCCGTTTCGCTGCCGATTTTGAAGACCTGAGTGAAGACGAAGAGGAGCACCCCGAACAGGGCCAGCGGCCGCACCAGCGACCAGACGTAGCCGAGCACGGTGCCGAAGTAGACGCGCTTGAACTCGGTCACCGACATCAGCCAGAGCAGGTCGAAGAAGCGGCGCGAGCCGCCGCCGAGGGCGGAGGGGCCGCGCACCTCGCGCAGCGGAGCGGGGGTGGTCACCTCGGCGCTCATTCGCCGCCCTCGATCGTCGCGTCGATCCTCAGCCCCGGATAGACCGCGCCCCGCGTCTGCGGCCCGCCGAAGACGACGAAGTCGATCGCGTTCTGCAGGTAGAGCGCGATGCCGCCGCCGAAGGCGCGGTTGATCCCGCAGTGGACGAAGTAGCGGCCGGCCGCGAGCTGGTTGTCGAGGGCGGCGGTGACGACCACGCGCTGGCCGGCGCTGAGCGCCCGCTTCCACTCCTTCTCGCCGACAGGGATGCCGAAGTTGAAGACGTTGACGCCGTCGGCGTTGGCGACGAGGAAGCCGACGTCGATGCCCGGCATGTCCCGCTTGACGTCGAGCTCGAGCCGCAGCCTGATCTCCTCGCCGTGCTCGACGTTGGCGGTCGGCTTGCCGTCGCTCCCCTCCAGCCGCGCCTCGACCAGCCGCACCTCCTCGGCCTCGGTGGCGCCTTCGCTCGCGCCGCCGCCCTCGAAGTTGAGCCGCAGGTACTCGCGGCCGACCTCGGCGGGGTCGCCGAGGTGTTGGATCTCCCCGTCGGCGATCAGCATCGCCCGGTGGCAGTAGTCCTCGACCGATTCCATCTCGTGGGTGACGAGGACGATCGTCTTGCCTTCGGCTTTCATCTGGTGGAAGGCGTCGGCGCACTTCTGCTGGAAGGCGGCGTCGCCGACCGCCAGCACCTCGTCGATCAGCAGCACGTCGGCGTCAGCCTCCATCATCACCGCGAAGGCGAGGCGCACCAGCATCCCCGAGGAGTAGTTCTTCAGTTTCAGGTCGGCGAATTCCTCGAGCTCGGCAAACTCGATGATCGCGTCCTGGCGGCGGCGCATCTCGCGCGGGGTGAGGCCCATCATCACCCCGTTGAGGACGACGTTTTCGCGCGCCGTGAGGTCGACGTTGAAGCCGACGCCGAGCTCGATGAAGGGCGCCATCCGGCCGGCGATCCTGATCGTCCCGGCGTCGGCGCGGTAGATGCTCGCCAGCAGCTTCAGCAGCGTGCTCTTGCCGGAGCCGTTGCGGCCGACGATGCCGAAGAACTCGCCCTGGCGGATCTCGAAGGAGACGCCGCGCAGCGCCTTCAGGTCACGGTAGTCGCGCCCGGCGAAGGGGTGGACGACGCGCTCTTTGAGCGAGTCGACCCGATGGGTCGGGATGCGAAACGACTTGCGCAGGCCTTCGACCTGGATCGCGGGGGCGGCGGTGAGGGGATCGGCAGACAGAACGGGGGAACGCTACCCGCTAGCGGCTGGCGTCGGAGAGGCGCTCGCACTTCACGAACAGCGCGTAGCCGGGCGGCGAGATGTTCACCGGGGCGGTTTCGTCGCCTTCCCTGCGGCAGGTGGCCGCGGCGGAGTCGATCGCTTCGGACCAGTGAGGGGTGCCGCGGACAGCCGGGTCGGCGACGTGGAACGAGCTGCCGATCGCCAGCGCGGCGAGGAGCACCGCGGCCAAGCCCGCCCAGGGCAGGTGCCGCGGGCCCGGCAGAGGACGCGGCCAGCGGTCGATCGCGACCAGCGCCGCGCTGGCGAGCAGCAGCGCCGGGACGATCGCGTAGCGGCCGGCGTTGCCGAAGTAGGTGCCGGCCGGCCACATCACCTGGGCGCCGACGGCGCGCTGGTAGACCGAGGCGACGAACATCAGCAGCGAGGTGCCGACCGCGAGCGCGACGAAGGCGCGGACCGCGGTGGAGGAGCGCCAGGCGACCCAGCCCAGAGCGGCCAGGGTGGCGAGGACGAGGATGCCCAGCAGCGCCCAGCCGAGCTGCTCCCAGCCGAGCCCGCCGAGCCGTTCACCGAGGACGCCGCCGTCGAGAACCCGCTGCAGGTAGCTGGTCCAGATGTCGTTGGTCCATAGGGGTTCGACCGCGGTCTCGCTGTTGCTCGCCAGGACCGGCACCTGGACGGCGGCGCCGATCGCGTAGCCGCCGAGGATCGCGCCGTCGCGGCGGTCGCGCGCAGCGAGCAGGCGCAGGCCGGCGAGCGGCGCGAAGAACCACAGCCCCGGCGTGCTCAGCCCGGTGAGGAGGACGAAGGCGCCGCCGAGAGCGGCCCCCCCGGCGCTCCGCGGCGTCCACAACAGGACCCAGAAGCTGGCGAAGAGCATGTACCAGAGGACGTAGGAGCCGTCTGCGATCGACTCCAGCGAGGCGACCGGCGAGAGCACGGTGAGGGCGACCAGGGCGCCGCGCATGTAGGGGTTGCGAACGTGGCCGGCGGCGGCGACCGAGACGACGAGGCCGCAGAGGGCGACGACGAGCGTGGAGGCGATCGCGATCGCCGCCGAGGCGTCGCGCAGCGGCACCGCCGCGCCGACCTCGCCGATCAGCCGCGGGACGAGGATCAGGTAGCCGGCGTATGGACTGGTCAGGGACTCGAGCAGGCCATGGTCGAATGCCCCCTGAAGCAGGATCGGCCCGTCCTCGGCCCAGAGCGATTCCAGCGCGTTGCCGATGTCCAGGCGGGCCAGCTGCAGGACGACCGCGAGGGCCACGGCGATGGCGGCGAGCAGCGCCGTCTTGCCGCTGCGAGCACCGCGCCCCTCACCCGGCGAGGTCGGGAAGAGCGCGCGACGAACCCCTTCCCGGAACGCTGCCAACCTGTTCGTCGAGAGGTCCGGCATCGGCGGCGGACGATATCGGCGCCCCAGGAACGCTGGGGGTGGTTGGCCTAGGCTTGCGGCCCGTGACGAGTGAAGCGAGCGTGGCCGTCGTGATCCCGAGCTGGAACTCGGCTTGCCTGCTGCCGCGCTGCCTCGATTCCCTCGCCGGCCAGGGGGAGGGGCTGGAGCTGATGGTCGTCGACAACGGTTCCCGCGACGGCAGCCTCGAGCTGCTGCGTGAGCGCGGCGTCCCGCACGTCTCGCTGCCCGAGAACGTCGGCTTCGCCGCCGCCGTCAACCTCGGCGTCGCCCGCACCCAAGCCCCGATGGTGCTGGCGCTGAACGCCGACACCGCGCTGGAGCCCGGATGCGTCAAGCGCCTGCTCGAGGCGCTCGAATCCGATCCCGGCCTCGGTGGCGCGCAGCCGCGGATCCTCCAGCTCGAGGCCGCCGACGGTGAGGTCGAGAGCGCCCGCCTCTACAGCCGCGGCATGGTGCTCAGCGCCGACGGGCGTGCTTTCGAGGAGGGGGCGGGGGAGGCACAGGACTCGCGCAGCGCCACTTCCCGCGAGATCTTCGGCGTCTGCGGGGCCGCCTGCCTGCTGCGGCGCGAGCTCTTCGAGCGGCTCGGCGGCTACGACGAGCGCTACTTCGCCTTCTACGAGGACGTCGACCTCAACGTCCGCGCCCAGATCGCCGGCTGGCGCTTCGCCTACGTTCCCGAGGCGGTGGTCTGGCACGTCGGCAACGCCTCCTGGCTGGCCGAGGCCCCCCGTTCCGGCGCCTGGAACGCGCGCCTCGTCGCCCGCAACCGCCTCGCCACCCAGGTCAAGTTCATGCCGGCCCGGGCGCTGCCGCGGATCGCCGCGGTCGAGGCCGGGGCGCTTGCCCGGGCGGCGCGGCAGCGACGTTTCGGCGCCACCCTGAGGGGGAAGCTCGCGGCGCTGCCTTGGCTGCCGGCTCTGCTGCGCGAGCGACGGCGGCTGCGGGCCGAGGGTGACCTCGGGCTCGCGCAACGCTGGCTCGGAGTGAGAGGCTAGGGGCGATGAGGGTCTGTCTGATCGCGCCGGCCCCAAACGCGGCCGGAGCCAGCGCCCACTCCCCGCGCGCCCTGGCCGCTCTGCTGGCGCGGCGCCACGAGGTGACGCTGATCCACAGCGGCTGGGGGACGGAGCGGCCCCCGCTGCCGCCCGAGGCTGGCTTCCGCGAGGCCTACGCCGAGCTTCCCGCGGAGCTGGACTCGCTGAAGTTCGCCTGCGAGGACCACCGCCACTCGGCGGCGGCGATGGAGGCGATCCGCTCGCTCTACGGCGACGAGGGCCCCGACTACCTAGAGGCCCCGGACTTCCGCGCCCACGGCCTCGTCCCCCTGCAGGCGCGACGGGCCGGTGACCCGCTGCTCGCTGGGACGACGATCGCGACTCGTATCTCGCCGACCACCGAGCTGCGCAACCTCCACGACGGGATGCTGCGCCAGCCCGGCAACCAGCGTCTGGCCGAGCTCGAGCGCGAGCAGTTGCTCCTCGCCGATCGCTTGCTCTGGCCCGGAGGCGACTGCCTCGCCCTCTATCGCCGCTACTACGACGACCTGGAGCTGCCTGCGGCAGTCCGCATCAGGCCACCCTTCGAGCTGCCGTTGCAGGAGGTGGGCCCCCCCGACCCCGGCGAGCGTCCGCTTCGACTCCTCTTCCTGGGCGAGCTGCGTCGCTCGACCGGCGTCTTCGACCTGGTTGAAGCCTGTCAGGCGCTGCCCGCGGAGAGCTGGTCCCTGACTCTGGCCGGCAGCGACACCCCGACGGCGGCGATGGGGCAGTCCGTCCGCGAAGTGATCGAAGTGATGAGCGGCGAGGAGTCACGCATCGAGTTCGACGCAGCGCTTTCGCCGCCCGTGGAGCGGCTCGCAGATGCCGATCTGCTTGTCGTCCCCGCTCGGTTGGAGGTGTCGGCCGGAGCGGCGCTCGCGGCGATGACGGCCGGCGTACCGGTGCTGGCGGCGCCGGTGGGCGACTTGGCCGAAGTCGTGGAGGACGGTGTCAGTGGCTGGCTCGCCGCGGATGTCGGACCCGTGGCGTTGGGCCACGCCCTCAGGCGGCTCGAGGTCGAGCGGAGCGAGCTGGAGAGGGTTCGCGGCTCCGAGGCGCCGCGGCGGCGAGCCGAGGAGCTGAGCGACCCGGAGCGAACGCTCGATGCCTACGACGATCTGCTCGCGGTCCGGCGCTCGGTCCCGCCGACGCCGAAGGGCGAGCCGCTGGTAACCGGCGTCGTTCCCTACTACCGGTCCTCCGAGTACGTGGCCGAGGCGGTCGCCTCGCTGCTGGCCCAGACCCATCCGCGGGTCGAGGTGCTTGTCGTCAACGACGGCTCCTTCGATCCCGCCGACGCGGTCCTCGAGCAGCTCGCCGCCGAGGAACGGGTGCGGGTCGTGACCCAGATCAACCGCGGCGAGGCGGCGGCCCGCACCTTCGGCGCCAGGGTGGCCGCGGGCGAGTACGTGGTCATGCTCGACGCCGACAACCTGCTGGAGCCGTGCTTCGTCGAGCGGGCGCTGGACGTTCTGCGCCCGCACCCGGAGCTCGTCTACGCCACCTGCTGGCTGCGAATGATCGGCCCCGACGGTCGCGACACCACGGTTCATCCTGGCTACGCGCCGGTCGGCAACCGGGTGCTTAGCGGCTACCGGGAGAACTGGGACGGCGACACCCTGTCGATGCTCCCGCGGCGGGTCTTCACCGAGCTCGGCTTCGAGTACCACCCGGAAGGCTCGATGCACTCCGACTGGCAGCTCTACCGCTGGATGCGGCAGCGGGGCTTCTATGGCGCGGTGATCCCCGAACGGCTCGCCCGCTACCGGGTGGTGGAGGAGTCGCTGATCCATTCCTATCCGCGGGAGCTGCAGGATCGCAGCTGGAGCGAATCGCGCGAACGCCCGATCCTGCAGGGCGTACGCTGGACGGCGGAGATGTCGGGATGAGCGAATCGGA
The DNA here is from genome assembly GCA_035264245.1 of Solirubrobacterales bacterium. Taxonomy (GTDB): domain Bacteria; phylum Actinomycetota; class Thermoleophilia; order Solirubrobacterales; family 70-9; genus VAYN01. The sequence continues at coordinate 95,446 of DATFQO010000087.1, forward strand.
GCGAGTCGAGGAGCTGCTGCAGGCGAACGAGCGGCTCGCCGCCGAGGTTCGCAACCTCACCCTCGGCCACGGCGACGCGCCCCGTCCGGCCGGGATGCCCGCCTCCCGCCGCCTCGCCCGCCTGCTCGCCGAGCGCGGCCGCCTCGCTTCCGAGCTGGAGGAGACGCGGGCGGAGTTGGAGCTGGTAGGCAGGCACCGTGCTGGGTTGGAAGCGCAGAACCAGGAGCTGGCCGGTGAGCTGGCGCTGCTCAGCGAGGGGCTCGGCGGCGTGCTGCGTCAGTGGCGCGCCCGGCTCATCCTCCGCGCCGGCGGCGGCGCAGGGCGAGGGCCTCGCGAGGGCTGAGGTCGAGCAGCCGCGCGCCGCTCGCGTCGCGCCGCTCCCCACCCGCGGCGCCGTCGCGCCAGCCGCGCAGCCGTCCCGAGAGTCCCGAAACCGTGTGGTCCTTGAGCAGCTGCCCGGCGCAGATCGCGCCCTCGCAGGCGAGGGCGCGGAGCGCCGTCCCCGGCTGACGCATCACCCCGTAGCGGCGCAGCATGTAGCCGCGGCTCCAGCCGGTGCGGGCGTACTTGGCGGCGTTGGCGGCGCCGAGGCTGGCCGAGTAGGCGTGCAGCGCCCGCGCCTCCGGCGCCAGCCGGCAGCGCCCGCCCGCGGCCGCCAAGCGCAGGGCCAGGTCGAGGTCCTCGTAGTAGAGGAAGATCCGCTCGTCGAAGCCGCCGACCGCCTCGAACGCCTCCCTCCGGTAAAGCGCCGCGCCGCCGGTCGGTCCAAGGGGGTCCGCCGCTCCCACGGCGGCCTCAGCCGGCTCGCCGTGCAGGTAGTCGAAGCCCATCAGGGTCCTGTCGGCGATGACCCCGGCCGAGTCGATCAGCTCCGGCGAGCGTTCCTGCAGCAGGACGCCGGCGACCGAGTCGACTCCCTCGCCGAGCCCGTCGAGCAGCGCCTCGACGAAGCGCGGCTCGGGGTCGGTGTCGTTGTTGAGCAGGATCAGCGTGTCGGCCGGGTGCTCGGCGACGGCCCGGTTCAGCGCCGGCCCGAAGCCGATGTTGGCGCCGATCTCGACGATCCGCACCCCCGGCAGCTCGCGCCGGGCCAGCTCCAGCGAGTCGTCCGCGGAGCCGTTGTCGGCGATGACGACGTCGACGGGGGTCGTCTGCGCGGCAAGCCCGCGCAGCACCCGCCCGAGGTGGGCGGCGCCGTTGAAGTTGGGGATGTAAACAGCCGGTAGCACGATCTTTTTGCGGCGCAGTAGGGTTGCAGCCTCGCATGGAGCCCTTGAAGGGACTGATTCTCTCCGGTGGCGCCGGCACCCGCCTGCGCCCCATCACCCACACCTCGGCGAAGCAGCTCGTGCCCGTCGCCAACAAGCCCGTGCTCTTTTACGGGATCGAGGCCCTGGTCGACGCCGGCGTCGAGGAGATCGGGATCATCATCGCCCCCGAGACCGGCGACGAGATCCGCGAAGCCGCCGGCGACGGATCCCAGTTCGGCGCCCGGATCACCTACATCGTCCAGGACGAGCCGGCCGGCCTCGCCCACGCGGTCCTCACCGCCGAGGAGTTCATCGGCGGCTCGCCGTTCGTCATGTACCTCGGCGACAACCTCCTGCGCGACGGCCTCCGCGGATTGGTCGCGACCTTCGAGCAGCACGAGCCCGAGGCGCTGATCCTGCTCACCCCGGTCGACGACCCGCAGTCCTACGGGGTCGCCGAGCTCGACGGCGAGCGGATCGTGCGGCTGATCGAGAAGCCGAAAGACCCGCCCTCGAACCTGGCCCTGGTCGGCGTCTACCTCTTCCAGCCGGCGATCTTCGACGCCGCCCGCTCGCTGGAGCCGTCATGGCGCGGCGAGCTGGAGATCACCGAGGCGATCCAGAAACTGATCGACGACGAGCGGGCGGTCCGCTCCGAGGTGGTGCGCGGCTGGTGGAAGGACACCGGCCAGCTCGCCGACATGCTCGAGGCCAACCGCCTCGTCCTCGAGGAGCTGACCACCGCGATCGATGGCGAGGTCGACGCGGACTCGAAGATCGAGGGCCGGGTGGTGATCGGCGCCGGCGCCAAGCTCGAGCGCTCGGTTGTCCGCGGCCCGGCGGTGATCGGTCCCGGCGCCCACGTCGAGGACGCCTACATCGGCCCCTACACCTCGATCGGCGACGGCGTCCACGTGCGCCGCTCCGAAGTCGAGAACTCGATCGTCCTCTCCGGCTCGGTGGTCGAGGACCTCGGCACGCGAATGGAGGCGAGCCTGCTCGGCAAGGAAGTGAAGCTGACCCGCAGCGAGGGAATGCCCAAGACCCTGCGCCTCCTGGTCGGCGACAAATCCGAGATCAAACTCGTCTAGTGGCGGTTGGCTGGTGAAGCTGCTCGTCACCGGGGCCGCCGGGATGCTGGGCCGCGACGTGATGCTCGCCGCCGGCAACGCCGGCCACGACGTGGTCGGCTACGGCCGCGCCGAGCTCGACGTCACCGACGCCGGCGCGCTGGGGCGCAAGCTCGACCTCGAGCGGCCCGACGTCGTCATCAACTGCGCCGCCTGGACCGACGTCGACGGCGCCGAGGACGCCGAGGAGGCTGCCTTCGCGGTCAACGGCTCCGGCGCCGGCAACGTCGCCGCCGCGGCGGCGAAGCAGAAGGCGACCGTGTTGCACGTCTCCACCGACTACGTCTTCGACGGGGCCAAGGGCTCGCCCTACGTGGAGAGCGACCAGCCGGCGCCGCTCTCGGCCTACGCCCGCACCAAGCTGGCCGGCGAGGAGGCGGTCGCCGCCGCCAACAAGCGCCACTTCATCGTCCGCTCCGCCGGCCTCTTCGGCATCGGCGGTCGCAACTTCGTCGAGACGATGCTGCGCCTGGCCGAGGCCCAGAGCGAGGTCACCGTCGTCCGCGACCAGATCGGCTCCCCCACCTACACCTGGCACCTCGCCTACGGCATCGTCCGCCTGATCGAGGGGATCGAGTACGGCATCCACCACATGGCGGCCGGCGGCCAGTGCTCCTGGTACGAATTCGCCAACGAGATCTTCGAGCAGGCGCAGGTCGAGTGCCGCGCCCTGTCGATCACCAGCGAGGAATTCGGCGCCGCGGCGCCCCGCCCCGCCTTCTCGGCGCTGGTCAGCCAGCGCGAACACGCGATCCAGCTGCCCAGTTGGCAGGACGGCCTGGCAGGCTACCTCGCCCAACGCAAAGCGCAGGAAGGAACGGAATGAGAATCCTCGTCACCGGAGCCGCCGGCTTCATCGGCTCCACCTATGTCCGCCTGATCGGCGACGAGCACGACGTCGTCGTCCTCGACAAGCTCACCTACGCGGGCCGGCGCGAGAACCTGCCCGAGGGGACCGAGCTGATCGAGGGGACGATCGAGGACCCGGCCGTCGTCCGCGAGGCGATGCAGGGCGCCGACGCGGTGGTCAACTTCGCCGCCGAGTCCCACGTCGACCGCTCGATCGACGACCAGGACGCCTTCGCCCGCACCCACGTGATCGGCACCGGCACGCTGCTGGACGCGGCCCGCGAGCTCGGCGTCGAGCGCTACCTGCAGGTCTCCACCGACGAGGTCTACGGCTCGATCGAGTCCGGCTCCTTCACCGAGACCTCGCCGATCGACCCCTCCTCGCCCTACTCGGCGACCAAGGCGGCCGGCGACCTGCTCGTCTCGGCCCACTTCCACACCTACGGCGTCGACGCCTCGATCGTCCGCGGCTCCAACAACTACGGCCCGCGCCAGTACCCGGAGAAGCTGATCCCGCTGATCACCCTCAACGCCCTGCACAGTGACCCGCTGCCGGTCTACGGCGACGGCAAGCAGGTCCGCAACTGGCTCTTCGTCGAGGACTTCTGCACTGGCATCCACACGGTCCTGACCAAGGGCAAGGCGGGCGAGGCCTACAACGTCGGCGGCCCGGACGAGTGCGAGAACATCGACGTCGTCAAGCGGGTGATCGAGCTGACCGGCGGCGACGAGTCGCTGATCGAGTACGTCACCGACCGCCCCGGCCACGACCGCCGCTACTCGCTCTCCTCCGAGAAGCTGAAGACGGAGCTGGGCTGGGAGGCGCAGGTCCACTTCGCCGAGGGCCTCGAGCGGACCGTCCAGTGGTACCGCGACAACGAGGAGTGGTGGGGCCCGATCCGCTCCGGCGAGTACCGCGAGTACTACGAAAAGCAGTACGGCAAGAGCCTCGGCTAGTGGCAGAGCGGCTGGAGACGAAGCTCGAGGGCTTGGCCCTGATCGAGCCGGTGGTCCACGGCGACGAGCGCGGCTTCATGCTCGAGTCCTACAGCCAGGAGGCGTGGGCCGAGCTCGGAGTCGAGGTGGAGTTCGTCCAGCACAACCATTCGCGCTCCTCGCGCGGGACGCTGCGCGGGATCCACTTCCAGACCGAGCCGGGCCAGGCGAAGCTGATCCGCTGCGCCCGCGGAGAGATCCTCGACGTCGCCGTCGACCTGCGCCGCGGGTCCCCCACCTACGGCCAGTGGGAGTCGCACCGCCTCGACGACGCCAAGCACCGCCAGCTCTTCGTCCCCGTCGGCTTCGGCCACGGCTTCGCCGTCCTCAGCGAGACCGCCGACGTCGCCTACCAGGTCTCCAGCTACTACGACCCGGCCACCGAGGCCGGCATCGCCTGGGACGACCCCGGGGTGGGAGTCGACTGGGAAGTCAGCGACCCGCTCCTCAGCGAGCGCGACAAGAACGCCCCGTCGCTGGCTGAGGTCAGCGACTTCCTTCCCTTCTAAGCGCCAGCCGGGAGGTTTCTCGCCCTACAGTCTGCGCGATGGCGAACAACCGCGATTCCGAGGGCTTGCGAACCAAGGACGGTCGCGCCTGGCGTATTGGCGGCGAGGTTGAAGTCGCGTGGATCCAGGAAGGCACGGAGAGTGGACTCGCAATCACGTCTGCAGTCCCCCCGGTTTTCGACGCGTACGCCACCCTCGAGCTTCCCGGAACTGGCAATCAAGCCGTGGACTCCCATCTCGACGAGCTTCGAGACCGCCATGACGAGGCGGTGCTTGCGGTGCTCGCCGAGCACCCCCCAGCCCAGCCGTGGTGGCTTGGTTATCTCGAAACTGGTGCCGCGGACGTTGTCTTCCCTGACGCGCCGATGGTGGCGCTATATGCGAACTGGCCCTATGTGTTGGTCGAAGCAGGCCCCGAGCAGGCCGGCGGCTGGCGCAAGGACGGTTGGAACGGCGTCCTGCCGGACCTGATGTTTCCGGCCGATCCTGGCTGGTCTCGACGAAGTCGATCCATCGCTCGAGGACGCAACTCCGCCCGGCCACACTGCCTACTGATTACCCCGTGCCAAGCAAGCCCGAGGTCACTGCTATTCTTTACCTATGTCCCAAAAGGTAAAGGATCAGACGAGGGTTTCCAGCAAGCATCAGGTGACGATTCCGGCCGGGGCATTCCGCACGGCGGGTTTCGCCCCCGGCGACACGCTCAAGGTAGAGGCTGAGGGGGCCGGCCGGGTGGTTTTGACCCGGATCGACGAGTTGCTGGATCGCTACTCCGGATGTCTCGACACCGGTGGCGATCTGCGGCAGCGCGTGGAAGGGCTGCGCGAGGAGTGGCAGTAGTTCTCGATTCCGGGGTCGTAGTCGGTTTCCTCGATCGACAGGACGCTCTCCATGATGCCGCGGACACGGCCGTTCGGGAGCTCGTCCGCGGACAGCGGTTGCTGGCGTCGGTCGTCACCTACGCGGAGGTCCTGACCGGGGCTCGGCTTGGGCACCACAACGAAGATGACGTGACGGGATTCTTCGCTGGGCTCCTCTCGGCGGTTTTGCCCATCGACATTGTCGTCGCCGATAAGGCGGCCGACCTCCGCTCCCGCTTCAAGTCGCTGCGAATACCGGACGCGTTGATCCTTGCCACCGCCGAGGCGGATCCCGATGTCGATTTGATCGTGACTGGCGATCGGCAGCTGACCAAAGTCTCCGGGCTCAGGATCGACGTTCGGTTGCTGCCCTGGCGCGATCCTGACTTGTACAACTAGTGGTACGGTACGTGCATGGCTGCCCGAGGGAAGAGGCCGACCGCGCTGGGCACCAGTGAGGCGCGGCGTGGCTTGCCGCAGCTTGTCAGGAGCGCTTCGGCTCGCCAGAAGCCGTCGGTTGATCCCGAGAGTCATGCCGTGCGGATCACCACGCGAGGTCAGGACGGATCGGCATCGCTGGTACCCACGGTGGATCTGGTTGCCGCCAAGGAGCGGATCGAAGAACTGGAAGAGGAGCTCGAGAACGCGGGTCTGGCGCTCTTTCTCCAGGATCGCCTGCAGGACGGCGACGGGAAGCGGTTGAGCGCTGGCGATTTCCTGGCGGAGATCGGGATGGGCGAGTTCGTTGAGCGGCTCCCAGGGGGCTGAGCACAGGGTCGAAGCCCTGGCGGACGCCACTGCTGAGGCCAACCAGCTGGACGAGACGCTGAGGCGTGAGATCGCGCGCATCGTCGTGCAACTCCACGGCAATCCTCATTACGGCAAGTTGATGGGCGACAAGCCTCCGCGGATCTCGAAGGGCTGTCGCAAGGTGCGTTTCGACGAGCCGGGATGGCGCGGCAAACCCCGATTTCGCCTGGTCTATCGCAATGAACCGGCCGATGGCGCTCCCGCGACGAGCTTGATCGTCGCGATCGGCCGTCGCGACCGGATGATCGCCTACGCCAAGGCCGCTCGCCGCGTCAAGGAGCGCGTGGCTGCGGAGGGCCGTTCGGAATAGCCGGTTCAGCGGGGGGTCAGCGGCCGCGGAGCGCGGTGATCGCCAGGCTGACGCCGAGCTTGGCGGCGATGCCGGCGTAGACGGTGGCATTCAGGAGGGGGTTGCTCCGCGGCGCGTCGAAGCGGCGGTAGAAGCGGGCCATGCCGCGGTGGAAGGCGATCTCCTGTTTCGGGGCGCGGCGGCTGCCGCTGGATGCGCCCTTGACGTGCAGGGCCACGCCGGCCGGCTCGTAGAAGACCTTCCAGGCGGCGTCCCAGAAGCGGTGGCACCAGTCGAGGTCCTCCATGTAGAGCCAGTAGCCCTCGTCGAGCAGGCCGACCTCGCGGACCGCCTCGGCGCGGCAGAGCATGAAGGCGCCGTTGACCGCGTCGACCTCGCCCGGATCGTCGTCACCTAGGTGCGTCGCCCGGTATTGGCTCAGCGATTCGCCGGCGCCCTCGCCGCGACCGATGCCGGTGAAGTGGGCCAGGGCGCTCAGGGGCGTCGGGAAGGAGCGCTTGCAGGCGTGGTCGATCACGCCACTCTCGGTCACCAGCTTCACCCCGACCATCCCGATCCTCTCCTCCGAGCGCAGGCGCGCCATCGCCGCGTCGAGGGTCCCCGCGTAGACCTCGGTGTCGGGATTGAGCAGCAGCACCGCCGCGGCCTCGCTCTCGCGCAGCACCAGGTTGTTCGCGGCCGAGAAGCCGATGTTGTCCTGCCGCAGCAGCCGCACTGCCGGGAACTCGCGCTCGACCATGTCGGGGGTCCCGTCCGGGCTGCCGCTGTCGACGACGCTGACCCGCGTCTCGCCGCCGGAGAGCGGGTGCTCCTGCAGCGAGCGCAGGCAGTGGCGCAGCAGCGCTTCGGCGCCGTGGCTGACGATCACGACCTCGAGGTCAGGATTGGGCATGCCGGCAGTTCTAGTAGGCGCCTTCGCCGCGCACCATCGCCCGCGGCGTCCGCAAGAGGATCGCCAGGTCGGTCAGCAGCGAGAGGTTGTCGAGGTAATCGCGCTCCATCGCCAGGCGCTCCTCGAAGGTGAGGTCGCTGCGGCCGTAGACCTGCATCGGCCCGGTCATCCCCGGCTTGATCGCCAGGCGGCTGCGCTGCCGCTCGTCATAGAGGGCGACCACGCTCTCCTCCTCGGGCCGCGGCCCGACCAGCGACATCTGCCCGCGGAGGACGTTGAACAGCTGCGGCAGCTCGTCGACGCTGGTCCGGCGCAGCCAGCGCCCGCTGCGGGTGACCCGCGGATCGTCGGGGATCTTGAAGGCGGGCTGCTCGAGGGTGGCGATGTCCACCAGCTCAGGCAGGAGCTGCTCGGCGTCGTTGACCATCGTCCGGAACTTGACCATCGTGAACGGCTCGCCATCCTTGCCTGCCCGGCGCTGGCGGAAGAGGACCGGGCCGCCGTCGTCGACCAGGATCCAGATCGCGATCCCGATCAGAAGCGGCGCGAGCAGGGCCAGCAGCAGACCGGAGATGACGATGTCCATCGTCCGCTTCATCGCCACGGTCGAGCGGGGTGGATCGCTGAAGCGGAAGTCGAGGACCGGCAGCTCGGCGAGGCGGTTGAGCTCGATCCCCGGACCGAGCAGCCCGTAGTGCTGGGGCAGGAAGGTCAGCGCCAGGCCCTCGGCCTTGCACTCTTCGATCAGGTGCTCGGCGTAGACCTCGCTGGTCTGCAATTCGGTGACGACGACGCGCTCGATGCGCATCTCGCGGGCGACGCGGGAGATGTCGGCGGGCGAGCCCAGCAGGGGCAGCTCGGTCGCCGTCGCCTCGCTCTCGGTCGAGAGGTAGCCGACCAGGGCCAGGCGCGTCTCCGGGTGGGTCGAGACGCGCCGGGCGACCATGTCGACCGCGTGCGGGGGCCCGATCACCAAACCCATCGCCAGCGGGGTCAGGTGGTGGAAGAGGAAGCGGATGACGCCGCGGGCGACGAAGCTGGCGAGCAGGGCGCCGACCCCGACCCCGATCGCGCTGGCGGGGGAGAGGGGCCCGGCGGGGCTGATCGCCAGCAGCCCGTCGAGGACCAGCGTCCCGAGCACGCTGGCCGAGACCAGCGAGGAGAGCTCGTCCAGGGTGCTGTGGCGGATCCGCCGGTGGTCGTTGTCGTAGAGGCCGTGGAGCTTGACCACGATCACCCACGAGGGGCTGAACAGCACCGCCCAGAAGAAGGTGCCGGTGTCGGTGCTGGAGGTGGCGGCGGTGATGACGCAGAGCGCGACCAGCAGGGCGCTCCAGTCGCCGAGGGCGAGCAGGCGGCGCAGCAGCGCCCCCCGCCGCCGGGACTCGATCGCGCCAGGGCCCTCGGGACGGCGCGGGCCGCGCGTCGGGGCCGGCTTTGCCGCCGGCGCCTTGCGTTCGGTGTCGGGCATCCGGCTCATCCGCAGCCCTCGAACCCTTCGTGCAGGCAGGCTTCTTCAGGGTTCAGCCGCCGTGCTTCGGTCAGGTCGGCGGCCGCGGCGGGGACGTCGTCGGCCTCCCGCTCGACCCGCGCCCGCAGGTAGTACAGCTGCCAGTTGTCTTCCTCGCGTTCGATCGCCTGGGTCAGCCGCTCGGTGGCGGTCGCGTAGTCGCCCTGCGACTCGGCCAGCAGCCCGAGCTGGACGTAGGGGGTCGCCGCCCAGGGCTCGATCGAGCGGGCGGTGTCGGCGCGGTCGAGGGCGGATTCGATCTTGCCCTCCGCCGCTGCCGCGTTGCTGGCGTCGATCTCGCGATCGACCAGGAGCGGCCCGATCAGCGCCAGTGCCGCGATCCAGGCCAGGGCCAGGCCGCCGACGGCGAGCCCAAAGCGCCGTTGCTCCCCCTCGCCGTCCGCCGCGGCGCGGGCGCGGACGAGTTGGCCGCAGCGGGCGGCGACCAGGGCGCCGGCGGCGAGGAAGAAGATCGCGCCGACCGCGGCGATCTCCCAGAACCAGTCGATCCCGGCGCCGATCGCGAAGGCGAGGCAGACCGCCAGCAGGACCGCGTGCAGCTCCTGCCGCGCGCCGCTTGCCGCCCGCCAGGCGGCGAAGCCGGTCCACAGCAGCATCCCGACCAGCGCGAGGACGAGCAGGCCGCCGATCAGGCCAAGCTCGGCGAAGGCCTCGAGGTAGAGCGAGTGGGCGTCGAGCAGCTTCAGGTCGATGTGCCGCAGCTGGTCCCAGGAGAAGCGGTAGGTGCCGGCGCCGTGCCCGCCGACGGGGGCTTCGCCGAAGGCATCGACCGCGACCCGCCACATTTCGCTGCGGCCGGTGCCGGAGAAGTCGCCGAAGTGGTTCTCGGGGTAGCTGGTGAACTGCACGTCAGGGCTGGTGAACTGGTCCCAGGCGCGACCCCCGACGCCGATCGCGGCGCCGATCGCCAGCACCGCCAGCACGATCGCCGCCGCCTTCAGCACCCTGGGGTTGCGGGAGAACGCCAGGGCGCGGCCGGTCGCCTCGTGCTGGGAGCGCTCGAGCCGGCGCAGCAGCCAGAAGAGCCCCAGCGCCAGCAGGGTGCCGGCGGCGAGGATCGCCAGGACCGTCGCCCCCTGGTCGATCGTCGCCTGCCCGGCGATGTTGTCGGCGAGGCCCCGCCGCGCCTGCGTCGCCAGCACCGCCGGCAAAGCGCCGAGGACGCCGACCCCCAGCGTCGCCAGCAGCCAGAGGCGGTCGTGGGAGAGGGCGATCAGGCAGCCGCAGGCGACGAGCAGTGCCAGCAGCCCGCCGCGCGAGTAGGTGAAGTAGAGCGCCAGCAGGACCGCGGGCATCGCGCCGACGGCGAACCAGCGCAGCGGCGCGTTCAGCGAGCGCCTGCTCATCCACAGCGAGAGCGCCACCGCGACCCCGAAGACGAAGCCGTTGGCGTTCCAGTAGCCCAATGGGTAACCGAGCCGCGCATTGCCGCCCGGGGCGGGCCCCAGGGTCACCAGATCGGGAATCAGGCGGGTCGAGAGCGCAACCAGCGCGATCGCGACCAGCGAAATTCCGATGCCTTCAGCGAAACGTTGGCGTCTTTGCTCGGTTTGGGCGATTAGGAAGGCGGCAAGGAAGAACCCGAGATAAACCAGTACTCGGTCAGCTTCGGTGACGCTGAGCTCAATCGACCCGGACCAGAGAGAAGAGAATGCAGAAAAAAGCGCCAGTCCTGCGATCAATCCCGTGGCCCAATAGAAAGGGCGGCCCAGTGTCGCCCGCCCTGCGGCTCCCAGCGCCAGCAGCACCACTAAGAGAATCCAAACCGCGAGGCCGGCGATGTGACGCTCGCCGAGGACGAAACCTCCGCCGGCCAGTGCCAGTCCAAGGACCAGCGCAACCGGACTTATCAGCGCCGCTGATTCCTCTAACCTTGCGCGCCATGCCTCGGACCCGTTTCCTCCGCGCCCGTAGCTCGGCCCGACCTGCCTTCTCGCTTCTGTCAGTGCTTGCTGTGCTGGCAATGGCTTGTTTTCCGGGTCTGGCTGTGGCTGAAGAAAGCAGCGGAATCCAGTACGAAGCTGATGTACCAACCGTGCCCAGCCACCAAAGTTCCAATATTCCTTCGAAGGACAAGCCGGGCGGCACCGGCGCCCCGTCGGAATCGGACCCCGAAGCTTCGAGCTCCGAATCGCCGAGCGGTGCTGGGTCCGGCGGGAGCGATGATTCCAGCCAGGGCGGAGGCACCCCCAGCGGTCAGAGTAACCAAGGCGGGGGCGGCGAAGGCGAACCGGCGTCGAATGGCTCCAAGAATGCAGCCGGCCAGATCAACGCCGCGCAGGCGCTTCCGGTCACTACGTCGGGCACCCAGAGCTCTGACAGCGACTCCTCGCCGCTGGTGCCGATCCTGATCGCGATCGCGGTGCTCGCGGCCGCTTCGATCGGTTACTTCCTCTACCGCCAGCGTCGCCAGGGTCCCCCCGGTTCTTCCGTCTCCTCGCCGAAGGCGAGCTGACCATGCCGAAAAGGAGCGAGTCGATGAAGAGGATGGTGCGCGCCTGGACCTTCGCCGTCGCGGTTGTCGCGATGTTCGCCGTCTCCGCCGCGGCCGCGCAGGCGCTGCCGGCCGGCTTTTGGGGAGTGGTGCCGCAGAGCAGCCTCACGACCGAACAGTTCCAGCGGCTGGGCAACGGCGGTGTCGAAAGCATCCGCATCCCCGTCGGCTGGGGATCGGTGCAGCCGGTCAATAACGGCCAGTTCGACTGGAGCAGCCTCGACAACCAGGTGGAAGAGGCGGCGAAGGCGGGGATCAAGGTTCTTCCGTTCCTCGGCGGCGCGCCCGAATGGGCCGTGCCCTCCAAGTCCGTTCCCGGGGCCGGTGGCCTGAAAGCGCCGGCGCGCCTGCCCGTCAGCGGCGGCGCCCGTACCGGCTGGGTCGCCTTCGCGACCGCTGCCGTGGCGCGCTATGGCCCGACCGGCAGCTTCTGGTCGGAGCACCCCGGCCTGCCCAAACGGCCGATCCGCAACTGGCAGATCTGGAACGAGCCCAACTTCAAGTACTTCATCGCCAAGCCCAACCCGACCGAATACGGGACGCTGGTGAAGATCTCCTCCACCGCCCTGAAAGCGGCCGATCCGGGCGCGCAGGTGATCCTCGCCGGCCTCTTCTCCCGGCCGAAAGGCTCCCGCACCGCCACTGGCAAACACAAAAGCCTCAACTGGTACGCGAGCGACTTCCTCGACCGGATGTACAAGACGACGCCCGGGCTGAAGACGAGGTTCAGCGGCGCTTCCCTGCACCCCTACACGATCAATGCCCGCGAACTGCCGGAAGTGGCCGAAGAATTCCGCAACGTCCTCACCGCCAACAAAGACGGCGCCAAGGGCCTGTGGATCACCGAGCTCGGCTGGAGCTCCGGCAAGGCCAGCAGCGGCAACAAATTCGCCAAGGGCATGGGCGGGCAGGCGCGGGAACTGAGGAGCGCCTTCACCCTGCTGCGCAACAAGCAGGTGAAGTGGAAGCTGAAGGGCGTCTACTGGTTCTCGGTCGACGACGCCCCCGGCGCCTGCAACTTCTGCGACGGCTCCGGCCTCTTCGCCAAAGGCTTCGTGCCGAAGCAGTCGTGGTCGGCGTACGTCCAATTCGCTGGCGGCACCGCTTAGTTCGCTAGAGCCGAACCGCCCGTCTGCGTAAGATCGGTGGGTTGGCTGCTAAAGCGAAAGCGAGCAGGAAAACCGATCCACTGGCGCCGTTCAGTCCGGCGACCCGGCGCTGGTTCGAGGCCTCCTTCGAGGGGCCGACGCCGGCGCAGGCGGGCGGCTGGGAGGCGATCTCCAGCGGCGAGCACGCGCTGATCTGCGCCCCGACCGGGTCGGGCAAGACGCTCGCCAGCTTCCTCTGGGGGATCGACAAGCTGGCCCGCGCGAAGGACCTCGGGACGGGCGTCAAGCTCGTCTACGTCTCACCGCTGAAAGCGCTCTCCTACGACATCGAGCGCAACCTGCGGGCGCCGCTGCGGGGGATCGGCGCCGAGATCGCCGTCGGCCTGCGGACCGGCGACACCTCGCAGAAAGAACGCCGGGCGATGGCGAAAACGCCGCCGGACATCCTGATCACGACGCCGGAGTCGCTGTATCTGATGCTGAGCTCCAGCGTGCGCGAGATCCTTACCGGGGTTGAAGCGGTGATCGTCGACGAGATTCATGCGGTCGCTCAATCGAAGCGGGGATCGCATCTGGCGTTGACGCTGGAGAGGCTTGATCATCTGGTGAAGGACCATGCGCTCGAGGCGGCGGGTCCTGTCACGGCAGGGGACCCACCCCCAGCTGCAGAGCAGCAGGGGGTCCCCCCTACCGCGCCACCCACCGCCTGGGACGGGGATGGACCGGGCATCCAGAGGATTGGGCTCTCGGCTACGCAAAGGCCGCTGGAGCGGATCGGGCAGTTCTTGGTTGGGTCGAAGCGGGAGTGCCGGATCGTTGATGCCGGGCAGAAGAAGGCTCTCGACTTGGAGATCGTGGTGCCTGTCGAGGACATGGCCGATCCGGGGGCGCCGGCGTATCCGGCAGAGGACGGGCCGCCGCCGACGGAAGTCGAGCCCAGCGCCCATGTGCGCTCGATCTGGCCAGCCATCTACCCCAAGCTGCTCGAGCTGGTCCAGGAACACACCTCGACGATGATCTTCGTCAACAACCGTCGCGCCGCCGAGCGTCTAGCGAAGAGGCTGAACGAGCTAGCCAACGGCGAAGGCGAACAAGAGCTTCCCGCCACCGAGCAGCTGGGAAATTCGTCTCTGCCGGGGGATGGCGCCGATTTGGGGGACCATCCCGACAGGGATGGTGGGACCAAATCGGGGACAGGACCCGCCGGCCCAGAAACGCCCGAACCCTACGTCGAGATAGCCCGGGCCCACCACGGCTCCCTGTCCCACGAGGAGCGCTCCGTCGTCGAGGAGATGTTGAAGTCCGGCCAACTGCCCTGCCTCGTCGCCACCTCCTCCCTGGAGCTCGGCATCGACATGGGCGCCGTCGACCTCGTCATCCAGGTCGAGTCGCCGAAGTCGGTGACCCGCGGCCTGCAGCGGATCGGCCGCGCCGGGCACCGCATGGGCGAAGTCTCCAAAGGCCGGATCTTCCCCAAATACCGCGGCGACCTGCTCGAGTGCGCGGTCGTCGCCCGCCGCATGCGGGAGGCCGAGATCGAGGAGACGGTGATCCCGCAGAACCCCCTCGACGTCCTCGCCCAGCACCTCGTCTCGCTGGCCGCCCACAAAGAGTGGGAGGTCGACGAGGTCGAGAAGCTCGTCACCGCAACCCAGTCCTTCCACGATCTCTCCCGCGAACAGCTGGAGAACGTCCTCGACATGCTCGACGGCCGCTACCCCTCCGACCGCTTCGCCGAGCTCCGCCCGCGAATCGTCTGGGACCGCACCCAGGGCACGATCCACGGCCGCAAAGGCGCCCGCCAGCTGGTCGTCACCAACGCCGGCACGATCCCCGACCGCGGCCTTTACGGCGTCCACCTGCCCGACGGCCGCCGGGTCGGCGAGCTCGACGAGGAGATGGTCTACGAGGCCCGCGCCGGCCAGACCTTCCTGCTCGGCTCCAGCACCTGGCGGATCGAGGAAATCACCCGCGACCGGGTGATCGTCACCCCCGCACCCGGCGCCCCAGGTGCCGTCCCCTTCTGGAAGGGCGACGGGATCGGCCGCCCGGCCGAGCTGGGCCGGGCGATCGGCGCCTTCGCCCGCGAGGCGGTCAACCGCGACCCGGCCGAGCTGGCCAAGGAGTACGACCTCGACGAGCGCGCCGCCAACAACCTGGTCTCCTACCTGCGCGAGCAGCAGCAGGCGACCCGCGTCGTCCCCTCCGACGAGACGATCGTCGTCGAGCGCTTCCGCGACGAGATCGGCGATTGGCGCCTCTGCATCCTCTCCCCCTACGGCGGCCGCGTCCACGCCGCCTGGGGCCTCGCCCTCGCAGCCAAGATCCGTGAGGAGCGCGACCTCGAGGCCGACGCGATCTGGTCCGACGACGGGATCGTCATCCACCTCCCCGACGCCGACGAGCCGCCGCCCGCCGACCTGGTCCTGATCGACCCCGATCAGATCGAAGACCTCGTCGTCGGCGAGCTCTCCGGCAGCGCCCTGTTCGGCGCCCGCTTCCGCGAGAACGCCTCGCGCTCGCTGCTGATCCCGCGCGCCTACCCCGGCAAGCGCACCCCTCTCTGGCAGCAGCGGCTGAAGAGCCAGAGCCTGCTCGAGGTGGCGCGGGACTTCCCCCGCTTCCCGGTCGTGCTCGAGACCTACCGCGAGTGCCTGCGCGACGTCCTCGACCTGCCGGCCCTCGCCGAGCTGCTGGAAAAGCTCCACTCGCGAGCCCTCAGCCTGGTCGAGGTGGAGACGCCAACCGCCTCGCCGTTCGCCTCCTCGCTGCTCTTCGACTACGTCGCGACGTACATGTACGAGGGGGACACGCCGAACGCCGAGCGGCGCGCGGCGGCGCTGGCGCTCGACCGTGACCTGCTGCGCGAGCTGCTCGGCCAGGAGGAGCTGCGCGAGCTGATCGACCCCGAGGCGCTGGACGAAGTCGAGGAACAGCTTCAGCACCGGACCGAGGCCGGACGCGCCGGCGACCGCGATGCCCTCCAGCAGCTGCTGCGGAACCTCGGCGACCTCACCCTGGAGGAGTGCGGGGAGCGCGTCGCCGAGGGCTACTCGGCGAAGTCGATGCTGGACAAGCTCGTCGCCGAGCGGCGGGTGGCGCTCGTCCGCGTCGCCGGCGAAGAGCGCTACATCGCCGCCGAGGACGCCGGCCTCTACCGCGACGCGCTCGGCGTACCGGAGCCACCCGGGCTGCCCGAGACCTTCCTCGAGGAGCACCCCGACGCGATGCGCACCCTGGTCCGCCGCTACGGCCGCACCCACGGCCCCTTCCCGACCGCGCAGCTGGCGGAGCGCTACGGCGTCGACCCGGCGCCGGCACTGCGCGAGCTCGAGGCCGAAGGCGCGATGGTCCGCGGCGAGCTGGCGCCGGGGGGCACCGAGCGCGAGTGGTGCGACTCCGAAGTCCTGCGCCGGGTCCGGCGCGCCAGCCTCGCCCGCCTGCGCAAGGAGGTCGAGGCGGCCGATACCCGTGAGCTGGCCCGCTTCCTGCCCAGCTGGCAGAACGTCGACGCCTTCCGCCGCACCGGCGCCGGGCTCGACCGCCTGCGCGAGGCGCTGGTGCCGCTGCAGGGGGTCGCGCTGACGCCGAAGGTCTGGGAGCGCGACGTGCTGCCGCGCCGCCTCGGCGCCTACTCGCAGAGCTGGCTCGACGAGCTCTGCACCAGCGGCGAGCTGGTCTGGGTCGGCGCCGGCGCCCTCGGCCGCAACGACGGCCGCGTCGCCCTCTACTTCCGCGAGGACGTCCGCCTCGCCGGCCCGCCGCCGGCCAACGCCAAGCTGGAGTTCGCCTCGGGCGAGGCACACGACGCGATCCGCGAGCGGCTCGCCGCCGGACCGTCCTTCTGGCTCGACCTCGTCGTCGAGCTCGACCACCCGGCCGAGGACATCCACAACGCCCTCTGGGACCTGGTCTGGACGGGAGAGGTGACCAATGACGCCTTCGCGCCGCTGCGGGCGCCGCGCCTGCGCGCGGTGCCACCCTCAGAACGCCCGGGCCGCCGCTTCGCCCGCCGCCGCTCGACCACCGGCGCCGCCGTCCAGGGTCGCTGGTCGCTGACCGCGCCGCTGTTCGCCAACGCGCCCGGCCCCGGCGCCAAGCTCCGCGCCACGGCCGAGCTGATGCTCGAGCGCTACGGGATCGTCACCCGCGAGACCGTCCTCGCCGAGGGGGTCCCCGGCGGCTTCTCGACCCTCTACGGGGAGCTCGGCAACCTCGAGCTGCTCGGCACCGCCCGCCGCGGCTACTTCGTCGAGGGTCTCGGCGGCGCCCAGTTCGCCCTCCCCGGCGCGGTCGAGCGCCTGCGCTCGCTGCCCGAACGCGACGGCTCCTACCTCGTCCTCGCCGCCACCGACCCGGCCAACCCCTACGGCGCCTCGCTGCCCTGGCCGAAGCTCGAGGGCGGTCGCCGTCCCGGCCGCACCCCCGGCGCCCACCTGCTGCTGCGCGACGGCGAGCCGCTCGTGTTCATCGAGCGCGGCGGCCGCGGCCTGCTGCGCCTGCAGCCGCTCTCCGGTCCCGACCTGGAGCAGGCGATGCGGGCCCTCGCCGACGCCGTCAGCGCCGGCCAGCTGCCGAAACTGGCGGTCGAGAAACTCGACGGCGAAGCCGTGATCGGCTCCGGCCACGAGGACGCGCTGGTCGGCGCCGGCTTCAGCCGCGGCCCGCGAAAACTCACGGCTTCAGCCTAATGTACGGGTTTCTCGTACATTGATGTCCGGAGAAGTCGTACACTGTGTCCGGTGAACCCATTCAAATACCAGGGTCCTATCGCGCCACCGCATCTCATCGATCGGCGCACCGAGTTGCACGCACTTCAGAAGGCGGCTGCCAATCGCGTCGCTATTCGTCTCGCCGCCCCTCGTCGGTTTGGCAAGAGCAGCCTGCTCGAAGCTCATGCCGTGGCGATGCGGGAAGCCGGCCACCGTGCTGTGCGAGTCGATTTCTCCAAGGTGTCGACCGTCGGGGATGTGGCGGTCCGTGTTGCTCATGCGTATCGCGACCTGCCGGGCGAGCCTGGTCGCAGCGTTAGTCGCTGGGCAGCCCGCCTGGGAGTGGTAGCGACGGCCGCCGGAGTTGGCTTCACCGTCGCACCGCAGGCGCCGCGGGTAGCTGCTGACGAGGCTCGCGCTGCCCTCCTCCAACTGCTCGATGTCCCTCGTGTCCTGTTCGAAGCAGATCGTGAACTCACCGTCGTCTGCTTCGATGAGTTCCAGGACCTGCTGGTGGCCGACGATGCTCTCGACGGCCTCTTTCGTTCGGTGATCCAGCATCACGGCGAAGCCGCCGCCTATGTATTTGCCGGAAGCCAGCCATCGCTGATGCGCGCTTTGTTCTCTGAGTATGAGCGGCCGTTCTATGGTCAGGCCAAACCTCTCGAGCTCTCGGCCCTCCCGATCAGTGAGGCGGCCAACGACATCGAAGCTCTCTTCCAGTCTGAGGGCCTGGAGGTCCACGGCGTCGTTGACGAACTTCTCGCCTTCACCGGAGGCCATCCACAGCGCACGATCCTTTTAGCCCACCACCTCTACGAACTGCTCGACGACGAGCCGAGCTTGGAGCGTCCCGCGGTAGCCGCGATCGAATCGGCTCTTGTGGACACGGCGGATGCCCTTCAGGCGCAATGGGATGGCTTCGACCGAAACGAGCAGGTGGTGCTGATGACTTTAAGTGATGGCCAGGCTCCTACGGGCACGATCGTGTCCAGCGAACACCGCATCCCACGCTCCACGCTGCAAGAGGCGCTCGATCGATTGCTTGCCGACGAGCGCCACGTCAAACGTGATGCTGGTGGGACCCCCTACCTCCTCGATCCGCTCTTGGCGGAGTGGCTGAGGCGGCGCTAGCGGCACCCAATTCGGCTCGCCAGCCAAACCATTGCCATAATCGGTGCGGTGCCTGAGGCAGACCAGAGCGCGGTCGAGCTGCTGAAGAGCGTCACGCTCTTCGCCGACTTGGAGGAGGGGGAGCTCGAGCGCTTCTCTCACGTCGCTGTGCCGCGCACTTTTCCGGCCGGGACGCGGGTCTTCCACGAGGGCGACGATTCGGATGCCTGCTACATCGTCAAGGAGGGCAGCTTCCGGGTCACCCGGGAACACTCCGACGGCCGCGCGATCACGCTGGCGACCCTGGGGCCGGGGGAGATCTTCGGCGAGCTGGCGATGCTCGACGGGGACAAGCGCTCGGCCAGCGCCGAGGCGCTGAGCGAAGGGGAGCTGCTGGCGCTGCCGGCGAACGACGTGCGGGCCCTGCTCGCGCGCCACCCCGAGATCTCGCTGAAGCTCGTCGCCGGCCTCGTCCGCCGCCTCCGCGCCGCCAACGTGCGCCTCTCGCGCCAGTCCTTCCAGACCGTCCCCAGCCGCGTCGCCGGCATCCTCGCCCAGCTCAGCCGCGAGGAGCAGGACGGCGACGGCGACCCGAGCGAAGAGGTGATGATCGAGATGAACCAGACCGACCTCGCCCAGCTCGCCGGGACCTCGCGCGAGTCGGTCAGCCGCTTCCTCGCCGAGCTCGAGCGCGCCGGCGTCGTCCGCTCCGGCCGCGGCCGCGTCACCGTGCTCGAGCCGGAGAAGCTGCGCAACTACATCTACTGATTCGACGCCGGGCCGATGGAATCTCACTACCGGTGGAACGACCGCGAGGGCAGGGTGGACGTCGAGATCCGGACCAACGAAGACCCGGCGGCGGTCAGCTGTCCTGAGTACGCCCGCGGCTTCCCGGTGTGCAGGGCGACGATCGATCATCCGGCGATCGGCTACGGCGACATGCTCGGCTGGGTGCAGATGGTCGACCGCAGCGACCTCGAGGGGGGTTTCAGGATCGACGGGCTCGAACTGCTCACCGAGGTCACGCATCCCTTCGCCTACTTCGGCACTGCTCCGACCCTGTTCGACCTGCCCCACACCGACGAGCTCCCGACCTGGGACTTCCTCGCCCACAGCTTCCTCTGCGGGCGCGGCGGCACACTGCACCCCCGGCGCTTCGAAGTCCGAGCCGTGCTCGGATTCAGCTGGGGCTTCTCGAAACGCGGCAGCCGGATCGAGTTGTTCGGGCCGGAGCCCCTCGCCGCCGAGGACTGGAACGGCCACCTCCCCTATCTGGAGCGGGAGTTCGGGCTCTGGAGGTTCGCGCCGGGCTGGCAGGAGCATCCACTGCGGCCGTGAACGCCGGGGCCGCACGTCGGCGCATGGTCGAGCGCCAGCTGCGGGCGCGGGGGATCGAGGACGAGCGGGTGCTGGCGGCGATGGCCGAGGTGCCGCGCGAGGAGTTCGTGCCGGCGGAGCTGCGCGGGCGGGCCTACGCAGACTCGGCCCTGCCGATCGGCGCCGAGCAGACGATCTCCCAGCCCTGGATCGTCGCCGCGATCTGCCAGGCACTGGAGCTGCGGGGACCCGAGTTGGTGCTCGAGGTCGGGACCGGCTCCGGCTACTCGGCGGCGGTGCTCGCACGCCTCGCCAGCCATGTGGTCAGCGTCGAGCGCCACCAGGAGCTCTCGCGCGGCGCGGCGAGGGCGCTGGCGGCACTGGCGATCCGCAACGTCGAGCTGGTCGTCGGCGACGGCAGCCTCGGCGTCTCCGAGCGCGGACCCTTCGACGCGATCGCGGTCCACGCCACCGCCCCGGCGCCGCCGCCGGCGTTGCTGGCTCAGCTGGCCGAGGGTGGCCGCCTGGTCGTCCCGATCGCCGCCGGTGACGCCGACGTGCTGACGCTGCTGCGCCGCCGCGGTGAGCGCTTCGAGCCGGAGCCGATCACGCCCTGCCGCTTCGTGCCGCTGATCGGCCAGGAGGGGTTCGAGGGAAACTGATACCGAACGGGCTCAGCAGCTGGAAAGCGAGTCCTTGGAGTCGGCGTTGACGTCGTCGCCGCCCCCGCCGCACTCGATCCTGTCGCGCTGCCCGTCGAGCGCTTCGAAGAAGTCGCTGCCGCCCTTGCCGATCAGGGTGTCGCTGCCGATGTGGCCCATGATGCTGTTGTCCCCGTTGTCGCCGACGAGGACGTCGGGGCCGTCGGATCCCTCGAGGCTCTCGTTGTCGCCGAGCACGTTGTCGGGGGTGCCGCAGCCGGGAGGGCCGCCGCTGCCGCCGAGGCTGACGCGCAGGTTGTCTTTGGAGCGGGCGTAGGAGACGGTGTCCTCGCCGGCGCCGCCGTCGTAGGTGTGGCCCTGGCAGGTCGGGACCGAGTTGACCAGCAGGTCGTTGCCGCTGCCGCCGAGCAGGGTGTCGCCGCCCGGGTCGGCGTAGAGGACGTCGGAGCCGGCATTGCCTTCGAGCCGGTCGCTGCCGTTGTCGGGGCTGTTGTAGTTCTCGCCGGCTTCCAGCACGTCGTCGCCGTTGCCGCCGACCAGGTTGTCGTTGTCGGCGTTGCCGTTGATCCGGACCTTGGCGCCGGCCGGCACACTCGGGTCGACGACGATCGTGTCGTTGCCGTTGCCGCCGGTGACGACGATCAGCGGCATCGCGCCGGAGTCGGGGCAGATCATCGCGCTGCCGTTGGAGGCGGGGGTTTCACAGCCGTCGCCGGCGTAGATCGGGACCACCGAGGAGACGACCCAGGAGCCGGTGCCGCGAGAGATGCGGATGTCGTCGCTCTGCGGGCTGCCCTGGACGATCAGGCTGGAGCCGTCGAGGCCCTGGTTGAGGGTCCCGTAGGCGAGGCTGGGGGGAGCGGGCTCTTCGGGGCCACAGGAGGTTTCGGCCGCAAAGCCGTCGCAGGTGTCGGTGCCGGGGCCGCCGAACGCCTGGCCACCTCCGCCGCCGCTTTGCAGGGCGTCGTTGCCGACGCCGCCGTCGATCCGGTTGTTCTGGCCGTTGCCGACGATCTCGTCGCCCTGGGGCGAGCCGACGACGTCCTCGAAGCCGCCGAGGTCGTCGTGCCCGTCGCCTTTGGCCTTGTTGGCCGCGAGGCTGACGATCACGCCGCCGCGGGTGGCGCTGGCGTAGGAGACGATGTCGTTCAGGCCCTCGCCACCGGAGAGGTTGTCGGTGCCGGAGTCGCCGCGGACGATGTCGCCGTCGCCGGGACCGCCGTCGACGTGGTCGATGCCGGCGCCGCCGAAGACTTCGTCGGAGTCGGGGCCGCCCTGCAGGTCGGGCTCGTCGCCGGGCCCGCCTTCGATGTGGTCGTGGCCGGGGCCGCCGTCGATCGAGTCGTTGCCCTTGTCGCCGAGAAGTTTGTCGTCGCCGCCGTCGCCGTCGATCTTGTCGCTGCCCTGCTGGCCGTCGACGTAGTCGTTGCCGCCACCGCCGCTGAGCTTGTCGGGACCTTTGAAGCCGATCACCACGTCATCGCCGCCGCCGCCGTGGAGGCCGTCGGAGCCCTTCGAGCCGGAAAGCTCGTCGTCGCCCTCGCCACCGTCGATGCTGTCGGAGCCGGTGCCGCCGAGCAGCTTGTCGTCGCCGCCTTCGCCGTTCAGCGAGTCGAAGCCGCGGCCGCCGTCGATCTTGTCGTCGCCCGGGCCGCCGCAGATCGTGTCGTTGCCGTTGGGGCCGCCGGTGATCACGTCGTTGCCGCCGCCGCCGTAGATCACGTCGCTTGCCTTCTTGCCGACGATGTGGTCGTTGCCGGCGGTGCCCTTGATCGTCACCTTCTTGCCGTCGCACTTCATCGCCTGCGCCTGGGCGGCGCAGAAGAGCAGCAGCGTCAGGGCAGCGAGGAGGAAGAGGGCCGAGCGTTGGAGACTGGCGAACTTGGTTGGCATCCCTGAGCACATCGGTCCTCAGCCGCAGAACCTCCAACTCGGGCGAAAATCACCAAAAACTTGTCCAGATGACTCAAACAGACGTCCAGTTCCCGCACGAAAGCCGCTCTCCTATACGCTCGCAGCGCGATGAAGGGCGGCACCTACGTCTTGAACTTCTACTCGGCGATCTTCATCGACCAGCTGAAGCGCGGTCGCAAGACGGCGACTATCCGGCTCGGCGACAAGAGCAACAAGTACGAGCGAGGCCAGGTCGTCTGGATTACGGTCGGGTTCCGCCACAGCCCGCGGGAGAAGATCTTCACCGCGGTGGTCGACGACGTCGAGGTCAAGAGGCTGGACGAGCTCTCACGACGTGACATCGAGCACGACAACCCGGAGTTCCGCCGCCTCGAGGACGAGATCAACTTCCTCGAACAGATCTACAGCCGCCCGGTGAACGCCAGCGACGTGGTCACCGTGATCCGCTTCTCGCAGATCGTCGAGCCGCCGCGCGCCCACCTGGGCAACGGAGAGACGCCGCACCGCAACTAGATGACGGTCGCCTAGCGCCATGGCCGAATACGCCTTCCTCACGACCTGGCTGCTCGACTCCCCGCGCGAGCCGGTCTGGGAGGCGATCCACCGGCAGGAGAAGTGGCCCAGCTGGTGGCGCGGGGTCGAGGAGGCGAGCGAGCTGCGCAGCGGCGACGAGGCCGGGGTCGGCAGCGTCTCGCACATGGTCTGGAAGAGCCTGCTGCCTTACCGGGTCTCCTTCGAGGTGACCACCACCCGGATCGAGTACCCGACCCTGATGGAGGGGCACGCGGTCGGGGAGCTGGAAGGCATCGGCCGCTGGCGCCTCTACGAGCAGGACGGGGTGACCGCGGTCCTCTACGAGTGGAACGTGCGGACCACGAAGGCCTGGATGAACCTCTTCGCGCCGCTGCTTCGCCCCGCCTTCGAGTGGAATCACGACTGGGTGATGCGGCGCGGTGGCGAGGGAATTTCATCCCTCCTCGGCTGTCGCCTCTTGGCGATCGACTGAGGCTTCGCTATCTTTAAGGCCCTGGCACTCTCACCCCGAGAGTGCCAAGCGTCACCGGAGCGCAGATTTGGCTCTGGAGCGACGTTTCTCAACTTTCACACCACCCACACCGATAACGGAGGTTTACGGATGAAGCTGAAGCCCCTCGGGGACCGGCTGATCGTCAAGGCGATCGAGGAGGAGGCGACGACCGCCAGCGGCATCGTCCTTCCCGACACGGCCAAAGAGAAGCCGCAGAAGGGTCAGGTCGTGGCTGTCGGCGACGG
>DATFQO010000088.1:0-10125 GCA_035264245.1 Solirubrobacterales bacterium
GACCCCGTGCAGAGACAGATGCTGAAGTCGAAGATCCACCGGGCGACGGTGACCGACTGCGACGTCGACTACATCGGCAGCATCACGATCGACACCGAGCTGATGGCCGGCGCCGATCTGATCACCAACGAGCAGGTCCACGTCTGGGACGTCGACAACGGCTCCCGTTTCGTCACCTACGTGATCGACGGCGAGCCAGGCTCGGGCACGATGCAGGTCAACGGAGCCGCCGCCCACCTGGTCGAGCCCGGTCACAAGATCATCGTCGCCTCGTTCGGCGCCTACGACGAGAGCGACCTCGAGCGCTACGACCCGGTCGTCGTCCATGTAAACGACGACAACAGGGCAATCGCCGTCGACAGCCACCCGGAGGTGCTGCTCGAATGAGTTCAGGAGGCCGTTCCCACACCGCCCCGACCTCGGACCGCAAGCCGGTCAGCCTGCCCCGCCTCGCCGAGATGCAGGCCAACGGCGAACCGATCGTGATGGTCACCGCCTACGACTACCCCTCGGCCACCGTCGCCGAGGCGGCCGGCGTCGACATCGTCCTCGTCGGCGACTCCGCCGCCAACGTCGTCCTCGGCTACCCCGGCACCGAGCTGGTCTCGATGGACGAGATGGTGATGCTCGGCAAAGCCGTCCGCCGCGGCCTGAAGACGCCGCTGATGGTCGGCGACATGCCGATGGGCAGCTACGAGGCGAGCAACGAGGAAGCGATCCGCAGCGCCCAGCGACTGATCAAGGAGACCGGCTGCCAGGCGGTAAAGCTGGAGGCCGGCGGCGTCATCGTCGAGCGCGCCCGGGCGATCGTCAACTCCGGCATCCCGGTGATGGGCCACGTCGGCCTCACCCCGCAGACCGCGACCGCCCTCGGTGGCTACAAAGCCCAGGGCAAGTCGGCCAAGAGCGCGATCAAGCAGCTCGAGGACGCCCTCGCCCTGCAGTCGGTCGGCTGCTTCGCGATCGTGATCGAGGCCGTCCCTTCGGCGATCACCGACGAGATCGTCGCCCGCCTCGAGGTGCCGACGATCGGGATCGGAGCCGGTCCCGGCACCTCCGGCCAGGTCCTCGTCTTCCACGACCTGCTCGGCATCACCACCGGCCGCATGGCCAAGTTCGTCAAGCGCTACGCCGATGTCCACGACACCATGGTCGCCGCGGTGAAGGGTTACGGCGACGAGGTCCGCCGCCGCCAGTTCCCTGAGCCCGAGCACGTCTACAGCGTCGAACCGGCCGAGCTGGACGAGTTCCGCCGCTACCTCAGCGAGGAAAGCCTGGCCAGCGCCAAGGGCTGGGAGTGGGAGCCGCTGCCGTAGCGGCTCCCGATGCGCGCACGTTCGCGCTTTGGCAGGCAACTCGCGAGGATCGAGAGGCTGGGGCAAAGGCGCGCGGTGAAGCCTTCGCCGGCGAGCGGTATCGCCGCGAGCCCCGGCAGCGTCACGGCAAGCGGCCCTTCCCAGGTCACAGGTCCGGGTTTCGGATCCCGGAACCCGGCGTAACCGCTGAACGGCGAGGGGGGAGAGACGGTCGCGCGTGAGGTCCCGGTGGCGGTGAAAGCGCCTTGCTCCCCCGGGACACGGACAGAGCGCTCGATCCGCATCCCTTCCACCCGTTCCTTGGTGCTGGCGTTGAATTGAATGGTGCCGCGAGCGCTGCGCTCCCGCGATGCCCGGAAGCTGACTTCACCCGTCCTGGTCTCCATCCGCGCCGCGAGGACCGTTTCCCGAGGGAGGCCAGGTGGCAGCCCGGGCCGGAAGCTCCCCAACCCGCAGAAACCATCGGGCAGGCGAAAGATCACCCCTTTGAGTTTCCGCGCTTCGCTGGTGATGTAGCCACCCTCGCCGACGAAGTTGACGCTTCCCCGGAAGACGCCGACTTCGATGATCCAGCGGCAGTTCCGTTCCGGCCGTTCCACGACCTTCTTGCGCCGATGGAAGCCGAGGGCGACCTGGCCGAGGGAGCCGAAGGTCGCGTGGATCCCAGGGCCGTTTCCGGTGCGGACCGAGTAGCTGGCGCTGGCGGTCTCTCGCTGCGCGGTGATAACCACCCCCGGCCGCCGCTTGCCGAGGCGGAGGCCGACGAGTTCGAGTTCGTAGCCGTTGCTTTCGCCCAGCTTGATGGTGCTGAGCGAGATGGCGCCCTTCGGGAGACCGGCCCCGATGGCGCCGGCGGGCAGTAGCAGTGCAGCCAGCGCACAGGCGAGAACGCCCAGAAGTCTCCCTGCCTTCACGCGCGCAGAGTATTCGAGTACGGAAAATCTTGGCGTAGGGGAAATACGATGCCCGCAGATGCCGATCTACGAGTTCGACATCTAAGTGCGCCTAGGATCGGTCCCATATGGCTTGCTAGAGCGGATGGCGCACTATTCACGAATTTCGCCCAGGCACGAGGGCAACGCCTGGTCCAACACGACCCAAGATCAATGCAACCCATTCGTATATTGGGCCCATATGCGATCATTTTCCCCTATGGAGTCCCACGCTCACGTCAAGCTCAGCGGTGATCGGGCTGGCGAGTACGTCGTCACCGAGGAGCGCCCCGACGGGTCGCTCACTCTGGTCCCTGACACTTCTTGGAAAGCGGTTCAGGCTCGGACGGGTGGCCGAGAGGCCACTGATGAGGAGTTTGCTGCCTTCGAGCGCGAGTTTGGGCCGTTCTTGCCCCCTGACGGCGAGGGCTAAATCGTGACCAACAAGCGGGGTCATGCGTCTGTCGTATTCGACGAGGCGTCTTTTGACGCGGATACCAAAAAGGGAAACGCCGCTGGCGCAGACGTCGCTAGGGCTGCCCGACGCGCCTACGAATGTGACGGCGTGCCAAGCGATGATCTGCGGCGGTGTGAAGCCGAAGGTAGCGACGGCACCCTGCTGCCGCACTGTCTCAAGGTCTATATGCCGCCCCCGGCTGGACGATTCGGGATGGTCTTCCAGCTAGAAATCGTCGACGGTCGCGGACGGCTGCGCTATCTCGCCTTCGGTATACGCCACCACCCGCGCGGATCGACGGCTCGCACGGTCTACCAGATCGCGCACCGTCGACTGCACGCCGATCTCGGCAAGATGGCGGCTTTCCCAAGTGGCTAGGGCATCCGGACCCCAGCTTCACGCTTAAGACCTACGTCCAACCGCATCCGTTGCGACTCCCGAAGCGCAGGATTTGGCAACCTAAAGCCAAAATGACTACTAGCCGCGAACAGCCGTAACCACCCATGCCGATCTATGAGTTCGAGTGCGAGGAGTGTGGGGGGCGCTTCGAGGAGCTGATGCCGAGTGGCCAGAGCGCTGCCTGTCCGAGCTGCGGCTCCGAGCGCTCCCGGCGATTGCTCTCGTCCGTCGCGCCTCCCGGGCGCCAGCCGCGGGGCGCCGGGGTTCGCTCCGATGAATTGCGGCGGCGCGAGCGGGAGTCGGCCCGCCAGGAGCGGATCGGCGCGGCGCAGAAGCGCCGGGCGGCGGGGGAGAAGCCGTGAGCGCCGCTGCCGAGGAGCGGCGGCAGTGCCTGGTCGAGCTCTACAAGGAGGTCACCGACTGCTCCAGGTGCCCCCTGCACGAGACCCGCACGAAGGCGGTCTTCGGGGCGGGCAATGCCGACGCCGACCTGATGTTCGTCGGTGAGGCGCCGGGGGCCGAAGAGGACCGCCAGGGGCTGCCCTTCGTCGGCCGCGCCGGGCAGCTGCTGAACCAGATGCTGGAGGAGATCGGGCTCGCCCGCGACGACGTCTTCATCGCCAACGTCCTCAAGTCCCGGCCGCCGGGCAACCGCGACCCTCAGCCGGAGGAGATCGCTGCCTGCGAGCCCTACCTGTTCGAGCAGGTGCGGCTGATCGAGCCGCGCGTCGTCTGCACCCTCGGCAACTTCGCGACGAAGCTGCTCAGCGGCAGCCCAACCGGGATCACCAAGGTGCGGGGCACGCCGCAGGTGCACACGCTCGGCGCCCGCACCGTCTTCCTGCTGCCGCTCTTCCATCCCGCCGCCGCGCTTCGCACCCCCGCGGTGAAGGAGACGCTGCGAGCCGACTTCGCGACGATCCCCGAGTTGCTGGCGCGCCCGCTCCCGGGTGCGCTCCCGAGCGCCGAGGAGGTCGCCGAGGCCGAGGAAGAAGGCGGCTCGACCCCGCCGCCGCCCGCCGACCAGCTCGGCTTCTTCGGCTAGCGGTGAGCGTTTCCGTGGAGGTGATCGAGACGAACGGGCCTGCCGAGACCGAGGCCCTCGGCGCTCGCATCGCCGAGGGCCTGGAGCCGGGCGACGTGGTCCTCCTCGCCGGCGAGATGGGGACCGGCAAGACGACCCTCGTCCGTGGCGCCTGCCGTGCCCTCGGCGTCCCCGGCCCTGTCACCTCGCCGACCTTCACGATCGGCCAGCGCTACGCCGGCGGCCGCCTTCCCGTCTCCCACCTCGACCTCTACCGCCTGGAGACCCTGGAGGACGAGGACCCGGCCCTGCTCGAGGACTACCTGCGGCCGGAGGGAGTCGCCTTCGTCGAGTGGCCGGCGGCCGGGACCGGCCGTTTCTGCCGCCCCGCGCTGGAGGTGCGCCTCGCCCACGTCAGCGAGGAGCGGCGGCGGATAGAACTCGATTGGGATGGGTAGGACGCAGGGGAAAAGCGCAGCGAACGCCGCTCGTCGGTGTTTCGGAGGCAGCGTCGCCAGCTTGTAGCATCGGCGCTTCGAACTCGATTCAGAAAGGCAAGGACGTGATGAAGGGACTCAAGGCGCTTGCGGCGGTGATGTTGGTGAGCGGATTGCTGTGGACCGCGGTCCCCGCCAACGCAGGAGCGGCGGCCTACAAGCATTACGTCGGATGCGGGGTCTCCCGCAACGCGAAACCCGCGCACGCCTGCCCGAAGAAAGCGAAAAAGGGCGCCTTCTTCAAAAGCCTCGACGGCAACGTCGTCTACAGCGTCTGCGTCAAGTTCCCGAGCGGCAAAAACCTCTGCGCGCAGGCTCAGGAAGCCGAACAGGGGACCCTCTACGTGAACAAGATCACCTCGACGATCCCCGGCCGCCACGTGGTCAGCTGGTACGTCAAAGGCAAGAAAGTCGGTTCCTGGGCTTTCAAGGTCACGGGGTAGCGCACCCCTGATCGTCGTCGGCCTCGACACCGCGACGGTTGACACCGTCGCCTGCGCCTGGCGCGACGGCGAGGTAGTGCACGAGTCGCGGCTGGGGCTCTCCTCGCAGGGGAGGCCCCTGCACGCGACCCGGCTGCTGGAGGAGGTCGAGCGCGCGGCCGCGGCGGCAGGGGGTTGGCGGAACGTCGACCTGCTGGCGGTCGGCCTCGGCCCCGGCACCTTCACCGGGCTGCGGGTGGGGATCGCCACCGCCCGCGGGCTCGGCCTCAGCCTCGGCCTGCCGGAGCGCGGCGTTTGCACCCTGGACGCGCTGGCCGCCGGAATCGGCGAGGGTTTTTCGAGCGAGCGGCTGGCCGTCCTCGACGGCTGGCGCGGCGAGGTCTTCGCCGCGCTTTACGCGCCGGACGGCGAGCGGATCTGGGAGCCGGCGGTCTACCGCCCGGAGGAGTTGGCATCCCGCGTGGCCGAGCTGGCCCAACCCCCATCGGTCGCCGGCTCGGGGGCGGTACGCTTTCGTCACGAGCTGGCCCGAGACGGAGTCCGCATTGCGGACGTTTCCGATCCCGTCCACCGGGTCGCCGCGCGACACGTGTGCGCGCTGGCGGCCGCGGCAGCGGGTGAGGAGCCCGCAGGGCTTGCCCCGATCTACCTGAGACCCCCCGACGCGGAGCGGTGGCGTGAGCGAGACGCTTCACAAAGAGCACAGTGAGCTGACCCAGGAGGTCCAGGTCCGCAGGTTGGCCTACAGCGACCTGCCGGCGGTGATCTCGATCGAGCGGCGCTCGTTCCCGACCCCGTGGTCGCTGGCGATGTTCGTGCTCGAGCTCTCCAAGCCCTCGGGGATCTGCCTCGCCGCCAGCGCCGGCGATCAGCTGCTCGGCTACGTGATCTGCTCGCGCTACGACCAGGTCTGGCACCTGATGAACATCGCCGTCGCCCCCGAGAGCCGCGGCACCGGGGTCGCCGGGCTGCTGATGCGGCGCCTGATCGAGGAGTCGCGGAGCACCCTCCCGTTCACTCTGGAGGTGCGGGTCACCAATCACCGCGCGATCGGCATGTATGAGCGCTTCGGGTTTCGCTCGGCCGGCGTCCGTCCTCGCTACTACCACGACAACGGCGAGGACGCGCTGATCATGTGGCTGGACTGAGGGTGGCTGGAAAGAGAGGGCTTGGATGAGCCCTGGCCTGCTGCTGGCGATCGAGACCTCCTGCGACGACACCTGCGCCGCGGTCCTCGACGGCCAACGCATCCTCAGCAATGTGATCTCCTCGCAGGCCGCCGCCCACGAAGGCTTCGGCGGCGTGGTGCCCGAGGTGGCGGCCCGGCATCACCTCGAGCTGGCGACGCCGGTGGTCGAGGCGGCGCTCGGCGAGGCGGGGGTCAGCCTGGACGACGTCGAGGCGGTCGCCGCCACCGCCGGCCCCGGCCTGATCGGGGCGCTGCTGGTCGGGATCAGCACCGCGAAGGGGATCGCCGCCGCGCGCCGGCTGCCGCTGATCCCGGTCGACCACCTGCAGGGCCACGTCGCCGCCAACTTCCTCGAGCCCGCGCCGCTCGAGCCACCGTTCCTCTGCCTGATCGCCAGCGGCGGCCACACCCTGCTCGCCGGCGTGCGCGAGCACCAGGGCTACGAGCTGCTCGGCCAGACGCTCGACGACGCCGCCGGCGAGGCCTTCGACAAGTCGGCGCGGCTGCTCGGCCTCGGCTACCCCGGCGGTCCGGCGGTCCAGCGCGAGGCCGAGGCGGGGGACCCCGAGGCCTTCGAGATGCCGGTCGCGATGTCCCGCCGGCCCGGCCTCGACTTCAGCTTCAGCGGCCTGAAGACCGCGGTCCTCTACCGCTGCCGCGAGCTCGGCCCCGAGGGGGTGCAGGAGCGCCGCGCCGACCTCGCCGCCTCCTTCCAGGCCGCCGTGGTCCAGCAGCTGACCTCGAAGCTGAAGCGGGCGCTGAAGCAGGGGGAGTGGGAGGCGGTCGCGCTCGGCGGCGGGGTCGCCGCCAACGGGCCGCTGCGCGACGCGGTGGGGGAGCTCTGCGGGGAGATGGGCGTGCGGCTGAAGTTGGTTCCGATCAGCCTCTGCACCGACAACGCCGCGATGATCGGCGCCGCCGCGCGCCACGCCGAGCCGATCGCCTACCCGGACTACCTCGGCTACGACGCCTTCGCCAGCGGCGAAACCGCGCCCGCGGTCCCGCACTGAGCCGATGGCCACCGTCGTCGTCTACTCCCGTCCGGGCTGCCATCTCTGCGAGGAGGCGATGGCCCAGATCGTCGCCCTGCACGCCGACGGCTACCGCTTCGAGCTGCACGAGGTCGACATCGAGAGCCACGAGCTGCTGCTGCGGCGCCACCTCGAGCGGATACCCGTGGTCGAGGTCGACGGGATCGAGGTCTCGGAGCTGATCCTCGACCGCGAGGCGCTGGTCGCCAGGCTCGATACTGTGGGGGCATGGTCGAGGTGATCGAGGAGTTCGACGCCGCAGGGGCGTTCCCAGTCGAAGGCGAGCGCCTCTCGCTGGGCGTCGCCGCGCGCCTCTCCCGCTACCTGCAGGTGCTGACCCAGGCGCGGAAGATGGGGCGGGAGACGATCTCCTCGCAGGAGCTCTCCGAGTACACCCACATCAACCCGACCCAGATTCGGCGCGACCTCTCCGGCTTCGGCAAGTTCGGCAAGCGCGGCGTCGGCTACAACGTCGAGTCGCTGGTCTCGGAGATCCGCAAGATCCTCCGCACCTCCGGCCAGCACAACATCGCCCTCTTCGGCGCCGGCAACCTCGGCCAGGCGATCGCCACCTCCTCGATCTTCGCCGACCACGGCTTCCAGGTCGTCGCGGTCTTTGACAGCGACCCGGGCGTCGTCGGCAGCCCGATCGGCGAGATGAGCGTGCGCGACATCGGCGACCTGCCGGACGTGGTCGCCGAGGAGGAGATCGTCGTCGGCGTCCTCGCGGTGCCCGCAGAGGCCGCCCAGGATGTCGCCGACCGCCTCGTCAAAGCCGGGGTGAAGATCATCTTCAACTACTCCGAGCAGCTGCTGCAGGTGCCGCCGGAGGTGACGGTCCACACCTCCAGCCCCGCCGTCGACCTGCTCTACGCGCTCTACTTCTACCTGGCCTAGCGGCCCGCGAATCTTGCCTCTCGACCTCGATCTCGCCCGCGAGAAGTTCGAGTCCTCGCGGGACTTCACGATCGGCCTCGAGGAGGAGTTCGCGATCCTCGACCCGCGGACGCTGGAGCTGGAGCACCGCTTCGAGGACGTGATGGCGGCCTGCCAGCGCGACGAGGTGCTGGCGGAGTCGGCGGCGGGGGAGCTGATCGCCTCCGAGGTCGAGATCCGCTCCGGGCGCGCGGAGACCTTCGGCGAGGCGGTCGGGCGCCAGCGCGAGCGACGGGCACGGCTCTTCGAGGTCGTCAACGGGCTGGGGCTGACGCTGGGGGCGATGGGGACGCACCCGTGGGCCAACTACCTCGACCAGCGGATCATCGACACCCCGCACTACAACCGCCTCCGCCACGAACTCGGCTGGGTGGCGCAGCGCAACAACACCTGGAGCCTGCACCTGCACATGGGGATCCAGGGCGCCGACCGGGCGATCGCCGTCTGCGACTGGCTGCGGGAGCTGCTGCCGCTGCTGCTGGCTGTTTCGGCCAACTCGCCCTTCCTCGACCGCCGCGACAGCGGCCTCCACAGCGTCCGCAGCGAGATCTTCACCCGCACCTTCCCGCGCTGCGGGGTTCCCTCGGCGTTCCGCGACTGGGCCACCTACGCGGGCTTCGTCGACAAGCTGCAGCGGCTCGGCTCGGTGGTCGAGTCGACGCAGCTGTGGTGGAGCGTGCGGCCCCATCACAGCTTCGGCACCGTCGAGGTGCGGATCTGCGACGCGCAGACGCGCGGCGACGAGTCCTTCGCCGTCGCCGGGCTGATTGCCGCCTGCATCGCCCAGGCCGCGCTCGACTACGACGAGCACGGCTATGAAGGGCAGGGGCCGCCGCTCGCCGATCGCGAGATCGAGGAGAACCTCTGGCGGGCGATCCGCCACGGCGCCGGCGGCCGGATGATCGACTTCCGCCGCGAAGAGGAGCTGCCGACGCGCTCGCTGCTGGAGCGGGTGCTGGTCTGGACCGAGCCGGCGCGAGCGCGGCTGGGGTTGGACCTGCGCCTGCCGGAGCGAAACGGCGCCGAGCGGGCGCGCGAGGCGCTCGATTCGGGGGTCGCGATCGAGGACATCTACCGCGACGCGGTGGCCGAAACGCGGCGCACCTATGCGGGGGCGCACGCCTCCGAGCCCGCCTGAGCGACAGCCAGCGAGCGCAAATCACCTTCCAGAGCGGGTCTCAGGCCGTGTCGCCGCCTTCGTCTATAGACTCCCGCGCCGCTAAAACCACCGGAGGAATAGGAACTTGACCGAATTTCTTACTGATTACGGAGTAGTCGTCGCGCTCG
The DNA here is from genome assembly GCA_035264245.1 of Solirubrobacterales bacterium. Lineage (GTDB taxonomy): Bacteria > Actinomycetota > Thermoleophilia > Solirubrobacterales > 70-9 > VAYN01. Next base: position 9,512 of record DATFQO010000088.1, read on the forward strand.
TCTGCGCGTTCGCTGCCGTTATCTACGGACTTATCGTCACCCAGCGCCTGCTCGCGAAGCCCGCGGGCAACGACCGTATGCGCGAAATCTCGGGCGCCGTCCAGGAAGGGGCCCAGGCCTATCTGAACCGCCAGTACACGATCATCGCCGCCGTCGCGGTGCCGATCGCGATCCTGCTGCTGCTCCTGCAGGACTGGAAGACGGCCGTCGGCTTCGTCATCGGCGCGGTCCTCTCCGGCGCCACCGGCTTCATCGGGATGAACGTCTCGGTTCGGGCCAACACCCGCGTCGCCGAGGCCGCTCGTGGCGGGGTGCCGCCGGCGCTCGACGTCGCCTTCAAGGGCGGCTCGGTCACCGGTCTGCTCGTCGTCGGCCTGGCCCTGATCGGGGTCGCCGGCTACTACGGGTTCCTGATCATCACCGGCTCCACCGACAAGGAGGCCGTCGACGCGTTGATCGGCCTCGGCTTCGGTGGCTCGCTGATCTCCGTCTTCGCCCGCCTCGGCGGCGGCATCTTCACCAAGGCCGCCGACGTCGGCGCCGACCTGGTCGGCAAGGTCGAGGCCGGGATTCCCGAGGACGACCCTCGCAACCCGGCCGTGATCGCCGACAAC
>DATFQO010000089.1:0-13605 GCA_035264245.1 Solirubrobacterales bacterium
CACGACCCGGATGGACATGCGGATCGACACGCTCGGCCTGCAGACCACGAAGCGGTTCTGGCACCACTACAACTTCCCGCCCTTCTCGGTCGGGGAGGCTGGCTTCATGCGCGGCCCGAAGCGCCGTGACATCGGCCACGGTGCTCTCGCCGAGCGCGCTCTGGTGGCGACGATCCCCGACGAAGACTCGTTCCCGTACGTGATCCGGGTGGTCTCCGAGACCCTCGAGTCCAACGGCTCCTCCTCGATGGGCTCGGTCTGCGCCTCCTCGATGGCGTTGCAGGCCGCGGGCGTCCCGGTCACCGCACCGGTCGCCGGCGTCGCGATGGGTCTGATCAAAGAGGGCGACGACTACATCGTCCTCACCGACATCGCCGGCGTCGAGGACCACCTCGGCGACATGGACTTCAAGGTCGCCGGCACCGCCGAGGGCATCACCGCCCTGCAGATGGACATCAAGATCACCGGAGTCACCTTCGAGATCCTCGAGGACGCGCTGGAGCAGGCTCTGAAGGGCCGCCAGTTCATCCTCGGCAAGATGGCCGAGGCGATCGACGGGGCTCGGGAGAAACTCTCGATCCACGCGCCGGCGATCGAGTCGATCAAGATCGACCCGGAGAAGATCGGGGCGGTCATCGGCAAAGGCGGCGAAACGATCCGCGCCCTGTGCGAGGAGTTCGAAGCCGAGATCGACGTCGAGGACGACGGCACGGTGCGGATCTACGCGCCGACCGGCGAACTTGTCGAGGGCTGCGTCTCCCGGATCAACTCGATGACCAAGGAGGCCGAGATCGGCGATCGCTACAACTCGGCCAAAGTCGTGAAGACGACGACCTTCGGCGCCTTCGTCGAGCTGGTCAAAGGCACCGACGGCCTGCTTCACATCTCCAACGTGAAGCCGGGCGAGCGGGTCGACTCCGTCGACGACGTCCTCGAAGCCGGGGAAGAGATCGACGTCACCGTGGTCGAGGTCGACAAGGAGCGTGGCCGGATCGGACTGCGCCTCACCGACGACCCCTCGGTCGCCGGGAAATCGCCGGAGGAACTGGCCTCGGTCGGCTCCGGCGACGGCGGCCGGCGCAACGGCGGCGATCGCGGCGGGCGCGGCGGTCGTGACCGCGATCGCGGCGGCCGTGGCGGTCGTGAACGCGAGCGCCGCAGCTAGTTGAGCGGCGCCAAGCTCACCGAGCTCGGCTCGGGCGTCCGGGTCGTGACCGAGGAGGTTCCCTCGGTCCGATCCGTCGCGCTCGGGCTCTGGGTCCGGACGGGATCCAGGAACGAGACCCCGGCGCAGGCCGGGGTCTCGCACTTCCTCGAGCACCTGCTGTTCAAGGGAACCGCGCGCTTCTCGGCGATCGAGATCTCCGAGCGCTTCGACGGGCTCGGCGCCTCGATCAACGCCGCCACCGGCAAGGAGACGACGCACCTGCACGCGCGCTTCCTCGACGAGCACACCGAGTCGGTCTTCGACCTGCTGGCGGAGATGCTGCTGGCCCCGACCTACCCGGACATCGACTCCGAGCGCCAGGTGGTGCTGGAGGAGATCGCGATGTACGACGACGAGCCCCAGGACCGGGTCCATGACGTCCTCGCCGAGGCCGTCTTCGGCGAGCACCCGCTGGGGCGCCGGGTCCTCGGCGAACCCGAGGTGATCGCCTCGATCCCCGTCCCCGACATCGAGGCCTACCGCAGCGACCGCTACGCCGGGCCGCAGATCGTCGTCGGCGCCGCCGGCCACCTCGATCACGACCGCATCGTCGAGTTGGCGGAGCGGTTGGTGAACCCCCCGGCCGAAGGCGGGGGGGCGCAGCCCGAGCAAAAGCTGGAGGGCGATTCGCGCCTTTGCTTCCTGCAGAAGGAGACCGAGCAGTACCACATCTGCTTCGGAGCTCCGGGACTGCGCCGTGACGACCAGCGGCGCTATCCGCTCGCCGTCCTCGACGCGATCTTCGGCGGCTCCACCTCGTCCCGCCTCTTCCGCGAGGTGCGCGAGAAGCGCGGCCTCGCCTACTCGGTCGGCTCCTACAACGAGCAGTTCACCGACCAGGGACTGGTCGCGACCTACGTCGGCACCCGCGAGGAGAACGTCGAGGAGGCCTGCCAGATCATCGGCACCGAGATGGCCCGCCTGCGCTCGGAGCCGGTCTCCGGGGAGGAGCTGGTGCGGGCGAAGGAGAGCGTCAAGGGACGGCTCGTCCTCTCCTCGGAGTCGACGGCGGCGCGGATGACGCGGATCTCCCGCGCGACCCTGTTCGGGCTGCCGATCGAAAGCCTCGACGAGATGCTGGCGAAAGTCGACGCGATCGCGGTCGACGACCTGACCGAGCTGGCGCGGGAGCTGTATGCCGCCGACCGCCTCTCAGCCGCCTGCGTCGGCGCCGACGAAGGGCGTTTCCGCTCGGCGCTGGCGCCGGTCAGCGAGGCGCTGGTAGCGGCATGATCCGGGTCGCGGTCGCCGGCGCCGCCGGCAAGATGGGAGCCACCGTCTGTGAAGCGGTCGAGGAGGCCGACGGGCTGGAGCTGAGCGGCCGCGCGGACCCGGCGCTGGGGACGGAACTGGACGAGGTCCTGGCCGTCGCCGACGTCGTCGTCGACTTCACCGTGCCCGACACCGCCCTCGCCAACGTCCGCGCCTGCCTCGAGGCGGGCGTGCACACCGTCGTCGGCACCACCGGCTTCGACCTCGACGCCGCTCGCGCCGCCGCGGAGGGCTCCCGGGCCAACTGCTTCGTCGCGCCGAACTTCGCGATCGGGGCGGTGCTCTTGATGGAGGTCTCGCAGACGATCGCCAAGCACATGCCCGAGTGCGAGATCGTCGAGCTCCATCACGACAAGAAGCTCGACGCGCCCTCGGGCACCGCGAAGCGGACCCAGGAGCTGATCGACGCCGCCGGCGGCAACGTCCACCAGCCGATCCACTCGGTCCGACTGCCGGGCCTCGTCGCCCATCAGGAAGTGATCTTCGGCGGCGTCGGCGAGACCCTGTCGATCCGCCACGACTCGATCGACCGCCGCTCGTTCATGCCCGGCGTCGTCCTCGCCTGCCGCAAGGTGGGGGGGCTCACCGACCGCTTCACGGTCGGGCTCGAGAAGCTGCTTTGAGACTCGCCGCGGCCGCCTGACGGGATACCCTGAGAGCGATGAAGGAGATCAAGGGCCTGCTGACCGCGATAGCGACGCCGTTCGACGCGAACGGCGCGGTCGACCACGACGCGGCGCGTCGTCTGGCGACCCACCTGCTCGAGCACGGCTCGCACGGGCTGGTGATCGCCGGCTCGACCGGCGAGTGCCCGACCCTGACCGACGGCGAGGAGATCGAGCTGCTGAAGGCGATCCGCGCCGAGGTGGGGGAAGAGACGCTGCTGATCTGCGGCACCGGGACCAATGACACCCGCCATTCGTGTGAACTGACGAAGATGGCCGCCGAGGCGGGCGCCGACGCCTCGCTGATCGTCGTCCCGTACTACAACAAGCCCAATGAAGCCGGGATCCGCGCCCACTTCGAGACGGTCGCCGCCGCCGTTCCGGATCTGCCGATGGTGATGTACAACATCCCCGCCCGGGTGATCATCAACGCCGGCCCTGAGCTGCTGGGCGAGATCGGCCAGATCGACAACATCGTCGCCGTCAAGCAGGCCAACGACGAGGAGCTCGGTCCGATCGAGGGCCTGACCGTCCTCGCCGGCAACGACAACACCTTCCTGCGCGTGCTCGAATTCGGCGGCGGGGGCGGCATCACCGTCGCCTCGCACCTCGTCGGCGAGCGCATGCGCGAGATGTGGGATGCCGCCCAGGCCGGCGACATCGAGCGCGCCCGTCAGATCGACGCTGAGATCACCCCTGTTTACGAGGCAACTTCCGTCACCACCAACCCGATCCCGCTGAAGGCGGCCCTGGAGATGCTGGGCCTCTGCGAGGACCGACTGAGACTTCCCCTGGTATCCGCCGACGCCGAGCAACGAGCCGCCATCAAGGCCGGACTCGACGCGGCCGGCGTCGCGGTCGCCAGTTAGACAACCAACTCGAAGAGAGTGAGCAACTAGTGCCAAGCAAATTACGAGTGCTGCCCCTGGGCGGCCTCGGTGAGATCGGCAAGAACATGACCGTGATCGAGTACGACGGCCGTATCGTCGTCGTCGACACCGGGCTGATGTTCCCGACCGCCGAGATGCACGGGATCGACCTCGTGCTCCCTGACTTTTCCTACCTGCGCGACCGCGCCGAGGACATCGAGGCCATCATCCTCACCCACGGCCACGAGGACCACGTCGGCGCGCTGCCCTACGTGATCCGCGAGATCGGCATGCCGCCGGTGATCTACGGCGGCCTGCTGACGATCGGCATGGTCCGCTCCAAGCTCGACGAGCACAAGTTCGGCGAGTCGGCCCCGCTGCAGGAGCTGCCGCCGGGGGAGAAGGTGAAGCGCGGTCCGTTCGAGATCGAGCTGATCCACCTCGCCCACTCGATCCCCGACATGCGGGGCGTGCTGTTGAAGACGGATGCCGGCTCGGTCCTGATGACCGGCGACTACAAGTTCGACCAGACCCCTGTCGACGGCCGCCCGGCCGACGTCTCGCGCCTGGCCGCGCTTGGCGAAGAAGGACTGACGCTGCTCTGCGGCGACTCGACCAACGCTGACCGGCCGGGGATCGCCCCGTCGGAGTCGGCGGTGGGACCGGCGCTGCTCGAGCAGTTCTCCCACTGCAAGGGGCGGATCATCGTCACCTCCTTCGCCTCCAACATCCACCGCGTCCAGCAGGTGATCGACGCCGCCGCGCGGCTCGACCGCAAAGTCGCCCTGGTCGGACGCTCGATGCGGAAGAACTTCAACATCGCCTCCAACCTGGGGATCGCGAACGCGCCGCAGGGGATCTTCATCCAGCCGCGTGAGATCGAGGACTTCCCCGACGAGAAGGTCGTGGTGATCTCCACTGGCAGCCAGGGCGAGCCGCTCTCGGCGCTGCGGCGGATGGCGAACAACGACCATCGCGACGTGCAGCTGCACTCCGGCGACACGGTCGTCTTCTCGGCGACGCCGGTCCCCGGCAACGAGCGAGCGGTGAACGAGACGATCGACCGCATCTATGAGATCGGCGCCACCGTGATCACCGCCAAGGACGCGCCGATCCACGCCTCCGGCCACGGCTGGCAGGAGGAGCTGAAGCTGATGCTGAACCTGACCCGGCCGCGGTACGTGATGCCGGTGCACGGTGACTACAAGCGGCTGCGGCTGCACTCCGAGCTGGCCGAAGCGGTCGGGATCGAGAGCGGGCGGATCTTCCAGGGCCGCAATGGATTGCCGCTGGAAGTCGACGCCAAGGGCGCCGGCTTCGGCGAGGACATCCACGCCGGGGTGATGTACGTCGACGGCGTCAACATCGGCGAGCCCGACGACGCCGCCCTGCGCGACCGCCGCGAGATCTCGGCCGACGGCATCTTCATCGTCGTCGCGACGATCTCCAGCGACGACGGCAGCGTCGTCGCCGATCCCGAGGTGATCTTCCGCGGCGTCGCCTTCCTCGAGGAGGCCGGCGGCCTGGTCGAAGATCTCAAGGACCTGGTCGAAGATCAGCTCGAGGACTCCGCCAAGGCGGGCAAACGCGAGAACACCCTGGTCGAGGAAGACCTGCACGATGCGATCGGCAAGTTCGTCTGGCAGCGCCTCAAACGGCGCCCGATGGTCCTCCCGGTCGTCGTCGAGGTCTGATCGAACAGGGCCGCTCCGGATCTTCTCCGCAATACACTCGCGCCGCCATGGCTCGGATGCGGGATATCAAAGAATTCGATCAAGCCTGTAGGGAGATTGGGCTGAGCGAGAATGAGCAGCATGAAGCCAGTGAGGCCTTGCATGCCGAAAAGGAAGATTGATGGCATCGGTTGTGGCTCTAAATGCATCGCCGGAAGGCGTCTTGCGATCCTTGCGAGGGTCAATCACCGCTGCCCGACGCGCCTATCCAGACGTGCTCCATGTCGAGGTCCAGGATCCGAATGGAGGTCACTGGAAGCTTGCAACCCAGGATGCCGACTGGTCCCCCTCGGATCCATCGCAGCTGATCGGTCATCTGGTGGAGGACGCTGACCTGGATGAGAACACTGGCGAGCTGCGACTCGCTCTTTCTGGCGGATCCTCATTCAACGTCGTTCCTGGCGAGCAGGAGGCCGAAGACGATCCTCCCAGCTGGAAGTTGTTCACTCCCGAGAGTCTCGTGTTGGTATTCGGGCCGGGTGGGCAGTGGCAATTCAATCGCGCGGACGAGCCCGTAGGGCTGCCACTTGGACCCGACGCCCTCTCCAACGCCCGGGTAGCGGAGTCCGAGGCTCTGGCGGCAACTCTCGCGAGAGAAGTGTTGGCTTCTCGAGATGAGCAGTTTCTATTTCTTGCCGTCGGGCTATCGATCGTCTCTATAGCCGTCGCTGTTGTTTCCCTCGCCTTCGCCCTGCAGTAGGCAAGAAAAAAGCCCGCCCGGGCTAATCTGGGGAGAATCCCGGGCGGGCAATGTGTCTCGTCCACGAGCAAATCTAGGCGCCCGCCCTAAAGCGTTTTTAAAGGTTTGTCACCCGTGCTCCCCGCGCCGGCCAGGGGGACGCGCACCGTGAAGAGGGCACCGCCGGATTCGGATTCTCCGGCTTCGACGCCGCCCCCGTGGGACTCGGCCACGGCTCCGACGATCGCCAGGCCGAGGCCCGTTCCGGTGCCCCGGGCCGTGTCAGCCGGGCCGCTGCCGCGGACGAAGCGATCGAAGACCTGGGTCCGCATCTCGGCGGGGATCCCGGGCCCGTCGTCGCCGACTTCGACGATCGCCTCGCCGTCGTCCTCGCGCAGCTCGAGTTCGACGCAGGCCCGCCCGGGGGTGTGGCGGATCGCGTTGTCGAGCAGGTTGAGGACCATCCGGTGCAGCTCGTCGCGGCTTCCTTCGACCCGTAGCGGGCGCTCGTTCTCGATCATGAGCCGGCGGCCGCCCATCAGCGGCGCGACCTCGGCGGCGGCCTCACCGGCGATCTCGGCCAGGTCGACCCGCTCGTGAGCCTCCAGGCGGCCAGCGTCGGCGCGGGCGAGCAGCAGCAGGTCGCCGATCAGGCGACCCATCCGCTTCGACGAGCGCAGGGCCGAGTCGACGATCTCGCGGTCCTCCGCCTGGTCGGAGCCGCCGAAGGACGCCTGCAGCAGCTCGAGGTTGGCGAGGACGCTGGTAAGCGGCGTGCGCAGCTCGTGGGAAGCGTCGGCGACGAACTCCCGCTGCTTCCGCATCACCGCCTCGCGTTCGGCCCGGGCCGCGTCGAGCGAGCGGAGCATCTCCTCCAGGGTCCGCGCCAGTTCGCCGACCTCGTCGTCGGCGATCGGCTCCGGCATCCGCTTCGAGGGGTCGCCGGTGGTGGCGATCTCCCGCGCCGCCGCGGTCAGCGAAGCGATTGGCCGCATCGCCCGCCGGGCGATCGCGACTCCGGCGACGATCGCCAGCAGCGTTCCGCCGAGGATCCCGGCCAGGATCAGGAGCCAGACGCGATCGATCGTGTCTTCGACGTGGTTGAGGTTGCGTCCGTACTGGACGTAGCCGGTCACGGTCCTCGTTTCGTCGAGGATCGGTTCGGTCGCGACCCGCATCCCATGAAAGTCGGTCAGCCCGCGCTTAGGCGGTCCCAGCGGCGCCGCCCCTTCGTTGGCGTAGAGCAGGTGTTCTTCGGCGTCGTAGACCCGCGCCGAGGCGTCGTCGGGAAGGACGAAGTCGTTCAGCTGCGGCCCGCCGATCGCTTCCGGTTTGCCCCCGAACGAGGGATAGACGACCCGGATCTGCCCGGCGAGGATCTTCACCGCGCTGCTGACCTCGCCGTTGAAGTCGTCGCGGATCCGTTCCGTCGCGATCTTGCCGATCAGGCCGCCGAAGAGGACGAGGATCGCGAGGGTCAGGCCGGAGGAGACGAGGGCCAGGCGCCAGCGCACCGGCCACGACTTCGGGCGAACCAGGCGGCGCGGGAAGTTCACGTCACGCCTTGAGGACGTAGCCAGCCCCGCGTTTGGTGTGGAGCAGGCGCCCCTCGCCGCCCTCCTCGAGCTTGCGGCGCAGGTTCGAGATGAAGACGTCGATCGTGTTGGTGGCCGCCATCGGGTCATAGCCCCAGACCTCGTCGAGCAGGCGCTCGCGGGAGACGACCAGGCGCTCGTTCCGCATCAGGAACTCGAGCAGCTCGAACTCGCGGTTGGTCAGCTCGATCTCCCGCTCGCCGCGACGGACTTCGCGGGTGTCGGGGTTGAGGGTGAGGTCGGCGACCTCCAGCGAGGCGGCTCCGCGCGGCGGCCGGCGCCGCAGCAGCGCCCGGATCCGGGCCAGCAGCTCTTTGCGCTCGAAAGGCTTCACCAGGTAGTCGTCGGCACCGCTGTCGAGGCCGGTGACGCGATCCTCGGTCTCGGCCCGGGCGGTCAGCATCAGGATCGGCACGTCTCCGTCGCTGCGCAGGCGGCGGCAGACCTCGACCCCGTCCATCCCCGGCAGGCCGAGATCGAGCACGACCAGGTCGGGAAAGAAGCCGGCGGCGACGTCGAGCGCCTCGACGCCGTCGGCCGAGGTGCGGACCTCATAGCCCTCGTTGCGCAGCGAGCGCCGCAGCACGTCGGCGATGTCGACGTCGTCCTCGACGACCAGGACGCGGCCGCCAATCTGATCCATCTCGCTGAGCACGAAACGATGGTAACCGCGGAAATCGCCGCTCCGCGCGACTTTTAGGGCGAATTTAGCTCGCAGGGGTGCGGGTCCCGGCGTCGAACCGGGAACCATGTTCGTGCGTAAGAAGCGCGCCGGATCGGCGCGACGAGGCAAAGCTGCGTCCAAACGCAAAGCGAAAGGCAAGGTCAAAGGTGGACTGCGGCTGCCGGGCGGGATCGAGCAGCGGCACCTCGACCTGATCGCCCTCTTCCTCGTCGCCTTCGGCGTCTACCTCGTCTTCGTCCTCTTCTTCGGCTGGGAGGGCGGCAAGGTCGGCTACGGATCCGAGACCGCGCTCACCTACCTCTTCGGGCAGGTTGGCGCGAGGATCTTCACCGTGCTGCTGCTCCTCGTCGGCGGCATGCTGCTGACCGGCACCTCGGTCTCGGACCTGGCGAAAGGCATCGGCAGGGGCCTGCGCGGGATCTTCGGCAGCCTCTTCGCCGGCGGCGACGCTGCCGCCCGCACGGTCGCCAAGACCCATGCCGACTGGCGTGAGCACCGTGAGGCTCGGGCCGAGGCGGCAACCCTCGCCGGCGCCACCGACGTTATGAGCACTTATCCCGAGGACGACGAGGACTTCGAACCGACCGTCGCCCTCGCCGAGGAGGACGACTTCGACTCCCAGCTCTTCGAGGCGGAGACCGCCGAAGAGAAGGAGCCAGGGGAGACCGAGCCCAAGGTCGAGCTGCAGAACTACGACTCCGACGATGCGGTCGCGGTGGTCGAGGGGGGCGACCGCGCCCACGCCGGCCTGACCCCGATGGGCTCCAAGCGCGGTGTGACGATGTCGGAGGAGATCAACTACCGGCCGCCGTCGCACAAGCTGCTCGAGCGCGGCAAGAACGACAAGGGCCCCGATCCGAAGGACCAGGAAGCGGTCGGCCGCAAGCTGGTCGAGACCCTCGGCCACTTCGGGGTCGAGGCGAAGATCGTCGGCGTCGTCAGCGGTCCGCACGTCTCCCGCTTCGAGCTGCGCCTCGCGCCCGGGACCAAAGTCAAGAAGGTCACCGAGCTCGCCAACGACATCGCCTACGCGCTGGCCTCGACCGACATCCGCATCCTGGCGCCGATCCCCGGCAAGCAGGCGGTCGGGGTCGAGGTCCCCAACCGGACCCGCAAGATGGTCCGCCTCGGCGACATCTACGCCGGTCGGCCGGAGAAGACCTCGCCGCTGGTCGCCTGGCTCGGCAAGGGGATCGACGGCAACCCGGTCTGGACCGACATCGCGAAGATGCCGCACGTCCTCGTCGCCGGAACCACCGGCTCGGGCAAGAGCGGCTGCGTCAACGCGATCCTCTCCTCGATCCTGATGCAGGCCTCGCCGAACGAAGTCCGCCTGGTCCTGGTCGACCCCAAGCAGGTCGAGCTCAACCACTACGAGAACGTCCCGCACCTGCTGACCCCGGTCGTCACCTCGCCGCGCCTGGCCGCCAACGTCCTCTCCAACCTGATCGGCGAGATGGAGAGCCGCTACGGGATCATGAGCGAGGCCCGCGCCCGCAACCTCGGCGAGCTCAACCGCGTCCGGGAAAAGAAAGGCGATGCGCCGCTGCCGCACATCCTCTGCGTGATCGACGAGCTCGCGGACCTGATGATGGTCGCCCCGGCCGAAGTCGAGGACTCGATCATCCGCCTGGCGCAGAAGTCGCGTGCCACCGGCATCCACCTGGTGCTGGCGACGCAGCGGCCCTCGACCGACATCATCACCGGCACGATCAAGGTCAACATCCCCTCGCGGATCGCCTTCGCAGTCTCCTCGCAGACCGACTCGCGGGTGATCCTCGACCAGGGCGGGGCGGAGGCGCTGCTGGGCCAGGGCGACATGCTCTTCCGCGGCGCCGGCACCTCGAAGCTCTCCCGTGTCCAGGGCGCCTTCATCACCGAGGACGAGATCGCCCGGATCACCGGGCACTGGGCCAAGCAGGGCGAACCCGAATTCGAGGACGAGCTGCTGGAGACCCCTGTCGAGGCCGCCGAGGAGGGCCGCGGCGAGGACGACTTCGATCCCGACAGCGACGACCTGCTCGACGAGGCGATCCGCCTGGTCGTCCAGACCGAGACCGCGTCGGTCTCGATGATCCAGCGGCGCCTGCGAGTCGGCTACACCCGGGCCGGCCGCCTGATCGACATGCTCGAGCGGCGGGGCGTCATCTCCGGCTACGAGGGCTCCAAGCCCCGCCAGGTGCTGATCACCCAGGCGGATCTGTCCCGGGTCCTCAGCGGCGGCGATGCCCAGCCGGAGCCGATCGCGGTCGATTCCGAGCCGGAGACCTAGCCACACCCTTTGCGTCCCGGCCCTCCGCGTTCCACAATGGGCGGGTGGACGCTGGAGTTGGAAACAAGCTTCGCGACGCACGCAATCGCCGCAGGCTCGCCCTGCAGGAGGTCGAGGACGCGACCAAGATCCGCCTTCGCTACCTGCAGGCGATCGAGAACGAGGACTGGGACCAGCTTCCGGGAGACACCTACGCCCGCGCCTTCATCCGCACCTACGCCGGCTTCCTCGGCCTCGACGGCGAACGGCTGGCGGAGGAACAGCGCCGGCAGCGAGGCTCGGCCCGGCCGGGTGAGCGGCTGCCGCGGGTCGATCCCCGCCCGCGCCGGGTCGTCGGCGCCCGTCGGCGGCGGCAGGTTCCGCCGCGGTTGCTGACGGCGGGCGTCCTGGCGCTTGTCCTGGGGGCGTTGATTGCGATCCTGACGCTTGGCGGTGGAGACTCTGGGGGCGGGGGCGGGCGGTCGGGACAGGCGCCCGCGCCCCACGTCGGCCAGGCGGTGCGAGTTCGGTAGCGTCCGGCCCGTGATCCGCGCCGGAATCGTCGTCACGGGAACCGAGGTCTTGACCGGCCGGATCGCAGACGGCAACGGGCCCTGGGTCTCCGAACGGCTGGCCGAGCGAGGAGTCGAGGTCGCCCACATCCTCGTCGTCGCCGACCGCCGCGACGATCTTGCCGCCGCGCTGCGGTTCATGGCGGACGAGGGGATGGACCTGATCGTCACCAGCGGCGGGCTCGGCCCCACCGCGGATGACCTGACCGCCGAGGTGGTTGCCGGGTTCGCCGGGCGCAAGCTGGTGCTCGACGAGGAGATGGAGGCGAAGATCGCCGAGATCCTCAGCGGCTTCGCCCAGCGCTTCCGGCTCGATCCCGACGCCCTGCGGGAGGCGAACCGCAAGCAGGCGATGGTCCCCGAGGGAGCCGTCCCGCTCGATCCGGTGGGAACGGCTCCCGGCCTTGTCGTCCCGGCCGGCGAGCGCGTCGTCGTCGTCCTGCCCGGGCCGCCGCGCGAGCTGCAGCCGATGTGGGAGACGGCCGTGGAGGCCAAGCCCGTGCGCGAGCTGCTGGGTCGGGCGACGCCGCTGCGCGGCTACACGATGCGGATGTTCGGGGTGCCGGAGTCCGAGATCGCCAAGAGCCTGCGGGAGATGGAGGCGGAAGGGCTGGGGCTCGAGGAGGTCGAGATCACCACCTGCCTGCGCCGCGGCGAGATCGAGATCGACGTCCGCTACCGCGACAACGCCCTCGCGGTCGCCGAGGCGGTGCGCGACGGGTTGCGAGAACGTCACCGCGAGGAGACCTTCAGCCTCGACGGCGAGACGATCGACGCCCAGGTCGCGACCCTGCTGCTGGGGCACGAGCTGGCCCTCGCCGAGTCCTGCAGCGGCGGCCTGCTGGCGGCGAGGATCACCGACCTGGAGGGTGCCTCCGAGTACATGGCCGGCGGCGTCGTCGCCTATTCGAACGAGGCGAAGCGGGACTTGCTGGGCGTCGACCCGGCGCTGCTGGAGGCCAGGGGCGCGGTCTCGCCCGAGGTGGCGGAGGCGATGGCGATCGGGGCCTTGGAGCGATTCGGAGCCGACGTCGCGGTCTCGATCACCGGCATCGCCGGCCCCGGCGGCGGCAGCGAGGAGAAGCCGACCGGCTACGTCTGCTTCAACGCCCGCCTGGCGGACGGGACGAGTATCGCCCGCGATCCCGTCATCCCCGGCGGCCGCCTCGACGTCCGCGAACGCTCGGCGCTGGTCGGGATGCACCTGCTGCGAATGCTGCTAGGTGAGGGAGAAGGCACGAAGTAGTAGCCGAAATTTGGCTTTGGAGCGTTGTTTCATGCGCCCTCGCCCCTTAGCGTGGCGGCCGTGGCGAAGGAAAGACCTAAAAGCCCGCGGGCGCGGCTGTTCGTCGCTCTCGACCTGCCCGACGACCTCCGCGAGGAGATCGTCGCCTGGGGGAGGAAGGCGCTGGTGGATCCGGCGCTGCGGCCCGTCGCTCCGGAGTCCCTGCACGTCACGCTCGCCTTCCTCGGCTACCGGCCGGAGAAGGAGATCGAGGCGATCGCCCCGGTGGTGCGGGAGCGGGTCGGACCCGCTCCCTGGGTCGAGCTGCTCGATCCGGAGCCGCGGCCGCCGCGGGGCAGGGCGCGGCTGTACGCCCTGCCGGCGCTGTCTCCGGGGACGGAGGCGCTGCAGGCGGGCGTGGCGGAGGGCCTCGAGGCGGAGGGCTTCTACGAGCCCGAGAAGCGGCCTTTCTGGCCACATGTGACCGTCGCTCGGGTTCGTCCCGAGGGACGGGGATCGAGGCGGCCCGCGGTCGTCTCGAGTCCGCCGGGGAAAGTCCCCGAGAGCCTGTCCGAGGCGCGGATTTGCCGCCGGATGACGCTCTACCGTTCTGTACTCCAGCCGACCGGCGCCCGCTACGTGCCGTTGGCACAAGTCCAGCTGCCCGGATGAGGCAGCAGTGAGGTGATCGAATTGGCAGACAGGAAAACGACTTTGAACGACGTCTCCGCCAAGGAGGCGAAAGCGAAGGACGCGGCACTGGAAAACGCGGTCAGCGGGATCAGGAAAGAGTTCGGCGAGGGCTCCCTGATGCGGCTGGGCGACAAGGGCACGGTCAAGGTCGAGGCAATC
>DATFQO010000090.1:0-9291 GCA_035264245.1 Solirubrobacterales bacterium
CGAAAGCGAGGGGAACGGCGCCGGTTCGGCGTAGTAGAGGACCACGGAGTAGTAGGCCTGACCGAGCGCCCAGAGCAGCATTCCGGCGCCGAGCCAGAGCCAGGCGCGGCGCTCGGCCTCGATCCGGATCGCGCGCCAGAGGACGATTGCCGCCGCCCCGAGGACGACGGCGTTGTAGACCCACCGCCCGGTGGCCTCCTGTAGAGCGGCGTCACCCAGTTCCCCGAGGGTCACCGCGGCGTAGAACGCCAGCAATACCGCCAGCAGGGCGACTGCGGCAAAAGCTATTTTGCGCGACCGATCGGGCCGGCTAGACGATTTGTCCACCCGGGTGCATCGGCGCATTTTTCCAATTTCTTGAGCCCTACGATGCGCCCCGATGCCGTTCCTCATCTTCGCCGCGATCGCCCTGATCGGAGCCGCTGTCCACATCGTCCTCTGGGCCGACTTCATCGCGCCGCTGGTCGCGATCGGCCTCTACGTCGCTAGCCGGGCCGGGCGAGCTCGTCCCGCCGCTTGATCAGCAGCCACTGCGGCTTCTCGCCCCCGCGGGTCCGCTGCAGGGCGAAGCCGCCCTCTAGCTTCTCGCCGTGGAGGACGAAGACGGCGTGGCCCCGCTCCAGCGCCTCGGGCCACGGCACCCGTCCCCCCTGCTCGTAGCTGCCGCGGTCCCAGATGCTGACCTGGCCGCCGTCGATCTCGCCCTCGAACTCGTTGTAGGAGATCGGGTGGTCCTCGACCTCGAGCGCCAGCCGCTTCACCGCCGGGTCCATCGACGGCTCCTTCGGGACGGCCCAGGAGCGCATCAGGCCCTCGACCTCGAGGCGGAGGTCGAAATGGTGGGCCGTCGCCTGGTGCTCCTGGACGACGAAGGCGCCGGCGCTGATGCCGCGAACGGCGAACTGCTCGTGGCCCTCGGGCTTCGTCCGCTCGATCTCGACCTCCTCGACCCGGGCAGCCGGCGGTCCTTCTCGCAGGAACTCGACCAGCTCGTCGACGGCAGCCGCCGGTCCCTCGGCGTGGACGAGGACGGCGCCGTCCTCGGCGTTCTGGACCCAGCCGAGCGCTCCCCGCCGCCGCGCCTCGCCCACGGTCGCGTCGCGGAAGCCGACTCCCTGGACCCGACCCCTGACCACCGCCCGCACCGCGGCCTTCTCGCTCATCGCAAGCACGGTAGCCGAGCCCCGGCCAGCGGCCAGGGGCGGTCGAGCGGCGCGAGAAGGGCTTTCGGTACTCGCTCGGACGTAATGAGATACTTGATTGGTGCGTACGCATGGCTGCATCGATTCCCCAGCCGGCTTAGGAGCCGACGGTCACGCCTGCTGGGGGTTCGAGCGCAGTGAGGAATTCGTTGGCGCTGCTCTCGACTTCTTCGCCGACGGGCTGCGCGCCAACCGGCGCCTCGTCTACCTGAGCGGGGAACCTGTAGCGCAGCAGCGCGAGCGCCTCGACCCGCTGGGCGACGTCGGCGCGATGATCGACGGCGGCAGCCTGCACCTGCTCGAGCTGAAGCAGCTCTACCAGCTCGGCGAGCCGGTAGACCCCGATGCCCAGGCGGCGCTGTTCGGAGCGGCGACCAAGGCCGCCCACGCCGACGGCTTCTCCGGCGTCTCCCTGGCGACGCAATCGACCGACATGGTCGTCGAGCCCCGCACCTGGGACGCCCACCTCCGCCTCGAGAGCAGGGCCGACCGGCTGGCTACGTCGACTGGGTTCTCGGCGCTCTGCGGCTACCAGCGCGATCGCCTGCCCGCGGGCCTCCTCGCCGATTTGACGGCGGTCCACCCCACCGCTAACTCGTTCCCGGAGGCAACCCTCTTCCACCTCTTCGGCAAGGACGGCGGGCTCGCGCTCAGCGGCCAGGTCGACCGCTTTTCGACCGAGACGATGACGCGCGCGCTGGACTACGCCCACAGGCCCGGGCAACCAACCTCGCTCGACCTCGAGGCGCTCGACTTCATCGACCATCACGGCCTCGAAGCCCTGGTCGAGCACACCCGCCGGCTCGACGCCGACGGCGGCTGCGGCGTCCACGGGCAGCCGCCGATAGTCGAGCGGCTCTGCGACCTCCTGGAGCTGCGGCTGTGACCCGGGCGGCGCAGGCAAACGGCTTTTGCCATGAGGCGTTCTTCTACGCCGGCGACGAAGAGTTCCTCGCCGGAACGATCCCATACCTGGAGGAGGGCATCGCCGCCGGGGAAACGGTGCTGGTCGTCCTGCCGGAGCCGCGCCGACAACAGGTCGAAGGGATCCTCGGCTCCGCCACCTCGGAGGTCGAGTTCTGGCCGACGGGGACGCTGGGTCGCAACCCGGCGCGGCTGATTCCGGCCTGGCAGGACTTCCTCCTCACCTGTGACCTCGAAAGGGGCGTCCGCGGGCTCGGCGAACCGATCTCCCCCGCGCGCAGCGCCGCCGAGGTGCAGGAGTGCGAGCTGCACGAGCTGCTCTTCAATCTCGCCTTCGCCGAGGAGCGGGGGCTGACGGTGATGTGCCCCTACGACACCAGCAAGCTCGACCGCGCGGTCCTGGCGGGGGCGGAGCGCAGTCACCCCGTCTGCGCCGGCCCCCACGGCCGCACCGCCTCCCGGCAGTACTCGCTCGAAACGCTGCTCGACGCGCCTCTGCCGGAGCCGGGTCGCCCGACGGTCCGGCTCGGCTTCGGCAAGACGGACCTGGCGATCGTGCGCCATCTCGTCGCCCAGTGCGCCCGTACCGCTGGCCTGGACACCCGCCGCAACGAGGACCTGGTCCTCTCGGTGTGCGAGGCGGCGACCAATAGCATCCAGCACGGTGGCGGCGAGGGCACTCTGCGGATCTGGGACGAAGACGACGAGCTGGTCTGCGCCGTGACCGACAGCGGCCGGATCGAGGATCCGCTGGTCGGGCGGGAACGGCCACGGCCCGATCAGGCGAGCGGCCGCGGCCTCTGGATCGCCAACCAGATCTGCGACCTGGTACAGGTCCGCTCCGGTGCCGCCGGCACCGAGGTGCGGTTGCGGATGCGATTCGGCGGTTGAGCGAGCCGGTCGAAACCCTCTCGGGGGATCCTGGCCTCGAGCTCCCCGAGTTCGACCTGCCTCCCGGCGAGCCGCTGCCCCTGCTCGAGCGCTGGCTGCGGGAAGCCGACGAGCGCGGGGTACGCGAGCCGCGAGCGCTGGCGCTGGCAACCGCCGACGCGGCGGGAAGACCGTCCACCCGGATCGTCCTGCTGAAGCAGGCGAGCCCGGCGATCGTCTTCGCCTTCAGCGCCAACAGCCGCAAGGGCCGCGACCTGGAGGCCAATCCGCGCGCGGCCGGGACGCTCTACTGGCGCGAGACGCTGCAGCAGGTCGTCTTCGAGGGGCCGGTCGAGCGGATGGGCGCCGAGGAGTCCGACCGGCTCTTCGCCGATCGCCCGCCGGCAGGGCAAGCGACCACCGTGGCCTCGAACCAGGGTGAGGCCCTCGACGACCCGGAGCGCCTGCGCGGCGAAGCCGCGGCGCTAGCCAACGAAGGCGAAGCGCTGCGCCGCCCGGAGGACTGGGGCGCCTACAGGCTCGATCCAGACCTGGTCGAGTTCTGGCACGGCAGCCCCGACCGCCTCCACCGTCGCCTGCTCTACGTCAAGCAGGGTGAGCGCTGGGAGCACAAGCGCCTGCAGCCGTAGGGATCTAGCTAGAGGTAGCCGAGCGGGTCGGTCGCGGTGCCGTTGATCCGCACCTCGAAGTGGAGGTGGGGGCCGGTGCTGTGGCCGGTGTTGCCGCTCAGGCCGATCACGTCGCCCTGGCTGACCTGGGCGCCGACCGAGGTCGCGAAGCTCGACTGGTGGGCGTAGCAGGTGGATAGCCCGCCGCCGTGGTCGACGCAGGTGTAGTTGCCGTAGCCGCCGCTTTCGTACTCGGACTGCATCAGGATCACGGTGCCGTCGGCCGCGGCGCGGATCGGCGTCCCTTCCGGCACCGAGATGTCGATCCCCTCGTGCATCCGCCCCCAGCGGTAGCCGAAGCCCGAGGTGAGGGTGCCTTCGAGCGGCCAGATGAACCCGGCGGCGCTCGGCGAGGGAAGCGGCCCGGCCGGGAGCGGCACGCCGCCGGTCGCTTCGGCGATTTCCTCGGCGATCGCGGCGCGCAGGTCGGCGGCGACTTCCTCGTGCTCGTCGAGCTCACCCTGGACGCTGTTCAGCGCCTGGCGGCGCTTTCCCCGGGCCGAGACCAGCGCCCCCTCGCGCGACTCCAGCGTCGAGCGGGTCGCTTCCAGTCGCTGCTCCTTGGCGGCGATCTGGTCGCGCGCCTTTTCGATCGTCAGTTTGGCGGTCTTCCGCACCCGCACGAGCTTCTTCGCTTCGTCGCGCAGGCTGCGGACCCGCTCGGCCAGCGCCTGGTCGCTTTCGTTGATCGCGTCGAGGTATTCGGTGCGGGCGACCATGTCGCCGTAGTCGGTGGCGCTGAGGACGACCGAGGTGATGTCGGTCGAGCCGTAGGTGTAGATCGCGATCAGCCGCTGGCGCAGGTTGACCAGCGCCCGTTTCAGCCGGCCGCGCAGCGTCTCGAGCCGCTCCAGCGCCTCTTTCAGTTCGGCTTCGGCGGTCTGCAGCTCGGCTTCCTTGGCGCCCAGCTCTTCTTCGGCCGCGGCCTCCTGGTTGCGGAGCGCCGAGACCTGGCCTTCGAGGGCGGCGATCTCATCCCCCATCGCGGCGATGTCGGAGGTCAGCACCCCCTCCCGTTCTTCGACCGCGCCGATCTTGTCTTCGACCGCTTCCAGCTTGTCGGAGTTGCTCTTCGCCGGCGCGCTCGCGACCGCCACCAGGCAGCTGGCAAGCAGGGCAAGCGCCATCGCCAGAAGCGACGAGAGCCAGCGCCGGCGCGGTTTTGCGGTCGGATTAGGCATGGAAGAAGAGAAAAGCCGGCATACGCGCCGGCCCTACCTGAAACCGTAGGCGGGCCAATCGACTCGCGCCACCCGGCGAGGCCCGCTGCAACCTCAGTTGCGCAGGTACTCGCAGTGGCTGGCGCGGTCGCCGCCGCGCCCGCCGATGCAGCGGTCGGGGCCGCCCCGGCCGTCGAGCCGGTCCGAGCCGCCGCGGCCGAGCAGGGTGTTGGCGACGGAGTTGCCGATGAGAACGTCCGGGCCGGGCGAGCCCTCGATCTTCTCGGTGCCGCGGGCGATTCGGCCGGCCGCGCAGGCTGCGACGTCGGGGTCGCTGACCGCGCCGCCGATCTTCGCCACGACGTGGACGCCTTCGTTGCGAACCCGGGCGAAGGAGGCGCTGTCGTTGCCGCCCGGACCGCCGGCGTAGAGGTCGCCACCGCAGGGCTGGCCGCCGACCATGAGGTCGTCGCCGCCACCGCCGAGCATCGTCGCGGCGCCGCTTTCGCGGCGGGGATGGAGGATGTTGACGCCGAACAGAGCGTCGTCGCCGCCACCGCCCTGGAGGCGGTCCGGATCGGCGTCGTCGCCAGCGTAGAGGGTGTCGCCGCCCGGGCTTCCGCGCAGCCAATCGCTGCCGGGACCGCCGTCGATCGTCACCGAGATCGCCGGCGGCAGCGAACGTTCGAACGAGATCGTGTCGTTCCCGGCGCCGAGCGAGACGAGGATCGAGCGCACCTGCCCGCGGCAGGCGACCGCGCCGGCGAGGAGATTGCAGTTGCCGGCGTAGCGCGGATCGCCGAGGAGCACCGGGTTGGCGGATCCGGCCCGGACGAGGTAGCGCCCGCGGCTGAAGCCGACCGTGACCTGGTCGACCTCCTCGTCGCCGGCGATCGCGATGCTGGGAGGGCCGCTGAGGCTCTCGTAGAGCTCCACCCGGGTGCCGGCGCCGGCGCTCGTCGAGCCGCAGGACTCGGCCACCGAGAAGGACCCGAAGCACTCGTCGCTGCCCGGGCCGCCGAAGGCCTGGTCGCGTTGCAGTGAGCCGAGGAGGCGGTCGTCGCCCGGCCCTCCCTCGAGGCGGTTCGCGGTCAGCTCGGAGGTGGCGAGCAGGTCGTCGCCGGACCCGCCCATCACGTCCTCGACCCCGACCAGCCGCTCCTGCTCGGCACCGGTCACCGAGCCGCTCGCCAGGTCGACCGCGACCGGCCCGCCGGCGCTGCGGTAGGAGGCGATGTCGTGCGAGCCGGGCCCGCCGTCGATCCGGTCCCTGCCGATCCCGCCGCTGAGCAGGTCGAAGGCGCCGCGGCCGCCGTCCACCGTGTCGTCGCCGAGACCTCCCTCGACGTCGTCCCGCCCGCCCGGCCCACCGCGCGCCGTGTCGTTGCCGCTGTCGCCGCGCACCCGGTCACGGCCGGCGCCGCCGTCGACTTCGTCGGAGCCGCGGCCGCCGTGGACGAGGTCGGCGTCCTTCTTGCCGTCGATCGTGTCATTGCCGCGGCCGCCGTCGATCCTGTCGCGGCCGTAGCCGCCGCAGATCACGTCGTTGCCGCGGCCGCCGAAGATCACGTTCGGCCCGCGCCCCGCGACGATCACGTCGGGCCCGCGGGTGCCGTGGATAAGGCGGTCGTTGGAGGAGATCGTCGCCCGCCGCCCGCCGCACAACGGCCGCTGGGCCTCCAGCGAGGTGGCGAGGACGAGGCCGAGTACCAGCAACGCGACCAGCACGAGCGCAAAGCGCCGGCCCTCCACTGCTCCCGCCACGATCGTCCTCCCCTCTGCCTCGAGAAGCCCCTTCCTCCGGTCTCGCCCCAGCTACCCGTTCACGAATCTTTGCCAACCGGCTTCGGGCCGCTGAGCCCCGGGTGGATGCCCCGGCCGATCGCCTGCTGGTCGACCATCCGCTCCAGCAGGTCGAGCAGCCGCTTGCGATCGGCCGCCGCCAGGCCGCGGGTCAGGTCCTCCTCGTGCCGCTTGGCGATCTTCCGTCCCCGCGCCAGCGTCTGCTTCCCCTTCCGCGTCAGGTGGAGGGCGCGCACCCGGCGGTCGTCGGGATCGGGCCGGCGCTCGACCAGGCCGCGCTGCTCGAGCTCGTCGACGAGGGCGACCATGCGGCTGGCGGGGACCTCGATCGCCGCTCCGATCGCCTGCTGCGACTGCCCCTCGGCGGCGTCGACCAGGTTGAGGACGCGGAACAGCGGCGGCGTCAGATCGACCGCCGAGATCCGCTCGGCGAACTGCCGCGAGGCGTGGATCCCCACCTGGGAGATGAGGAAGGCGAGCGTCGAGGGCGCCCGGTCGCCGTTGATCCGGTTTGCGGTCATCGCGCGAGAAAGCTTACCCGGATTAGTTTTTGCTATGAATCGTTTCTCGCTCGAACCTTTCCAGTCGCAAAGATTCTTTCTCCGGAGGTCCACCGCATGACCCGTCGTCTCGCCGCCCTCGCCGACTTCTCCTACCGCCGCCGCGGGACCATGGTCCTGCTCTGGATCGTCTCCGCGGTGGTGATCATCGCCCTCGGCTCGTCCCTCGCCGGCGAGTACGAAGCCGACTACAACACCCCCGGCTCGGACTCCAAGGCCGCCAGCGACCTGACCGAACGCGAGTTCGGCGGCTACTCGGGGCAGGAAATCTACGTCGTCTGGAAAGACCCGGCGGGCGCCGACAGCCCCGCCGCGAAGCAGAAGATGAACGCCTTCTTCGAGCAGGCCGAAGCGATCAAGAACGTCGAGCGGCGCGAAGCGCTGCGACTCTCCGACGACGGCACGATCGCCACCACCACCCTGCCGCTGACGATTCCCGGCTGGCAGGTGAAGAAAGAGCAGGGCGAAGAACTGATCGACGCCGCTGAAGCCAACAGCGGCGGCGGCCTCGAGATCGAGCTCGGCGGCGAACCGATCTACACCGCCCAGGAACAGACCAGCCCCGAGTTCTACGGCTTCCTCGGCGCGGCGATCGTGCTGCTGATCGCCTTCGGCTCGCTGGTCGCCGCCGGCCTGCCGCTGGCGATCGCCCTGATCGGCCTCGGCATCTCCTCCGGCGGCCTGATCGTCCTCCTGGCCAACGTGATCGACGTGCCCAACTGGACCACCGCAGTCTCCGGCCTGATCGGGATCGGCGTCGGGATCGACTACGCGCTGCTGGTCCTGACCCGCTTCCGCAGCGCGATGAAGGACGGCAAGGATCGCCACGACGCGGTCGTCGAGGCGGTCACCACCGCCGGGCGCAGCGTCCTGATCGCCGGCAGCACCGTGGTGGTCGCGATCCTCGGCCTCTTCATCACCGGCCTTCCCTACATGTACGGAGTCGCGATCTCGGCCTCCCTGGCCGTCCTGGTCATGATGGTCGCCGCGATCACCCTGCTGCCGGCGCTGCTCTCCTACCTCGGTCCGAACGTCGACCGCTTGCGGATCCCGCTGCTCGGCCGCAACCTCGACGCGAAGGAAGACGGCGAATCGCCCGCCGCCCGCTGGAGCCACGCCGTGCAGCGACGCCCCTGGACCGCGGCGATCGTCGCCACCGCGATCCTGCTCGCGCTCGCCGCCCCGGCACTCGGCATGCGCCTCGGCTTCCCCGACGCCGGCAACGACCAGCCCGACACGATGACCCGCCAGGCCTACGACCTGATCAGCGAGGGCTTCGGGCCCGGCGCCAACGGCCCGCTGGTGATTGCCGCCGAACTTCCCGACGCCGGCGCCAAGGGAACCGTCGACGGCCTCGTCGCCGACCTGCGTGAGGACAGCGGCATCGCCTACGTGCCGCCGCCGCGCTTCAACTCCGACGGCACCGCGGCGATCGTCACCGTCATCCCCACCACCTCCCCGCAGGACGAGGCGACTTCAGAGCTGGTCGATCACCTGCGCGGGACCGTGATCCCGGCCGCGGTCGGCAACTCGGGCGTCACCGCCCTGGTCGGCGGC
Organism: Solirubrobacterales bacterium; assembly: GCA_035264245.1. GTDB lineage: Bacteria > Actinomycetota > Thermoleophilia > Solirubrobacterales > 70-9 > VAYN01. The sequence continues at coordinate 8,766 of DATFQO010000090.1, forward strand.
GTCAACGCCGCGCTCGAGGACCAGAGCACCTACGTCACCGACCGCATGCCGTGGTTCATCGCCGGTGTCGTCGGGCTCTCGTTCCTGTTGCTCCTGGTCGCCTTCCACTCGCCGTTCATCTCGCTCAAGGCGGGGGTGATGAACCTGCTCTCGGTCAGCGCCGCCTACGGCGTGATGACCCTCGTCGCCCAGGGTGGAGCGGTCGGGCAGCTGATCGGGATCGACCACGAAGTCCCGATCGCGCCGTTCATGCCGGTGATGATGTTCGCGATCCTCTTCGGGCTCTCGATGGACTACGAGGTCTTCCTGATCTCGCGGATCCGCGAGGAGTACCTGAAGGACGGCGACACCCGCCGCGCGGTCGCCGACGGCCTCGCCAAGACCCCCCGGGTGATCACCGCCGCGGCGGCGATCATGGTCGTCGTCTTCCTCGCCTTCGTCGCCTCGCCCGAAGTCTTCCTCAAGCTCTTCGGGATCGGCCTGGCGGCGGCGATCTTCCTCGACGCCACCCTGGTGCGGATGGTCC
>DATFQO010000091.1:0-5605 GCA_035264245.1 Solirubrobacterales bacterium
GCCTTCGTCGACATCGGCCTCGAGCGCAACGGCTTCCTCCACGTCGACGAGATCCTCATGCCCGGCGGCGAGCAGGCGCCGCGCCGCGGGCGCGGCAGCGGCCGCCGCATCAACGAGCTGATCAAGCCCGGACAGGAGATCCTCGTCCAGGTGGTCAAGGACCCGCTGAAGACGAAGGGCGCGCGGCTTTCGATGAACGTCTCGATCGCCGGCCGCTACCTCGTCTTCGCCCCGCAGGGAAGCGGGGTCGGCGTCAGTCGCCGGCTCGCCGACAAAGAGCGCGACCGGCTGCGGAAAATGGTCGACCGCACCTACAAAGGCCCAGGCGGGCTGATCGTCCGCACCGCCGCCCACGGCGCGAAAAAATCCGACTTCGTGCGGGAGATCGGCTACCTGCAGAAGCTGAGCGAGGTGTTGGAGCGGCGCTCGGACTCGACCAAGGCGCCGGCGCTGGTCTTCCAGGAGGCCGACCTCTCGGTCCGCGTCCTGCGCGACGTCTTCCTCAGCGAGTTCGAAAAGGCGATCATCGATTCGCCCAAGCAGTTCGAGCGGGTGACCAACTTCTTCCAGCGGACCGCGCCGGAGCTGGTCGGCGGGGTCGAGCTCTACGAGGGCAAGAAGCCGCTGCTCGAGAAATTCAAGATCGACGAGGAAATCGAGTCGACCCTGAACCGGCGGGTCGACCTGCCCTCGGGCGGCTACCTGATCATCGACTACGCCGAGGCGCTGACGGTGATCGACGTCAACAGCGGCTCCTTCACCGGGCGCGGCAAAGGCGGACTCGAGGAAACGATCACCAAGGTCAACACCGAGGCGGCCGAGGAGGCGGTGCGGCAGCTGCGCCTGCGGGACATCGGCGGCATCATCGTCATCGACTTCATCGACATGGCGCGGGCGAGCAACCGCGACAAAGTCCTGAAGACGATGCGCAAAGCGCTCGACGCCGACAAGTCGAAGAGCTACGTGGTCGAGGTCTCGCCACTGGGCCTGGTCGAGATGACCCGGCAGAACGTCACCGACGGGGTGCGGGAGATCCTCACCGCGCCGTGCCCGACCTGCGCCGGCGAGGGAGTCGTGCTCTCGGCCGAGACCGTCGCCCTGGAGGGTCTGCGGAAGATGCGCGACATCGCCGCCGACGAAAAAGACGTCGAGGCCTTCCTGATCCGGGTCAACCCGAAGGTCGCCCACGAGCTGACCGACCCCGACAGCGGCCTGCCCGAGCTCGAGGAGGAGACCGGCAAGCGGTTCCACTTCGAGGGCGGCGACGCGCTGGCGATCGACACCTTCAAATTGATCGAGTCCGGCACCCGCACGGAGATCGAGGAGCGGGCGTTGCCGTTCAAGGTCGGCGAGGAGGTGCTGGTCAACATCGACGAGCCCCACATGTACAACGCCGACGACGCGGTGGCCCGGATCGACTCCTACATCGTCAGCGTCACCGGCGGCGGTCGCTTCGTCGGCGAGCGCAAGATGGTGCGGATCGACGAGGTCGAGCGCTCGGCCGCGATCGCCTCGCTGCTCGGCGGCGATTCGCCCAACGGCTCCGGGGGAGGCGAGGAAAACGGCTCCCAGCTAGAATCCTCCGACTCTTCGCGCAAACGCAGTCGCGGCCGCAGGGGCGGTCGGGGGCGTTCGCGCGCTAAACAAGGCAGCCAGGAAGACTGATGAGCACGTACGCGGTAGTCGAAAGCGGTGGCAAGCAGTACAAAGTCGAGGAGGGCACGTCCCTGCTCGTCGACCGGCTCGATGCCAAAGAGGGCGACAAAGTTGCCCTGCGCCCGGTCCTCTTCCGCGGCGACGACGTCGTCGCCGGGGCCAAAGACCTGGCGAAAGTCAAAATCGAGGCGAAAGTCACCGAGCACCTGCGCGGGCCGAAGATCAAAGTCTTCAAATACAAGGCGAAGAAGGGCTACCGCCGCCGTGCCGGTCATCGCTCCGAGCTGACCCGGCTCGAGGTCACGAAACTGAAAGGGAAAGGCTAAGCCATGGCTCATAAGAAAGGTCTCGGCTCCAGCCGCAACGGCCGCGAATCCAACCCGAAGATGCTCGGCGTCAAGGTCTTCGCCGGCCAGAAAGTCACCGGCGGCGAGATCATCGTCCGCCAGCGCGGCACCCGCTTCTGGCCCGGCGACGGCGTCGGCATCGGCCGCGACCACACGATCTTCGCGACGCGACCGGGAACGGTCGACTTCAAGACGGCCCGCAAGGGCCGCACCATCAGCGTCCTGCAGGACTAAGAAAGGAACCTCCGTTGCCGCTCGCCACTGAGCGCAGAGGCCGTATCGCCACGGTCTCCGCGTCGATTGCCCTTGGCCTCGTAGTGTTTTTTGCGGTTGCCGCCCGAGCGCAGGCCGAACTCGTCTACTGGGACAACTACGGCGCAATTCCCCAGTCGATTTCCGTCGCCAACATCGACGGCAGCGGCGGTGGCGGACTCAATCTCACGGGCGCCAACCTCGACGATCCCGAAGGGATGGCGATCGACACGGTCACGGGGCGTCTCTACGTGGCCAGCAGCAGCGGCGCGGGCGGTAAAGGCGAGATCCTCTTCGCCAACCTCGACGGCAGCGGCGCCGGTGTCTTCAGCGCGCCGGGGGCGCCGTTCGACGAACCGTTTGGTGTCGTCGTCGACCCGATCTCCAGGATGATCTACTGGGCAAACGCCGGCTCGGGCAAAAGAGACGGATCAATTGCCTGGGCGAAACTCGATGGCAGCGCAGGTGGAGCCCTCAACACGAGTGGGGCAACGCTCCTCGACCCCTACAAGCTCGGTCTTGACCCGGTCAACGGACGGGTGTACTGGGGCAACAATCCGCTAGGGGAGGACATCTCAATCGGATTCGCCAACGTGAACGGCACGGGCGGCGGCACCCTGACCTTGAGCAGGCCCCCTGAGAGCGCCTACGCCTTCGCTGTCGACCCCGCCGGCGGTCGGCTCTACTGGTCTGAAGGAGGCGAGGAAAGATTTGCCTACACCGGACTTCTCGGGGGCGACGTTGGCATCCTCGACACCACCGGCGCGTCGATCAACAGCTCCTACGGGTTCGCGATTGACCCCGCCGCAAACAAGATCTACTGGCCCAACTACGACAACCACGAGGACCGGACCAACGGGCTCGGCTTCGCCAGTCTGAGCGGCGGCGGCGGAGGCAACATCACCCCGCAGACGGCGCCGTTCAACGGCCCACAGGACGTCCTCGTGCTCAAATCGCCGACCGGCACCGGCGCACCGGCGCTCGCCCGCGACCAGAAGAAGCGCGCCAAACTGAGCTGCTCGACCGGCACTTGGGCCGCCGACTTCGCCGGCTCGTTCGTCTACCAGGCGCCGACCACCTACGCTTACCAGTGGCTGCGCGACAGCAAACCGGTTACTGGCGCAACTGCAGCGACCTTCACGGCGAAAGCGGCCGGTAGCTACACCTGCGCGGTGACGGCAGCCAACCAGGCCGGCTCTGCGGCCCAGACCAGCGCGGCGATCAACGTCAAAGCCTCGAAGCTGAAGCTGACGACGAAGAAGAAGGCCAATGCCGACGCCGGCGACGTGGTCGCCTTCAAGGTCAAGGCCGTCAACCAGGGCGATCTGAAGCCGAAGAACGCCAAGGTCTGCGTCAAGGTGCCGACGGCCGCCAAGGACGACCTGAAGGCGCCGAAGTGCAAGAAGGCCAGCGTCAAGGGTCGCGCCATGAAGACGCTGACGATCAAGGTCAAGGTCAAGGGCGGTGCCGACGAAGGCACCGACAAGCTGATCTTCCAGGTCAAAGGCAGCGCCGGCAAGCCGGCGAAGAGCAAGATCGTCGTCCGGTAGAGATCCCCCCGAGGGAGACGGAAGTTCTTCCTCGGGTTGCGTCCGATTCGGACACGAAGCCCGAGGCGCAATTTCTACGTTTCGCGTACAAAACGTTGCATTTGATTCGCTAGCCTGGCACCATGGCCGTGATGGCGAAAGAGACCTGGATCGACCACCGTCTCGACGACCTCAACAAGAGGGTCGACGGGGGATTCAATGAGACCCGCGAAGAATTCGGCGCCCTCCGGGCCGAGACGAGCGGTGGATTCCAGGCTGTTCGCGCTGAACTGGGAGGCCAGATCGCAGCACTTCACCGGATGACGCTTCAACTTTTCGCCGGCATGATCCTCACCTCCGTCCTGGGCTTTGGAGGCATGATCGTCGCCCTCCTCACCCAGTCCTGATCGGTGTACGACAAGGCGAAAATCTGGGTCGAGGGGGGCGGGGGCGGAAACGGCGCGATCTCCTTCCGACGTGAGGCGCACGTGCCTCGGGGTGGGCCCGATGGCGGCGATGGCGGGCATGGCGGCGATGTCGTGCTGGTCTGCGATCCCTCGCGCCGCGATCTTGGGGCGCTGAAGGGGAGCAAGCACTTCCGGGCGCAGCGGGGAAGTCATGGAGAAGGCTCGAACCGGCAAGGTGGACGGGGAGACGACAGGGAGATCCCGGTGCCGCCCGGCACGCAGGCGAGCGCCGTCGACGGCAGCTCGATCGACCTTGTGACCCCTGGGCAGCGCGCGGTCGTCGCTCGCGGCGGCCGCGGCGGTCACGGCAACAAGCGCTTTGCCAACTCGACCCGGCAGGCACCGCGCTTCGCCGAGAAAGGCAACAGCGGCGAAGCCGACTGGATCAATCTGCAGCTGAAACTGCTCGCCGATGTCGGTCTCGTCGGCCTTCCCAATGCTGGGAAGTCCTCGCTGTTAGGTCGGCTGACGCGCGCGGCACCGAAGGTCGCGGATTACCCCTTCACGACCATCTCGCCGGTGCTGGGGACGATCGAGGGCGAGGACCGCCAGGCGGTGATCGCCGACATCCCGGGCCTGATCGAAGGGGCGGCGGAGGGTGCCGGGCTCGGCCACGAGTTCCTCGCCCACGTCGAGCGCTGCTCGATGCTCGTCCACCTCGTCGACCTGGCGCCGACCGACGGAACGCCGGAGGAGAACTACGAGGTGATCCGCGCCGAGCTCGCCGCCCACGGCGCCGGCCTCGAGCGTCTGCCGGAGCTCGTGCTGCTCAGCAAGCGCGACCTCTTGACGCCCGAGGAGGTCGAGGCCGCGCTGGAGGACTGGAGACAGCGGCTGGGCCGAAAGACGCTCGGCGTGCTGACCGCTTCCGCCGCGACCGGCGAGGGCCTCGACGAGCTGCGCCTCCGCATCCTCTCCGAGCTGCCGGCGTTGGAGCCTCAGGCCGCCGCGGCAGGGGGCGAGCAGGCGGCAGAGTTCGAGGTCGAGCATCGCGTCTATCGCCCAGCGGGCGAGGGCGGCTACTGGGTCGAGCAAGAGGCCGACGGAGTTTTTCGAATCGCCGGCCGCGGAGTGGAGCTGCTGTTCGAGCGCCACGACACCAAAAACGAGGAAGCCTTGGCCTACCTGGAGCAGCGCCTGGGAGAGATCGGCGTCCTCTCAGCCCTCGCTAAGGCAGGCTTCCAAGCCGGCGACGAGGTCCGCGTGGGAGACCACGAGTTCGAGCTGCACGTCTGACGGCCTGCCCCGCTCGGGACAGGCCGTCGTCGGTTAGATCAGTTGCCGCACTGTGCGACGGCCCGTAGGCCGGTCACGGCGACTTCGTCCAGATTGATCGCAACGATCCCCCATGCAT